>NZ_CP086610.1:3355000-3592500 GCF_020883495.1 Shinella zoogloeoides | reverse complement strand
CGGCGCTGCTGGACAATCCGCCGGCTATCCTCAGCGAGGGGCGGAGCTTTCCGGTCGATGTGCGCTATCAGGACCGGCCGGCGGGCGAGCGTATAGAAGACGGCATGGCGCGCGCTATTATGGAGGCGCATCGCGGGGAGAGTGGGTCGATCCTCGCCTTTCTGCCCGGACAGGCCGAGATCACCCGCACGGCCGAGCGGCTGGAGGGCCGGTTCGGCGCGGAGACGACGGTGGTGCCGCTCTATGGCAATCTCAGCCAGAAGGAACAGGACGCCGCGATCCGCCCAGCCCCCGCCGGTACGCGCAAGATCGTGCTGGCGACGTCGATTGCCGAAACCTCCATCACCATCGACGGCGTGCGCATCGTCATCGACAGCGGGCTGCAGCGCCTGCCGGTCTTCGAGGCGGCGACGGGCATTACGCGACTGGAGACGGTGCGGGTGTCTCGCGCCTCGGCCGACCAGCGCGCCGGCCGCGCCGGGCGAACGGAGCCGGGCATCGCGATCCGGCTCTGGCATGCCGGCCAGACGGCGGCGCTGCCGGCCTTCACGCCACCGCAGATTCTGTCCAGCGACCTTTCCTCCTTCATGCTCGACCTTGCCCATTGGGGCGTCAGCGATCCGGCGGATCTCAGGCTGGTCGACCAGCCGCCGGCCGCCGCGGTGGAAGAGGCGCGCAGCCTGCTTCACCTGCTCGGCGCGCTCGACGAGGCCGGTGCGCTGACCCCCGCGGGAAAACGCATCCGCGAGCTTGCGCTGCCGCCGCGGCTGGCTGCGATGATTCTTCATGCCGCCAATGAGGGGCAGCAGGCCGCCGCCGCGCGGCTGGCGGTGCTGCTCACCGAACAGGGTCTCGGCGGTTCGGCCGTGGATATAGAAGAGCGCCTGCGCCGCTTCGCCAATGAACGCGGCGAGCGGGCCGAGGCGGCGAAGCGGCTGGCGCAGCGCATGGCGGACGGTTTCGGCAAGGCCGCATCCCCCGCGGCAAGCACGCCGGGCGCGCTGCTGCTGCATGCCTTCCCCGATCGCGTCGCCCTGCAGCGCGGCGGGCGCGGGCGTTTTGTCATGGCGAACGGGCGCGGCGGCGAGTTGCCGGAGACCGAGCGGCTGGCGGGTGCCGAGATGATCGTCGTCGCCGACCTCACCGGGCAGGCGGGGCGGCAGCGCATTCTCGCGGCGGCGGAAATCGATCGCGCCACCGTCGAGGCCGAGCTTGCCGAAAAGATCGTGCGCGAGGATCAATGCGTTTTCGACCGGACGAGCCGGCAGGTACGGGCGCGGCGGGTCGTGCGGCTCGGCGCGATGATCATCGAGGAAACCCCGCTTCCGCGACCGGGCGGACCGAAGGCGGCGCAGGCCTTGGCCGATGGCGTGCGCCAGCTCGGGCTTCAGGTCCTGCCCTTTTCCCGCGAGGCGGCGCAGCTTCGCGACCGGATCGGCTTCCTGCACCGCTCGATCGGCACGCCATGGCCGGATACGAGCGACGACGCGCTGCTGGCGCGGCTCGACGACTGGTTCGCGCCCTTCCAGGAGGCGGCGCGCGGCATCGACGATATTTCGCCGGGCCGTTTGCAGGAGGGGTTGCTTGCCCTTGTCCCCTATGATGTGCAGCGCGATCTGGCGCGGCTCGCGCCCACGCATTTCGAAGCGCCCACCGGCCAGCGCCATCCGATCCGCTACGATGGCGAGGAGCCGGTGCTGGCGATCCGCGTGCAGGAACTGTTCGGGCTGAAGCAGCATCCGGCCGTCGCCGGCGGGCGGCTGCCATTGCTTCTGGAACTGCAATCGCCCGCGCACCGCCCGATCCAGACGACGCGGGACCTGCCCGGCTTCTGGGCCGGGTCCTGGCGGGACGTGCGCGCGGACATGCGCGGGCGCTATCCGAAACACCCCTGGCCGGAGGACCCGGCCGGGGCCATGCCGACGACGCGCGCCAAGCCGCGCGGCACGTGAAGGAGACGGGAATGACATTCTATCAGGATCTCGACCTCGAGGGCTCCGGCCGGCGGCTTCGCCTCGAAACGCTCATCCGCCTGCGCTGGCTGGCGGTAGCCGGCCAGTCGATTAGCGTCATCGTCGTTGCGCTTTGGCTGGATTTTCCGCTGCCGCTTCTGCCGAGCGCGGTGCTGATCGCGCTTCTGGCGGCGGTGAACTTCTTCCTTGCCGTGCGCTTTCCGCCGGCCCATCGCCTCACGCCGGCAGCGGCTTTCCTGCTGCTCGCCTTCGATCTCTGCCAGCTCACGGCACTACTCTTCATCACCGGCGGCCTTGCGAACCCCTTCGCGCCGCTCGTCTGCGTGCCGGTCATCATCTCCTCGTCGCTGCAGCCGGTGCGTTTCAGCCTGACGCTCGGCGGGCTTGCCGTCGCAGGCATCACGGCGCTCGCCTTCACGCCTTTCCCGCTGCCATGGTTTCCCGGCACGCTGCTCGTCGTGCCGCCGATCCTGACGGCCGGCTTCTGGTTCGCCATCGTCTCGACCACGGCCTTCGCCGCCTTCTATTCCTACCGCGTCTCGCAGGAAGCGGCGGAACTTTCCGATGCGCTGGCCGCGACCGAACTCATCCTCCAGCGCGAAAAGCATCTTTCGCAGCTCGACGGACTGGCGGCGGCGGCGGCGCATGAACTGGGCACGCCGCTCGCCACGATCAGCGTCGTCGCCCGCGAAATGGAACGGGAACTGGGGAGCGACGACCGCTTCAGGGAAGACGTGCAGCTCCTGCGCAGCCAGAGCGAGCGTTGCCGCGATATCCTGCGCCGGCTGACGACGCTTTCCACCGAGGACGAGGCGCATATGCGGGTGCTGCCGCTTTCCTCCCTCATGGAAGAAGTTCTGGCGCCGCACCGCGAATTCGGCATCCGGCTCAATCTCGTCGAAAACGGCGAGCGGCAGAGCGAGCCGGTGGGCAACCGCAATCCGGGCATTCTCTACGGCCTCGGCAATCTGCTCGAAAACGCGGTCGACCATGCCCGCGAGGAGGTGACCGTCACCGTTGGCCACACGCCGGAACGGGTGACGATCGTCATCGAGGACGACGGCGACGGCTATGCGGCGGATATCCTGCAGCGCATCGGCGATCCCTATGTCACCAAGCGGCAGAAGGACGAGCGGGCCGGCGGCCTCGGCCTCGGCCTCTTCATCGCCAAGACGCTGCTGGAGCGCTCCGGCGCGAAACTGACCTTCGGCAACCGCACGGGCGACCGGCCGGGCGCGCGCGTCTCGGTCGATTGGCCGCGGGCCCGCATGGAGGCCAAGGGTGCGAAATGACTTTACCCACTCTCTCTAACGGGTGATAAGCTGACGCCGATCAAGACTGGACGAAAACCGGCCACGGAAGAAGAAAAATGACAGAAAACACCGAACCGCAGACGGCAACCGACGATATCGGGCCGGATCCCTCCCTTCTTCTCGTCGATGACGACGCGCCTTTCCTGCGCCGTCTCGCACGCGCCATGGAAACGCGCGGCTTTGCCGTCGATACGGCCGAGTCCGTGGCGGAGGGCATCGCCAAGGCCAAGACGAACCCGCCGAAATACGCCGTCGTGGACCTGCGCCTCGGCGACGGCAGCGGCCTCGACGTCATCGCCGCCATCCGCCAGCGCCGCGACGACACGCGCATCATCATGCTGACCGGCTACGGCAATATCGCAACGGCGGTGAATGCGGTGAAGCTCGGCGCGGTCGACTATCTCGCCAAGCCCGCCGATGCCGACGATATCTTCGCCGCGCTGACGCAGCGTCCCGGGGAAAAGGTGGAACTGCCGGAAAACCCGATGTCGGCCGACCGCGTTCGCTGGGAGCATATCCAGCGCGTCTATGAAATGTGCGACCGCAACGTCTCCGAGACGGCGCGCCGTCTCAACATGCACCGCCGCACACTTCAGCGCATCCTGGCAAAGCGCGCGCCCAAGTAGTCAGGCCGGCTCGTCCCGGCGGCCGGAAACGATGGCGGAGATGTCCGGCCCCTCGCGCCGGGCATCCATGGAGAATTCCGCAAGCAGCAGCCGGCCCGCGGCGACGCGGGCGAAGGCGAAAGTCACCGCCTTGCGCGTTGGGGCCGACAGCTTGTGCTCCGGGGCCTCACGCAGCATATGCGCGCCATAGCCATCGGAAAGGATGAGGCCGCAATCTTCCGGGAAGATATCGAGCGGCACGTCCTTGTGGGTGGCGAAGAACAGCCGGTCGCAGTGGCGGCGGTAATCCGGCCATTTGCGATCCACGCGGAAATCCTCGATCGACGTCTTGATCTCGACGATCCAGATCTCGCCCTTGTCGGAAAGGCTGATGAGATCGGCGCGCCGGCCGCTCGCCAGCGTCAGTTCCGGCAGAACCGCGTGGCGCATCTCCATCAGCATGCGCTGGACGCCGCGGCGCACCATCATGGCGCGGTCCGACTGGCGGCCGTCGAGCAGCGGATTGTCGTTGTGCAGCGAGACGATCGTCATCTGGAAATCCTCGGGATCGAATCGCAGTCTAGCGCGAATCGCCTGCCCGGCCGGCGAAAAGTTAAGACGGCCCGTGCCGCCGCGACTCAGGCAAGACTCCGTTAACCGCGCCGCCCGGTTCCTGTGCGGCTTCGGGCCGGCGGGCGAAAAGGCCGTTGAACGGGCGGCAAAGGCGTGCTTGGCATGGCGTCGGGTGCGGCGAAAGCGGCGGAAACCGGGCGATATTGTTGCAAAAAAACACTCCCCCGATTTTTTGCTCAAGCGCAGGCCCATGCCGCAGCGCACGCGCTTGCATTGACCGGTTTAATCGAAAATAAACCATGATCGATGAAAGTTCTGCGCCACGGAACTTCCTAATTCCCTGACCCAAGAGAATCCCATGCGCCTCCGCAATGCCCTCCTTCTGTGCGGCCTCGCAGCAGCCGTCACGCTCGCCGGTTGCTCTTCTTCCTCCACGTCCGGTCCGGGCGAAAAGGTGGCGACCAATGCCATCTTCACATCGGACTATGGCGCTGTTGAGGACAATGGCTACGCCCTGCCGGCGATCCCGATCAGCAAGGTGAACACCAAGTATCACCGGCAGATCGTCGATTACGCCACCAGCGAGAAGCCGGGCACGATCGTCGTCAACACGCCGAACCGCTTCCTTTATTATGTGCTGCCCGGCGGCAAGGCCGTGCGCTACGGCATCGGCGTCGGCAAGTCGGGCTTTGCCTGGCAGGGTGAGGCCTACATCGCCTGGAAGCAGGAATGGCCGACCTGGCATCCGCCGAAGGAAATGGCCGACCGCAAGCCGGAAGTCGCCCGCTACGTCAAGGACGGCATGGGCCCGGGCCTGAAGAACCCGCTCGGCGCGCGCGCCATGTATCTCTTCAACGACAAGGGCCAGGACACGCTGTTCCGCCTGCACGGCACGCCGGAATGGGCCTCCATCGGCACCGCCGCCTCGTCGGGCTGCATTCGCCTGATGAACCAGGACATCATCGACCTCTACAAGCGCGTGCGTCCCGGCACGAGTGCCCGCGTCGTCGTCCAGCAGTAAGCACGGAGTATCGCAATCAAGCAAAAGGCCGCCGGGATGACCGGCGGCCTTTTGCGTATGGCGGTGCCCCTCATCCCGCTGCCGCGACCTTCTCCCCGCACGCGGGGAGAAGGCGAAGGAGGCAAGGGCTTCCCGAAATCCAGCACGGTGCGGCATGTCCCTTCTCCCCGCTTGCGGGGAGAAGGTGCCGGCAGGCGGATGAGGGGCCTGCCGGCGGGATCGACCGCTAACCGGCTCTTCCTCAGCCGCCAGCGGCCTTCAGCTCGAGGCGGCGGCGATGCAGGACCGGCTCGGTATAGCCGTTCGGCTGCTCGCGGCCCTTCAGCACCAGCTCGACGGCCGCCTGGAAGGCGATGGAGCCTTCGAAATTGCCGGCCATGTTGCGGTAGAGCGGGTCGCCCGCATTCTGCCCGTCGACGACGGCGGCCATGCGCTTCATCGTCTCGAGGATCTGCGCCTCGGTGATGACGCCGTGATGCAGCCAGTTGGCGAGGTGCTGGGCGGAGATGCGCAGCGTCGCGCGGTCTTCCATCAGGCCGACATTGTTGATGTCCGGAACCTTGGAGCAGCCGACGCCCTGGTCGATCCAGCGCACGACATAGCCGAGGATGCCCTGGGCATTGTTGTCGAGCTCGCGCTGGATTTCCTCCGGCGTCCAGTTCGGGCGAACCGCGACCGGAACGGAGAGGATGTCGGAGAGCTTGGCGCGCGGGCGCGAGCGCAGCGAGGCCTGAACCTCGGCGACATTGACCTTGTGGTAGTGCGTCGCATGCAGCGTCGCGGCCGTCGGCGAGGGAACCCAGGCGGTGTTGGCGCCGGCCTTCGGATGGGCGATCTTCTGCTCCAGCATGGCGGCCATCAGGTCGGGCATGGCCCACATGCCCTTGCCGATCTGCGCATGGCCGGACAGGCCGCATTCGAGACCGATATCGACGTTCCAGTTCTCGTAGGCGCCGATCCAGGCGGCCTGCTTCATGTCGCCCTTGCGGATCATCGGACCCGCTTCCATCGAGGTATGGATCTCGTCGCCGGTGCGGTCGAGGAAGCCGGTATTGATGAAGACGACGCGTTCCTTGGCGGCGCGGATGGCCTCCTTGAGGTTGATCGTCGTGCGGCGCTCCTCGTCCATGATGCCCATCTTCATGGTGTTGGGCGCCATGCCGACGGCGGCCTCGACGCGGCCGAAGAGCTTGGAGGCGAAGGCGACTTCCTCCGGACCGTGCATCTTGGGCTTGACGACATACATCGAGCCGGCGCGCGAATTCTGGCGGCGGCCGTTCGGGCCGACGTCGTTGAGCGCGATCAGCGCGGTGACCATGGCGTCCATGATGCCCTCGGGCACTTCATTGCCGTCGCGGTCGCGGATCGCCGGATTGGTCATGAGGTGGCCGACATTGCGCACCAGCATCAGCGAGCGGGCCGGCAGCGTCAGCGCAGAGCCGTCGGGCGCGGTGTAGGTGCGGTCGGGGTTGAGGCGGCGCGTGACGGTCTTGCCGCCCTTGACGACCTCTTCCGAAAGGTCGCCCTTCATCAGGCCGAGCCAGTTGCGGTAGACGACGACCTTGTCCTCGGCATCGACGGCGGCGACGGAGTCTTCGCAGTCCATGATCGTGGTCAGCGCCGATTCGATCACGACGTCGGAAATATGCGCCGCATCGTCCTTGCCGGTCAGCGTGGCGGCATCGATGCGGATTTCGATATGCAGGCCGTTGTTGCGTAGGAGAACGCGCGTCGGCGCTGCGGCGTCGCCGGCATAACCGGCAAACTTCGTCTCGTCGGAAAGGCCGGTCTTACCACCGTTCGTCAGCGCCACGACCAGCTTGCCGCCCTCGACGGAAAGGCCCGCCGCATCGCGCCAGGAAGCACCGGCCAGCGGCGCGCCGTCATCGAGGAAGCCGCGCGCCCAGGCGATGACCTTGGCGCCGCGCACCGGATTGTAGCCCTTGCCCTTTTCCGCGCCGTCCGTTTCCGGGATCGCGTCCGTGCCGTAGAGCGCGTCGTAGAGCGAACCCCAGCGCGCATTGGCGGCGTTCAGCGCATAACGCGCGTTCATGACGGGAACGACGAGCTGCGGGCCGGCGACGACGGCGATTTCCGGGTCGACATTGTCCGTCGTCACGGAGAATTTGTCGCCCTCGGGCAGAAGGTAGCCGATCTCGCGCAGGAAGGCCTCATAGGCGGCCATGTCGGACGGCGCGCCGTTCTGACGATACCAGGCGTCGATCTTTTCCTGCAGCGCATCGCGCTTGGCGAGCAGCGCGCGGTTTTCCGGCGCAAGGTCATGCACGATCGCGGAGAAATCCGAGAAGTAGCGTTCCGCGTCCACGCCCGTGCCGGGCAGCGCCTCCTTCACAAGAAAATCATAAAGGGCGCTATCGATCGAAAGACCGGCTTTTTCCGTATAGGTCATGTGAAAAGCTCTCCGAAGGACGGGACGATGGGGGAGTATCCCGAATGCTGTCACTTTCAGGAGCTTTCATTGATAGTCAATTCGGCAAGGGCATAAAGAATTTATTCCACTTGGGATAAAATCATACTTTGTGCGCCGTTCTTCCTCTCCGGCACGGCGAAATTACCCCGGAAATCTCCCCTTCCGTCCCCGTTTGCAATTGCCGAAGCGCTGCTTACATAGATGGCAACGAAGCCGCCTCGCCGGCGGTGCCCTGCCCGGTATCCGGGCCCGAAAGGTCCATCCATGAGTGAACACGACCCCTACGCTTCCATGCACGCCACGACGATCATCACCGTCCGCAAGGACGGCAAGGTGGTCATGGCGGGCGACGGCCAGGTGAGCCTTGGCCAGACGGTCATGAAGGGCAATGCCCGCAAGGTGCGCCGCCTCGCCAAGGGCGACGTCATTGCCGGTTTCGCCGGCGCGACCGCCGATGCCTTCACCCTGCTCGAACGGCTGGAAGCCAAGCTGGAACAATATCCCGACCAGCTCATGCGCGCCGCCGTGGAGCTTGCCAAGGACTGGCGCACCGACCGTTACCTGCGCCGCCTCGAAGCCATGATGCTCGTTGCCGACAAGTCCGTCACGCTGGCGCTGACCGGCAATGGCGACGTTCTGGAGCCGGAGCACGGCACCATGGCGATCGGCTCGGGCGGCAATTATGCCTATGCCGCGGCCCGCGCGCTGATGGACACCGACAAGTCGGCCGAGGAGATCGCCCGCCGCGCCATGCAGATCGCCGGCGACATCTGCGTCTACACCAACCACAATGTCGTGGTGGAAACGCTGGATGCCGACCGCTGACCTCTACACCTTCCGGCCGGTGACGGCGGACGAGCTGCCGATGCTGGAACGCTGGCTGAACGCGCCGCATGTCCGGCGCTGGTGGGGCGAGCCGGCGAAGGAAGTCGCCGGCATTGCCGAGGATTTCGACGATCCGGCAATGGCGTCCTTCATCGTTCTTCATGCCGGGACGCCCTTCGCCTACCTGCAATCCTACCGGATTGCAGCCGATGATTTCTCCTTCGGCGACCGGCCGGACCGCACTGTCGGTATCGACCAGTTCATCGGCCTTGCCGACATGGTCGGCATCGGTCACGGGCCGGCGATGATCGACGCCTTCGCGGCCAAGGTCTTCGACGAGGGTGTGGAGCGGATCGTGCTCGATCCCCACCCGGACAATGCGCATGCCATCCGGGCCTATGAAAAGGCCGGATTCCATGCTTTCGATCAACGCATGACAGAGGACGGCCCGGCGCTGATGATGGCCCGGGACCGTTGCTAGAAACGGAAAAGCCCATGTCCAATTTTTCGCCCCGCGAGATCGTTTCCGAACTCGACCGCTTCATTATCGGCCAGCACGACGCCAAGCGCGCCGTCGCCATCGCGCTGCGCAACCGCTGGCGCCGCCACCAGCTCGAGCCGGACCTGCGCGACGAGGTGATGCCGAAGAACATCCTGATGATCGGCCCGACGGGCGTCGGCAAGACGGAGATTTCCCGCCGCCTCGCCAAGCTGGCCGGCGCGCCCTTCGTCAAGGTCGAGGCGACCAAGTTCACCGAGGTCGGCTATGTCGGCCGTGACGTCGAGCAGATCGTGCGCGACCTCGTGGAGGTCGGCATCGGCCTGGTGCGCGAGAAGAAGCGCGCCGAGGTGACGGCCAAGGCCCATATGAACGCCGAAGAACGGGTGCTCGACGCCCTTGTCGGCGCGACCGCCTCGCCGGCGACGCGCGATTCGTTCCGCAAGAAGCTGCGCAACAACGAGCTGGACGACAAGGAAATCGAGATCGACATCGCCGACAGCGGCACGCCCGGCGGCTTCGAGATTCCCGGCATGCCCGGCGCCAATATCGGCGTGCTCAACCTTTCCGAAATGTTCGGCAAGGCGATGGGCGGGCGCACCAGGAAGGTGAAGACGACGGTCAAGGACAGCTACAAGGTCCTGATCGACGACGAATCCGACAAGCTGCTCGACAACGAGCAGATCCAGCGCGAGGCTATCCGTTCGGCGGAGAACGACGGCATCGTCTTCATCGACGAGATCGACAAGATCGCGGCGCGCGACGGCGGCATGGGCGCGGGCGTCTCCCGCGAGGGCGTGCAGCGCGACCTCTTGCCGCTCGTCGAAGGCACGACGGTGGCGACGAAATACGGGCCGGTGAAGACGGACCATATCCTCTTCATCGCCTCGGGCGCGTTCCATGTCTCCAAGCCCTCGGACCTCCTGCCGGAACTTCAGGGCCGCCTGCCGATCCGCGTCGAGCTCAGGGCGCTGACCAAGGAGGACTTCCGCCGCATCCTCACGGAAACGGAGGCAAGCCTCATCCGCCAATACAAGGCGCTGATGCTGACGGAAGACGTCACGCTCGATTTCACCGAGGACGGTATCGACGCGCTGGCGGACGTCGCCGTGCAACTCAATGCCTCCGTCGAGAATATCGGCGCACGGCGCTTGCAGACGGTGATGGAACGGGTGCTCGACGAAATCTCCTTCGAGGCCCCGGACAAGGGCGGCAACAGCCTCCTCATCGACGCCGAATATGTGCGCAAGCATGTCGGCACGCTGGCGGCCAATACGGACCTGTCGCGCTATATCCTGTGACGTTTCGGCACCGGTGACCCGCTAGCGGCCGCCGGTGCCGCATTTTTGAAGGTGTCGCCCCTCGACAGGAGGGGCGCTCCGGCCTTACGCCTTTGCCGCGCGCCTGGCATCATTCCGACACGATTGTCGTGCATCGGTCGCCGCCATCCGCCGACAGATTAGACCAGACGGGAATGTGAACCGTGCGACAGCTCTTGCCTGTGCTTGCCCTTGCAGCCGCCCTTTTTGTCCAGAGCCAGACGACGGCGCTGGCGCTCGACGTGGTGCCGCCCGGCAACCGCAACGCCGAGCAGCCGAACATTCCGGGCGCCTCCATGCGCCGCACCAAGGCCGGCAAGACCTCCTTCGACGCCAAGTACGAGAAGGTGCGCGACCTCATCGCCAATGACGGCCAGCTCACCGGCAAGATCAAGTCGATCGCCGGCAAATACGGCATCGCCCCGATCCACATGGTCGGCGCCATCGTCGGCGAGCATACCTATAATGTCGACGCCTACGACCGCCTGCAGAGCTATTACGTGAAGGCCGCCTCCTACACCGGCAATTTCCGCTTCGCCTATGACGGCGAATCCATCGGCGACTTCGTCGCGCGGCCGGAATTTGCCCAGTGCGCCTCCAAGAAAGGCTCCTACGCGCTGTGGACCTGCCGCGAGAGCGTCTGGAACCGCAGCTTCAAGGGCAAGACGGTCGGCGGCACGTCCTTCCCGAACAACCGCTTCAGCGCGGTGTTCTTCCAGCCCTTCTATGCCGGCCAGACCTTCGGCCTCGGCCAGATCAATCCGCTGACGGCGCTGACGCTCACGGATGACGTCGCCCGCATCTCCGGCTACGACAAGCTCGACGAGAACGATGCGGCCGGCGTCTACCAGGCGATCATGGACCCGGATATCTCGCTCGCCTACATGGCCGCCGCGATCCGCCGTTCCATCGACGCCTACCGGAAGATCGCCGGCGTCGACATCTCGAAGAATCCGGGCCTGACGGCGACGCTCTACAATATCGGCAATCCCGATGCCCGCGCGAGCGCCTTTTCCGCACACCGCGCGGCCGGCGAGGCGACCTGGCCGGAAGAGAACTATTACGGCTGGCTGATCAACGACAAGCTGGCGGAACTCGAAGGCCTGCTCTAACTTCCGCCCACCTCTCGGCTCACCTTCGACAGAGCCGATGGAAGGAGGCAGACGATGGACATGCGCCCCGAGCCGTTCGAACCGCCAGCGCCGATCCCCCGAACGGTGCCGCCCTCGAAGCTCGAGATCATCCGCACCGTCTTCCGCAACCCGCTGGAATTGTGGGGCACGCCGTCCTATACGCTGCCCTGGATCATGACGAGTTTCTTCGGCGAGAAGACGCTGATCGTCAACGATCCCGGTCTCATCAAATACCTGCTCGTCGACAACGCCGCCAATTACAGGATGGCGACGGTCCGCCAGCTCGTGCTGCGGCCGATCCTGCGCGACGGGCTGCTGACGGCCGAGGGCTGGGTCTGGCGGCGTTCGCGCAAGGCCGTCGCGCCGATCTTCACGCCGCGCCACGCCAAGGGTTTCGCCACGCAGATGCTGGCGCAGTCGCAGCGTTACGCGCAAAAATACGAAGGCGCGGACGGCGCGATCTTCGACATCGGCAACGACATGACGGAACTCGCCTTCGCCGTGCTCTCCGACACGCTGTTTTCCGGCGAGATCGTCACCTCCTCCGATAATTTCGCCGACGACGTGGACGACCTCCTCCATTCCATGGGCCGCATCGACCCGATGGATCTGTTGCGCGCGCCGTCCTGGGTGCCGCGGATAACGCGCATCGGCGGCCTCAAGGTACTGGGAAAATTTCGCCGCATCGTGCGGGACACGATGGACCTGCGCCTGAAGCGCATGGCAAAGGACGGCGACGGCGCACCGAACGATTTCCTGACGCTGCTCTTGCGCGCGGCGGGGCCGGAGGGCCTGACCATGGAGGAGGTGGAGGACAATATCCTCACCTTCATCGGCGCCGGCCACGAGACGACGGCCCGGGCGCTCGCCTGGACGCTGTATTGCGTGGCCAATTCCCCGCATGTTCGCGAGGCGATGGAGGAGGAAATCGACCGTGTTCTTGCAAGCGGCGCCGATCCCGTCGACTGGCTGGACCGCATGCCCTGGACGCGCGCCGCCTTCGAGGAGGCGATGCGGCTCTATCCGCCCGCGCCCTCGATCAACCGCGAGGCGATCGCCGATGACCGCTGGACCAGCCCCTCCGGCGAGGCGGTGGAGATTCCGAAGGGCGTCACCATCCTCGTCATGCCCTGGACGCTGCACCGCCACGAACTGCTCTGGCAGAAGCCGCGCGCCTACATGCCGGAGCGCTTCTTGCCGGAGAACCGCGAGGCGATCCACCGCTTCCAGTATCTACCCTTCGGCGCAGGGCCGCGCATCTGCATCGGCGCGACCTTCGCCATGCAGGAGGCGATCATCGCGCTCGGCGTGCTGATGCACCGCTTCCGCTTCGACATGACGGCGGAAACGAAGCCCTGGCCGGTGCAGCGCCTGACGACGCAGCCGGCTAACGGGCTGGCGTTGAGGGTGACGGCTCGTCGGTGCGCTTCTTCGCCTTCTTGATGGTCTTGATGGCGGCGCAGGTCGCTTCCGGGTCCTTGCAGGGCTGGTAGACGACGATCTCGCTGCCGCTGCCGTCGTCCCAGACGGCCTGCACGGCGATGGTCTCGGCCCCGCCCGGCTTCAGTTCGATATAGAGCCAGTTGTTCGTGTCGTCCGAGGGCAGGTTGAAGGGCAGTTGCGGATCGCATTCCGCCATCGGGAAGGTCTTGTCGAGGGCGTCGGAATTGATCGAGTAGCGCACCTCCTTCAGCCGGCAATGCATGGTCTGCAACGCCGTGAAATAGATGAGCTGCCGGCCGGCGAATTCACGGAACTGCACCCAGCCCGTCTGCTTGTTGGCATCCAGCATCGCCTTGTAGATCGAAACGTCGGGAATCTGCGCCCGGTACTGCTCCTCCTCGTCCTCCTGCGCACCCGCGGGCAGGCTGCCGGCAATGAGGAGAAGGGCGGCCAGAAGCGGCTTTCGGATGGCGCGGTCGGTCAATGGCTGGCTCCTCGTTCTTTCACCCGATGTCGCCGCTGGAACGGTGGCAATCGGCCCGGACATGCAATAACACCATTGCAGGCCCGCTTTGCAAAGAGACGGCGGGACGCATGGAAGAATTCTCGTGGCAGACCATTTGTTACTCGGCATCGATACCGGCGGCACCTATACGGACGCCGTACTCTACAGCGAAACGGCAGGCGTCGTCGCCCGCGCCAAGGCGCTCACCACGCGCCATGACCTCTCGGTCGGCATTTCCGGCGCGGTCGAGGCGGTGCTGGCCGAGGCGAAGGCTCCCGTTTCCACCATCGGCCTCGTCTCGCTCTCCACGACGCTCGCCACCAATGCGCTGGTCGAAGGCCAGGGCGGCCGCGCCGGCCTCGTGATGATCGGCTTTGCCCCGGAAGACCTCAAGCGCGACGGCCTTGCCGACGCGCTCGGCAACGATCCCGTGCTCTTCCTGCCCGGCGGCCATAACGTCCACGGCACCGAAACGCAGCTCGACATGAGCGCGCTGGACGAAGCCCTGCCGCTCCTTGCCGAGACGGTCTCCTCCTTTGCCGTCGCCGGCTATTTCGCCGTGCGCAATCCGGCGCACGAGGAGCGGGTGCGCGCGCGCATCCGCGAGGTCTCGCACCTGCCCGTCACCTGCAGCCATGAGCTTTCCTCCAAGCTCGGCGGCCCGCGCCGGGCGCTGACGACGCTGCTCAACGCCCGCCTCGTCTCGATGATCGACCGGCTGATCGGTTCCTGCGAGGATTACCTGAAGCGCCGCGGCATCGACGTGCCCATGATGGTGGTGCGCGGCGACGGCGCGCTGATCTCGGCCGCCGAGGCGCGGCTTCGCCCGATCGAGACCATCCTGTCCGGCCCAGCGGCAAGCCTTGTCGGCGCGCGGCACCTGACCGGCCTCGATAGTGCCGTCGTCTCCGATATCGGCGGCACGACGACCGACGTCGCCGTGCTCGACGGCGGCCGCCCCAAGCTCGATGCCGATGGCGCGGTGGTCGGCGGCTATCGCACCATGGTCGAGGCGGTCGCGATGCGGACCTTCGGCCTCGGCGGCGATTCGGAAGTGCGCATCGACGATCGCGGCCTCAAGGCGAAGATCGATCTCGGCCCGCGCCGCTTCATGCCGCTCAGCCTTGCCTCCGCCCTCCATCCCGAGACCGTCCTCCCGGTTCTGGAGCGCCAGGTCCGCGCGCCCCATGCCGGCCGGCACGACGGGCGCTTCGCCGTGCGCACCGGCGTACCGGAACGGCTCGCCAGCGGCCTGCTGCCGCAGGAACAGGCGCTCTACGAAAAAATCGGCCCCACGCCGCTGCCGCTCGACGGGCTGCTGGCGACGACGCTGCAAAAGGCGACGCTCGACCGGCTCGTGGCGCGTGGCCTCGTGCATATCTGCGGCATCACCCCGTCCGACGCCATGCATGTGCTCGGCGGACAGGGCCAATGGGATGCCGCCGCCGCCCGCCTCGGCCTGGAGCTTGCCGCCCGCACCAAGGACGGCACCGGGCGGCCCATTGCCGAAAGCCCGGAGGACCTGGCGCGCCTCATCGTCGACCGGCTCACCCGCCAGTCGTCAGACGTCATCCTCTCCGCCTGCCTTGCCGATGACGGCGCGGGATCGATCGATCCGACCGTCTCCGCCTCCGTTCATCGTGCGCTGCACCGGGTTCCCGGCATCGTGCAGTTCCGCATCGCGCTCGACCGCCCGCTGGTCGGCCTCGGCGCGTCGGCCCCGGTCTATTACCCGGCTATCGCCGAGATGCTGGGCGCAGAGTCCAATATTCCGACCGACGCCGGCGTCGCCAATGCGGTGGGCGCGGTTGTCGGGCAGGTGCGCACCGCCGTCACGGTTTTCGTGACCATGCCCGACGAAGGCATCTTCATCGTCGGCGGCGCGGGCGAAAGCGCGCGCTTCATCGACGAGAACGAGGCCTTCGCGCTGGCGAAGGAACGCGCGATGACGGCGGCGCTGCATGCGGCCCGCGCGAACGGCGCGGACGAGCCGGTGGTGACGCTCACCGAGGATATCGACGCCCCCGAAGTGGAGGGCCGGCGCAAGCTGATGGAGGCTCGTTTCACGGCCACCGCCAGCGGGCGTCCGCGCATCGCGGAAGCGCAATAGGAGCGCTCGCGCCAATCGCCGAAAGCCCGCGAAAGACTGGTCTTTTCATGACAGCCCTGTTATGGAGCGGCGATAAAATACCGGAGAAACCCATGAGCCGCACCGCCAGCGTTTCGCGCAAGACGAACGAGACCAGCATTTCGGTCACCGTCGATATCGACGGCACCGGCACGTCGAAGATTTCGACGGGCGTCGGCTTCTTCGATCATATGCTCGAGCAGCTCGCGCGACATTCGCTCATCGACATGGACATCAAGGCCGACGGGGACCTGCATATCGACGACCATCACACGGTCGAGGATACCGGCATCGCCATCGGCCAGGCCATCGCCAAGGCGCTCGGCGACCGGCGCGGCATCACGCGCTACGCCTCGCTCGACCTTGCCATGGACGAAACGATGACCCGCGCCGCCGTGGACGTGTCCGGCCGCCCGTTCCTCGTGTGGAACGTGACTTTCTCCGCCCCGAAGATCGGCACCTTCGATACCGAGCTGGTGCGCGAATTCTTCCAGGCGCTCGCCCAGCATGCCGGCATCACGCTGCATATCCAGAACATCTACGGCGCGAACAACCATCATATCTCAGAGACGTGCTTCAAGGCCGTCGCACGCGTGCTGCGCACCGCGACCGAGATCGATCCCCGCCAGGCGGGCCGCGTTCCCTCGACAAAGGGTTCGCTGGCCTGACCGAAGGCAAAGCTGGAGGCCGTCATGGCCGCGTTCCTCGTTCTGATACCGCCAGGTGCCCGAAAGGGCGATGAAAAGGCCCGGATCGTCCGCGACCGTTTCTCCTGGCTCGCGCTCTTCCTGCCGGTGATCTGGCTGCTGTGGCATCGGGCCTGGCTCGCCGCCGCCCTCGCCTTCGCGGTGCAGGCGCTCGGCTCGGCCGTCGCCGACCATCCCGTCTTCGGCCTTGCCGGCCTTGGCCTGTGCCTTGCGACAAGCCTGCTCGTCGCGCTGGAAGGCCCCTCCATGGTCGTCGCCGGCCTCGAACGGCGCGGCTGGACGGTCGATGCGGTGATATCTGCCGACGACCGCGCGACGGCGGAAGACATCTACGACACGGAAACCCCGGCCGGCGAGGCGCAGACGCGTGAGAGCGTTTCCCTTCCGGCCTCCGAAACCTCCCGTCGCCAGCACGCTCCCATGCTCGGCCTCGTCGGTTTCAAGGAAGGACGCTGACATGCGCGTTGCAATCATAGACTACGGCTCGGGCAATCTTCGCTCGGCCACCAAGGCCTTCGAGCGCGCCGCGCGCGAAGCCGGCATTCCTGCCGAAATCGACCTCACCGACAAGGCCGAGCGCGTCGCTTCCGCCGATCGCATCGTGCTGCCCGGCGTCGGCGCCTATGCCGATTGCCGCCGCGGTCTCGACGCCGTGCCCGGCATGGTGGAAGCGCTGCGCGACGTGGTGGAGAACAAGGCGCACCCGTTCCTCGGCATCTGCGTCGGCATGCAGCTCATGTCCTCGCGCGGCCTGGAAAAGACCGTGACCGAGGGTCTCGGCTGGATCAGGGGCGACGTCGTGAAGATGACGCCCAGCGACCCGAACCTGAAGATCCCGCAGATCGGCTGGAACACGCTGGACCGCAGGCACCCGCACCCACTCTTCGACGGCATTCCGGAAACGCTGCACGCCTATTTCGTGCATTCCTACCACCTTGCCGCGGAACACCGGGAAGACGTGGTCGCGACCGTCGACTACGGCGGGCCGATGACCGCCTTCGTCGCCAATGGCAACAAGGCCGGCGCGCAGTTCCACCCGGAAAAGAGCCAGATGCTCGGCCTCGCCCTCATCACCAATTTCCTGCGCTGGAAGCCCTGATATGATCCTCTTTCCCGCCATCGACCTGAAAGACGGCCAGTGCGTTCGCCTCAAGCTCGGCGACATGGACCAGGCCACCGTCTACAATCCCGACCCGGCCGCGCAGGCAAAAGCCTTCGAGGACCAGGGTTTTGAATGGCTGCATGTCGTCGACCTCAACGGCGCCTTCGCCGGGGAAAGCGTCAACGGCGCGGCCGTCGACGCCATCCTGAAGGCGACGAAGAACCCGGTGCAGCTCGGCGGCGGCATCCGCACGCTCGACCATATCGAAAGCTGGCTGTCGCGCGGCCTGTCGCGCGTCATCCTCGGCACCGTCGCCGTGCGCGATCCGGCTCTCGTCATCGAGGCCTGCAGGCAGTTCCCCGGCAAGGTCGCCGTCGGCATCGACGCCAAGGGCGGCAAGGTGGCCGTCGAGGGCTGGGCAGAAGCCTCCGAACTCGGCGTGATCGAACTTGCGAAGAAGTTCGAGGGCGCGGGCGTCGCCGCAATCATCTATACCGATATCGACCGTGACGGCATCCTGACGGGCATCAACTGGGCCTCGACGCTGGAACTGGCCGACGCCGTTGCCATCCCCGTCATCGCCTCCGGCGGCCTCGCCTCCATGGACGACATCCGCCGCCTCGTCGCCCCCGACGCCCGCAAGCTCGAAGGCGCGATTTCCGGCCGGGCGCTCTATGACGGGCGCATCGACCCCGCCGAAGCGCTGGCCATGATCCGCGATGCGAAAGGACGTGCAGCATGACCCTCAAGGCACGCGTCATCCCCTGCCTCGACGTCAAGGACGGCCGTGTGGTCAAGGGCGTCAGCTTCGTCAACCTGGTCGATGCCGGCGATCCCGTGGAATCGGCCAAGGCCTACGATGCGGCCGGCGCCGACGAACTCTGCTTCCTCGACATCACCGCCTCCTCCGACAACCGCGACACGATCTTCGACGTCGTGGCGCGCACGGCCGACCATTGCTTCATGCCGCTCACCGTCGGCGGCGGCGTGCGTACGGTCGCCGACATCCGCAAGCTGCTGCTGGCCGGGGCCGACAAGGTCTCGATCAATTCGGCCGCCGTCTCCAACCCGGATTTCGTGGCGGAAGCGGCCGACAAGTTCGGCAACCAGTGCATCGTCGTCTCCATCGATTCCAAGAAGGTCTCGGCCGAAGGCGAGGAAGACCGCTGGGAAATCTTCACCCATGGCGGCCGCAACGCGACGGGCATCGACGCCGTCGCCTTTGCGGAAAAGATGGTGGAGCGCGGCGCGGGCGAACTGCTTTTGACCTCCATGGACCGCGACGGCCAGAAGGGCGGCTATGACATCGCGCTGACCCGCACGATTGCCGATCGCGTTTCCGTTCCGGTCATCGCATCCGGCGGCGTCGGCAATCTCGACCACCTCGTCGAAGGCGTGCGCGACGGCCATGCGACGGCGGTTCTAGCCGCTTCGATCTTCCACTTCGGCACCTATACGGTGGGCGAGGCCAAGCGCTACATGGCCGAGCATGGCATCGCCATGCGGCTCGACTGAGGAGCATCCCATGAGCACCTTCACCCTTGCCGATCTCGAAGCCATCGTCGCGGCCCGCGCCGCAGCCGATCCCTCGGAAAGCTGGACGGCGAAGCTCGTTGCGGCCGGGCAGCAGAAAGCGGCGAAAAAGCTCGGAGAAGAGGCCGTCGAGACCGTTATCGCGGCCATCGAGGGCAAAAAGGCCGATCTGACGAGCGAAACGGCCGATTTGCTCTATCATCTCATGGTCGTATTGAAAATCGGCGGCGTCCCGTTACAAGATGTCATGGGGGAGCTGGAACGGCGCACAGGCCAGTCCGGCCTTGCGGAAAAAGCCAGCCGGAAGAGTTGATGATCCAGGCAGCGCGCGACAAGGACCAGCCGGATATTCCGGACGATTTCGGAAACCGCGATTATTCGCCCTACCGCTTCTTCACGGCAGACGAATGGGCGCATTTCCGGGCCGATACGCCGCTGACGCTGACGGGAGACGAGGTCCAGCGCCTGCGCTCCCTCAACGACCCCATCGACCTCGATGAGGTCCGCCGCATCTATCTCTCGCTCTCGCGCCTGCTTTCGGCCCATGTCGAATCCTCGCAGATGCTCTTCGAGCAGAGAAAGCAGTTCCTCACCCTCTCGGACGAGGCGAAGACGCCCTTCGTCATCGGCATTGCCGGCTCCGTCGCGGTCGGCAAGTCGACCACCGCGCGTATCCTGATGGAGCTCCTGTCGCGCTGGCCCTCCAGCCCCAAGGTCGATCTGGTGACGACCGACGGCTTCCTTTATCCGAACGCCGTGCTCCAGCGCGAAAACATGATGGACCGCAAGGGCTTCCCGGAAAGCTACGATATCGGCGCGCTGCTACGCTTCCTCTCGGCCATCAAGGCCGGCAAGAAGGACGTCAAGGCACCGATGTATTCGCACCTGACCTATGACGTGCTGCCGAATGCATCGCGTACGATCGACCGGCCCGATATCCTCATCTTCGAGGGCATCAACGTGCTGCAGTCGCGCAACCTGCCGGCGGACGGCAAGATCGTGCCGATGGTGTCGGATTTCTTCGACTTCTCGATCTATATCGACGCGGAGGAAAAGCTGATCCACGCCTGGTACGTGGAACGCTTCATGCGCCTGCGCGAAACCGCCTTCAAGAACCCGGATTCCTACTTCCACCGCTACGCGACGATCAGCGAGACCGCCGCGCTCGCCATCGCGGAAGGCCTCTGGCACAATATCAACCTGAAGAACCTGCACCAGAACATCCTACCGACGCGCCCGCGCGCCGACCTGATCCTGCAAAAGGGCAGGAATCACCTGATCGAGACGGTGGCGCTGCGCAAGCTGTAGCCGGCTTACGGCCGGCTTACGGATTGACGCGCCGAAGCGTCAGGTTGATGCGTCCGGCATTCTTCAGGAGCGTCGACGTGCCGGGATAGATCCGGTCGACGCCATGGAAGATCAGCCGGCTTTCCCCGCCGAAAACGAAGACGTCGCCGCTCGAGAGCCGGAACGACCGCGTCGGATCGCTCCGTGAAACGCCGCCGACGCGAAACAGGCATTGATCGCCCAGCGAGACGGAAACGACCGGCGCGGAAAACTCGTTCTCGTCGCGATCCTGATGCAGGCCCATTTTCGCATCGGGGTCATAGAAATTGACGAGGCAGGCTTCCGGCGGCTTTGCGAAGCCGGAGACCTCGTCCCAGAGCGCCAGCAGCGCCTCGGGAATAGCCGGCCAGGGACGGCCGGTCTCCGGGTGGGTCGGCTGGTAGCGATAGCCGTTTTCCTTGTCCGTCACCCAGCCGAGCGATCCGCAATTGGTCATGCGGACCGACATTGGCTTTCCGGTCTTCGGCATGCGCGGCACGAAGAGCGGCGCGTCGGCCACGACCTGCCGTATGGCGGCGACGAGCGCTTCCTGCGCGGCACGGTCGAAACGGTCGGGAACGTAGCGCAGCCCCGGGGCGAGGCCGCGCTCGGCGGTCGCCATTACGCTTCCGCTACGTCGGGGATGCGCAGCACCTGGCCGGGATAGATCTTGTCCGGGTGGGAGAGCATCGGGCGGTTGGCGTCGAAGATGATCGTGTGCTTGGCGCCCTTGCCCTTGCCGTAGTGGGTTTCGGCAATCTTCCAGAGATTGTCACCCTTCTTGACGGTGTAGAGCACGGGTTCGCCGGCCGGGGCAGAGGCCTTGAGGAGATCGGCCATGTCGGCCTGGGTGATCTTGAGGTCGGAGCCGGGGGCAATGACCTTGAGGTCGGCGGCTTCCACCTTGGAAATGCCGAGCGTGTTGCCCACCGCGACGACGGCCTTCTCGAAGGCCGTCTGGTCGGCTACGACGCCCTTCAGCACGCATTTGTCACCCTCGACGGAGACCTCGACATTCTTCGTGCCGAGATCGAAGGAATCCAGTTCCTTCTTGACCGCCTCGGCCTCCGGCGCCTCGTCGTCGCCGATGCCGAGCTTCTTGCCGGCGTTCTTGATGAAACTGAAGAGACCCATGGCTACCTCCCTGTTATTCCCGGACTTATGCCGGCTTCAGGTCAATCCTACCCATAAACGGCCAAGTTGTGGCAATCATTCTCCACCGGGCTTGGCGCGCATGCGTTTCACGTCCGACCGGCCCGCCTTGGCCTTGAGCCGGCGTTCGACCGAGCCTTTCGTCGGCTTCGTCTTGCGCCGCGGCGGCGGCGGCGGCTCGGCGGCCTTGAGGATCAGCTCCTTCAGCCGCTCGCGCGCATCCTCGCGATTACGCTCCTGGCTGCGAAAGCGGTTCGCCTCGATCAGCAGAACGCCCTCCTTGGAGACCCTGCGGCCGGCGATCTTTTCCGCATTCGATTTGATACGCTCATTGAGCGAGGGCGAGTTGCGCAGGTCGAAGAAGAGCTGGACCGCCGTCGAGACCTTGTTGACGTTCTGCCCACCCGGCCCGCCGGCCAGCACGAATTGCTCGGTCAGCTCCCAACCGGCAATCGTGATCGAAGCGTTGATGTAAAGCGGGTCGCTGGCCATGGCATTTCCTTTCCCGCCCGTTTTAGCGGCGGGAAAGGCAAACGGGAAGCCGGCTCCAGAGACGAAAAACCCGGCCTGATGGACCGGGTTTCACGTGAATCATTGCCGAAAGCTTTATTCGGCGGCGACCTTGAGGCCCGGAGCCGCGTCACGGACGCTGCCGTCGACCTGATCCTCGAACTTCTCGAAGTTCGTGATGAACATGTCGACGAGTTTCTGGGCCTGCTTGTCGTAGGCGGCGCCGTTCGCCCAGGTCGAGCGCGGGTCGAGGATCTTGGTATCGACGCCCGGCACCGAGACGGGAACCTGGAAGCCGAAATTGTCGTCGCGGCGGAAGAGCGCATCCTTCAGCGAGCCATCGAGGGCGGCGGCGAGCAGGGTGCGGGTCGCCTTGATCGGCATGCGGCGGCCTTCGCCGTAAGCGCCGCCCGTCCAGCCGGTGTTGACCAGCCAGCAATCGACGCCGTGCTCGGCGATGAGTTCCTTCAGGAGGTTGCCGTAGACCGTCGGGTGACGCGGCATGAAGGGCGCGCCGAAGCAGGTCGAGAAGGTGGCTTCCGGCTCGGTCACGCCGCGTTCCGTGCCGGCGACCTTGGCGGTGTAGCCGGAGAGGAAGTGGTACATGGCCTGGTCGGGCGTCAGCTTGGCGATCGGCGGCATCACGCCGAAGGCGTCGGCCGTCAGCATGATGATCGTCTTCGGGTGTGGCGCGCGGCCGGTCTCGCTGGCATTCGGGATGAAGTGCAGCGGATAGGCGCAGCGGGTGTTTTCCGTCAGCGAGCCGTCGTTGAAGTCCGGAACGCCATTGGCGTCGAGCACGACGTTTTCCAGAACGGTGCCGAAACGCTGGGTCGTGGCGTAGATTTCCGGCTCGGCCTCGGCCGAAAGACGGATCGTCTTGGCGTAGCAGCCGCCTTCGAAGTTGAAGATGCCGTTTTCGCCCCAGCCGTGCTCGTCATCGCCGATCAGCGTGCGGTTCGGGTCGGCGGAAAGCGTCGTCTTGCCGGTGCCCGACAGGCCGAAGAACACGGCGGCGTCACCGGCCGGGCCGACATTGGCCGAGCAGTGCATCGGCATGACCTTTTCCGACGGCAGCAGCCAGTTGAGCACGGTGAAGACCGACTTCTTCATCTCGCCGGCATAGTAGGTGCCGGCGATCAGCACGATGCCGCGCGTCAGGTCGCAGGCGATCATGGTTTCGGTGCGTGCGCCGTGGCGGGCCGGATCGGCCTTGAAGGTCGGCAGGTCGATGATCGTCAGCTTCGGCGCGAAGGCCGCAAGGTCTTTCTCTTCCGGGCGGATGAGCAGGTTGCGGATGAAGAGCGAATGCCAGGCAAGCTCGGTGATCACGCGGGTCGGCAGGGCGTAGTCCCTGTCGGCGCCGCCGACGAGATCCTGCACGAAGAGGTCGCGGCCGGCCGCATGGGCCAGCATGTCGGCATGCAGCGCATCGAAATGCTCGCGCGACACGGCCTTGTTGTTGTCCCACCAGATGGCGCCGTCGGTGTTTTCGTCGCGTACGACGAACTTGTCCTTCGGCGAGCGGCCGGTGTGCTGGCCGGTCAGCGCACGAAGCGCGCCATGGGCCGTCTTGACCGCTTCGCCGCGACCGAGGGCCTCTTCATAGAGAGCCTCCGCTGCAAAGTTGTACCGGACCGCGCCGCTGGTGTTGATGCCCATCTCGGTAAGCCCCAGAGCGGGGTTGCGAACGCCAAGTTCCTGCATGGTCCAGATTTCCTCCGTGGACGAAGAGCCAGGTGAATTTTCGGGGAAACTAATCTGCCGCTGTCATAAAAACAAGGGGGAAATGGAAATTAGGCAACAATATCAATCTATTAATCGATTTAAATAATCACATTACTTTTTTAATCGTTTGAATAATCGATTTAAAAGCGCATCGAAAATCACCCCCGAAACCTCACCCTTTATCTTTGCCACAATTTGTTCCACCTTTACCCCCAGACAGGCGCTCATTCATCCAGGACAGGAACACGAATCCGAAGTCGGGAAAGGCGCTCATGAACATGGAGACGAGCAGGATGCAGACGATCGCACTGGTGGACGACGACCGGAATATCCTCACATCCGTGTCGATCGCGCTCGAGGCGGAAGGCTACAAGGTCGAGACCTATACGGACGGCGCCTCCGCGCTCGACGGCCTTCTCGCCCGCCCGCCGCAGCTTGCGATCTTCGACATCAAGATGCCCCGCATGGACGGCATGGAACTGCTGCGGCGCCTGCGCCAGAAGTCGGATATCCCCGTCATCTTCCTCACCTCCAAGGATGAGGAGATCGATGAGCTGTTCGGCCTCAAGATGGGCGCGGACGACTTCATCACCAAGCCCTTCTCGCAGCGTCTGCTGGTCGAGCGCGTCAAGGCGATCCTGCGCCGCGCCTCCAGCCGCGAAGCGGCTGCCTCCGGTGCCAGCGGCGCCGCCGGCGCGGCCAAGGCCGGGGAAGTGGCCGCCCGCTCGCTGGAGCGCGGCCAGCTCGTCATGGACCAGGAGCGCCATACCTGCACCTGGAAGGGCGAGCCGGTGACGCTGACCGTCACGGAATTCCTCATCCTGCATTCGCTCGCCCAGCGCCCCGGCGTGGTCAAGAGCCGCGATTCGCTGATGGATGCGGCCTATGACGAGCAGGTCTATGTCGACGACCGCACCATCGACAGCCACATCAAGCGCCTTCGCAAGAAGTTCAAGATGGTCGACACCGACTTCGACATGATCGAAACGCTCTACGGCGTCGGCTACCGCTTCCGCGAGAGCGCCTGAGCGATTTCGCTTGATCGACCGCCGCGGCAATGCCATGCCGCGGCAGGCGCTTCGCGCCGGACAGAATTGGCGCGGTTCCAGCCGGAACCGCGTGAGAGGATGAACCCGCTTGTCGCAGACCGTGCCTGAAAAGGATGGAGAGGACGCCGAAGGCCGGCCCGCGCCGCGCGCCGGACGCCGCTGGACCCATCCCTTCACGCTGGCCCGCCGCATCTTCGGCAATGCCGTCTTCTCCAGCCTGACGCGGCGCATCCTCTTCTTCAACCTCGTCGCGCTGGTCGTGCTCGTCGCGGGCATTCTCTATCTCAACCAGTTCCGCGAGGGCCTGATCGATGCGCGCGTCGAGAGCCTTTTGACCCAGGGCGAAATCATCGCCGGCGCGATCTCGGCCTCCGCCTCGGTCGATACCAATTCGATCACCATCGACCCGGAAAAGCTGCTGGAGCTGCAGGCCGGCCAGAGCATCACCCCGCTGCCGGGCGACGACGATCTCGAATTCCCGATCAATCCCGAGCGCGTGGCGCCCGTTCTCAGACGGCTGATCTCGCCGACGCGCACCCGCGCCCGCATCTACGATACCGACGCCAACCTGCTGCTCGATTCGCGCCATCTCTACACGCAGGGACAGGTGCTGCGCTTCGATCTGCCGCCGGTGGAATCCGAAAGCCCCGGCCTCCTCGATCAGCTCAATGTCTGGTTCAACCGCATCCTCCAGCCGAGCAACCTGCCGCAATACAAGGAAGCGCCGGGCGGCGATGGCTCGATCTACCCGGAAGTGATGAATGCGCTGACAGGCGTGCGCGGCGCCGTCGTGCGCGTCAACGACAAGGGCGAGCTGATCGTTTCGGTCGCCGTGCCCGTGCAGCGTTTTCGCGCGGTGCTGGGCGTGCTGCTGCTGTCGACGCAGGCGGGCGATATCGACAAGATCGTGCATGCCGAGCGGCTTGCCATCATGCGCGTTGCCGGCGTCGCGGGTCTCGTCAATATCGCGCTGTCGCTGCTGCTCTCCAGCACCATCGCCAATCCGCTGCGCCGGCTGTCGGCGGCGGCGATCCGCGTCCGGCGCGGGGCGAAGGAACGTGAGGAAATCCCCGATTTCTCCGTACGCCAGGACGAAATCGGCAACCTTTCCATCGCGCTGCGCCAGATGACGACGGCGCTCTACGACCGCATCGACGCGATCGAGAGTTTTGCCGCCGATGTCAGCCACGAACTGAAGAACCCGCTAACCTCGCTGCGCAGCGCCGTCGAGACCCTGCCGCTCGCCCGCACGGACGAATCGAAGAAGCGCCTGCTCGATATCATCCTGCATGACGTGCGCCGCCTCGACCGCCTGATCAGCGACATTTCCGACGCCTCGCGGCTCGATGCCGAACTTGCCCGCAGCGACGCGCGCAAGGTGGACCTCGAAAAGCTGCTCGGCGACCTCATCGACATCTCCCGGCAGGTCAATACGCGCAAGAAGCCCGTCACGCTCGACTTCGTCGTCGACCGCAAGGACAATCCGAAGGCGAAATTCGAGGTCTCCGGCTACGAGCTGCGCATCGGCCAGATCGTCACCAACCTCATCGAGAATGCGCGCTCCTTCGTGCCGGATCCCGGCGGGCGCATCGTCGTCCGGCTTTCCCGCGGACGGAACGACCGCTGCCTCATCCAGGTCGAGGACAACGGCCCCGGCATCCAGGCGGAAGACATCGACCGCATCTTCGAGCGCTTCTACACGGACCGGCCGGCAAGCGAGGGCTTCGGCCAGAATTCCGGCCTCGGCCTCTCCATCTCGCGCCAGATCGCCGAGGCCCATGGCGGCACGCTGAAGGCCGACAACATCCTCGACAAGGCGACCGGCGAAAAGCTCGGTGCGCGCTTCACCCTCGCCCTGCCGGCCGGCACGCAGAAATGACCGGCCCCGCCAACGTGCACGGAACGGCCATCGTGATCGGCTCGACCGGGCTTCTCTTCGTTGGTCCCTCCGGCGCAGGCAAAAGCTCCGTCGCCCTCCATTGCATCTATGAAGCCAAGGCGTGCGGCCTTGCCGCTGCACTTGTCAGCGACGATCAGGTTCTCGTTTCCGAAGAAGACGGCCAGCTTGTCGCACAGGCACCGGAAAGCATTGCCGGCCTTGCGGAGGTGCGCGGCGCGGGGATCGTCAAGGTGGAAACGACCGGGAAGGGTGTGCTGCATCGCGCCATCCGCCCCGTCACGCCGCCCTTTGCCGAGCGGCTGCCGCCGGAGGGCGAAACCTTCGAGGTCCTGCCCGGACATGTCCTGCCGCTGACGCGGCTGCCGCTCCTTGCCGGCTGCACGGCTTTTTCGATATTGGCCACGATCCACCCGGAAATCCTGCGCGATTGAGCGCAAAAGCCCCGGCAATCCACGGAGACGGCCATTTAGGGCTTGCACTTGGGCTTTTCATTGACATGATGGCGACCCCAGCGGTGGACGGAATTGTTGCATTGCAGTAATGAGCCGTCCGTTTGAATTGGGAAACTGGAGCGACTGCTGATGATCGGACTGGTGCTTGTCACCCATGGCAAGCTGGCGGAGGAATTCCGGCATGCCCTTGAACATGTCGTCGGTCCGCAAAAGGCCATTGAGACCGTCTGCATCGGTCCCGAGGACGACATGGACCAGCGCCGTCAGGACATCCTGGAGGCGGTCAACAAGGCCGACCAGGGCCATGGCGTCATCATCCTCACCGATATGTTCGGCGGCACCCCGTCGAACCTCGCCATCTCCGTGATGACCGGCAACGGCATCGAGGTGATCGCCGGCGTCAACCTGCCCATGCTGATCAAGCTGGCGGGCGTGCGCGGCGAGAACAATATGGAGAAGGCGCTGATCGACGCCTCCGAGGCCGGTCGCAAATATATCAACGTGGCAAGCCGCGTCCTCAGCGGCAAATAAGGTTTCCCGCCGCCCATGACCGTCTCGAAAGAGCTTCTCATCATCAACAAGCGGGGCCTGCATGCCCGCGCCTCGGCAAAGTTCGTGCAGACGGTCGACGGCTACGACGCCGAAGTGACCGTCTCCAAGGACGGCATGACGGTCGGCGGCACCTCGATCATGGGCCTGATGATGCTGGCCGCCAGCCCCGGCTGCAGCGTCTTCGTCACCGCCACGGGCGCGCAGGCCAGCGAGGTGCTCGCCGCGCTCGATGCGCTGATCGCCGACCGGTTCGGCGAGGAGATGTAAGCCCTCCGTTAATATAAGGATATAAAGACTTCTTTATATCGCCTTGCTCCAGTCGGTGTTTCCTGATAGGAAGCGCCCATCGATTATAGCCACAAGGCTGGAGCTCCCATGACCACCAAGGACTACCACGTCGCCGACATCGCGCTTGCCGATTTCGGCCGCAAGGAAATTCAGATCGCCGAAACCGAAATGCCGGGCCTGATGGCCTGCCGCGAAGAGTTCGGCGCTTCCAAGCCCCTCAAGGGTGCGCGCATCACCGGCTCGCTGCACATGACCATCCAGACCGCCGTCCTCATCGAGACGCTGGTCGCGCTCGGCGCCGATGTGCGCTGGGCCTCGTGCAACATCTTCTCCACGCAGGACCACGCCGCAGCCGCCATCGCGGCCGCCGGCATCCCGGTCTATGCCGTGAAGGGCGAGACGCTCACCGAATACTGGGAATATACCGACAAGATCTTCCAGTGGACCGATGGCGGCTTCTCCAACATGATCCTCGATGATGGCGGCGACGCCACCATGTACATCCTGCTCGGCGCGCGCGCCGAAGCCGGCGAGAACATCCTGGTCAATCCGGGTTCGGAAGAAGAGGAAATCCTCTTCGCGCAGATCAAGAAGCGCCTTGCCGCTTCCCCGGGCTGGTTCACCAAGCAGCGCGACGCCATCCAGGGCGTGACGGAAGAGACCACCACCGGCGTCAACCGTCTCTACCAGCTCCAGCAGAAGGGCCTGCTGCCCTTCCCGGCGATCAACGTCAACGACTCGGTCACCAAGTCGAAGTTCGACAACAAGTACGGCTGCAAGGAATCGCTGGTCGACGGCATCCGCCGCGGCACCGACGTGATGATGGCCGGCAAAGTCGCCGTCGTCTGCGGTTATGGCGACGTGGGCAAGGGTTCCGCCGCCTCGCTGCGCGGCGCCGGCGCGCGCGTGAAGGTTACGGAAATCGACCCGATCTGCGCCCTGCAGGCCGCCATGGACGGTTTTGAAGTCGTGCAGCTCGAGGACGTCGTCTCCAGCGCCGACATCTTCATCACCACGACCGGCAACAAGGACGTCATCCGCATCGAGCATATGCGCGAGATGAAGGACATGGCGATCGTCGGCAATATCGGCCACTTCGACAACGAGATCCAGGTCGCTTCGCTGCGCAATCTCAAGTGGACGAACATCAAGCCGCAGGTCGACATGATCGAGTTCCCGAAGGGCAACCGCATGATCCTGCTGTCGGAAGGCCGCCTGCTGAACCTCGGCAACGCCACCGGCCACCCGTCCTTCGTCATGTCCGCCTCGTTCTCGAACCAGGTTCTGGCCCAGATCGAGCTCTACACGAAGGGCGACAACTACAAGAACGAAGTCTACGTCCTGCCCAAGCAGCTCGACGAGAAGGTCGCCCGCCTGCACCTCGCCAAGCTCGGCGCCCGCCTCACGGAACTCTCCGAGGAGCAGGCCGGCTATATCGGCGTGACGACGCAGGGTCCGTTCAAGGCCGAGCACTACAGGTACTGATCTTTACCCGGATTATCCACAACATCTAGAGGCGGCGTGCTTGACACAAGCGCGCCGCCTCTTTTTTGGCCCCGTCCCTTCCCGACGATTCGGGAAACAAGTATCGTTTAAGGCGTTGATTCGGCGCGCAGATGCGGACCCTTCGTGCCGGATTGGGATGTCTTGTCGATCAGGCGGCAAACGGACGGAGACATACCGGGGATGATGTCGGAAGAAAAACGAGGCCGTTCCGGGCAGGTTTCTGGCCTGCCGGAGCGGGATACGGCGCATGCATTTGCGCCGAAAAACATGGTTAACGGCTGGTTGACGCGGCGCGGCAAGCGCCTGCTGGCGGCCGGCTCGGCGCTGGCGTCGCTTGCTCTTGCAGGCCCGGCCCATGCCGCCCCCTATCTCGCCACCACGGAAGTCGTGACCGGCTCCCTGCTGCTCGGCGTCCTGTCGGCGGCGATGATCTCTGCCGTCTGGATGATCCGCCTGCGCGGCCGCGTGGAGGCCGAGCACCGCGAGCTGCGCGCGCATCTTTCCGACGCCCGCCACACCGTTTCCCGCCTGCAGGCGCTGATCGGCGACAAGAACCGCCGCATCGTCATGTGGGACGGGCTTTCCGGCAAGCCGGAATTTCTGGGCCAGCTTCCGCCGGAAACCGGCGCGCCGCAGGCCGACCGCGATTTCCTCGCCTTTGGCCGCTGGCTGAAGCCGGCCTCGGCCAGCGAGATCGAGCGCGCCGTCGAGAAACTGCGCTCGCAGGCCCAGAGCTTCGACCTCGTCGTGGAAACCACCCGCGAGGAAGTGCTGGAAGCGCAGGGCCGCGTTTCCGGCGGGCAGGCCTTCGTGCGCTTCGTGGCGCTCAACAACCTGCGCGCGGAAGCCGCCGGGCTGAAGCTCGAGCGCGACCGGCTGGTCGCGGCGCTGACGACCCTTCAGGGCCTGCTCGACCAGATCGACCTGCCCGTCTGGCAGCGCGCCGCGGACGGTTCGCTGGCCTGGGTGAACGAAGCCTATGCGGAAGCCGTCGAGGCCAAGGATGCGGCCGGCGCCGTCACCGAGGGCCGCGAGCTGCTGCCGACCATCGCGCGCGAAAAAATCCGCGCCACCAGCACCTATGACACGCCGTTCCGCGACAAGGTCTCGACCGTCGTGCACGGCAACCGCAGCTTCTTCGACGTGGTCGATGCGCGCAGCGCAAGCGGCTCCGCCGGCATCGCCGTCAACGTCTCCGATGTCGAGGCGGTGCGCGAGGAACTGGTGCGCACGCTGAAAAGCCATGCCGAGACGCTCGACCATCTGGCGACGCCCGTCGCAATCTTCGACGGCGACCAGCGCCTGCAGTTCTACAACCAGGCCTTCCAGACCATGTGGGAGATCGACACCGCGTTCCTGGAAAGCAAGCCCGGCAACGGCGAGCTGCTGGACCGCCTGCGCGCGGCGGCAAAACTGCCGGAACAGCTCAACTGGAAACAGTGGAAGGAAACCGCGCTTTCCGTCTACCGCGCCATCGACACCCAGACCGACCTCTGGCACCTGCCGAACGGCCAGACGCTGCGCGTCTTCGCCACCGCCCGCCCGCAGGGCGGCGCGACCTGGGTCTTCGAGAACCTGACGGAAAAGGTCGATCTCGAAACGCGCTACAACACGCTGGTTCAGGTGCAGGACGAGACGATCGATCATCTGGCCGAAGGCGTCGCGGTGTTCAGCCCGGACGGGCGCATCCGCCTGTCCAACCCGGCCTTCCGGGCGCTCTGGGGCATCAGCGAGGCCGAGGCGAAGTCGGGTACGCATATCCGCGCCATCGAGCAGGCCTGCGCGCCGTCCTACGACAAGCCGGACGGCTGGAAGCGCTTCGCGCACATGATCACCAGCTTCGACGACGAGCGGCCTTCCTGCCAGGGCGTGCTGGAGCTGCGCACCGGCCTCATCCTCGATTTCGCGGTCATTCCGCTTTCCAACGCGCAGACGATGCTGACCTTCGTCAACGTCACCGACAGCGTGCGCGTCAGCCGGGCTCTCACCGAGAAGAACGAGGCGCTACGCAAGGCCGACGCGCTAAAGAACGATTTCGTGCAGCACGTTTCCTACGAGCTGCGCTCGCCGCTGACCAACATCATCGGTTTCGCCGATCTCCTGAAGACGCCGACCATGGGCGACCTCAACGATCGGCAGTCCGAATATGTCGACCATATCGCGACGTCCTCGGCGGTGCTGCTGACCATCGTCAACGACATCCTCGACCTTGCCACCGTCGATGCCGGCATCATGGAACTCGACTATACCGAGATCAACCTGACGGACCTCATCGACGACGTGTCGATGCAGTTCGCCGACCGGCTGCACGATGCGCAGGTGACGCTGGAAATCACCGCGCCCGACAATCTCGGCACCATCGTCGCGGACCAGCAGCGTCTCAAGCAGATTCTCATCAAGCTCCTGAGCAACGCCGCGAATTTCGCACCGCCCGGCAGCGCCATCGGCTTCAAATGCTGGCGCGAGGGCAGCGACCTCGTCTTCACGGTCTCCGACCGGGGACCGGGCATTCCGCAGGATGTGCTGACGACGGTGTTCAACCGCTTCGAAAGCCACGGCCGCCATGGCGGCGCGGGTCTTGGCCTTTCCATCGTGGAGAGCTTCGTCAGCCTCCACCACGGCACCGTCAAGATCGACAGCCACGAGGGCCGCGGCACCGATGTCACGGTACGCATTCCCTCGGCGACGATGACGTCGTTCGCGGCCGCGGAATAGGCGCATGGCGCTCGACATCTTCCTTGCCGACGAAGCCGCGACCATCCGCTTCGGGGAGGACATGGCGATTGGGCTCAAGCGCGGCGACTATGTCGCGCTGTCGGGTGATCTCGGCGCGGGAAAGTCGACCTTTTCGCGCGCGGTGATCCGCGCTATCGCGGACGATGCCTATCTGGAAGTGCCGAGCCCCACCTTCACGCTCGTGCAGAGCTACGACCTCAGCGTTCCCGTCGCCCATTTCGATCTCTACCGCATCGCGGATGCCGCCGAGATCGATGAACTCGGATTCGACGAGGCGCTTGCGGACGGCATCTGCCTCGTCGAATGGCCGGAAAAGGGCGAAGGCGCCCTGCCCGCCGATGGCATCGCATTGACCTTCACGCATGAGGGCGATGGGCGGCGTGTTGACATCGACGGCCCGGCGCCGGCGCTTGCCCGCATCCAGCGGTCCCTCGCCATCCGCGCCTTCCTCGACGAAGCCGGCTACCGCGATGCCATCCGCCGGCACCTGACGGGCGACGCCTCCGTGCGCGCCTATGAGCACGTCATCTCCGGCGGCACGCGCTACGTGCTGATGGACGCGCCGCGCCACACGCCCGGCCCGATCCTCGCCCATGGCAAATATTACCAGCAGATCGCCCATATCGCCGAGGATGTGAAACCGTTCATCGCGGTCGGCCGACATCTCGTGTCCCGCGACCTGCGCGCACCCGCCATCTACGAGACGGATATCGAGCAGGGCATCCTGCTGATCGAAGACCTCGGCAGCGAAGGCGTTCTCGATGCGGAGGGCGCGCCGATCGCGGAGCGCTACCTGGAGAGCGCGGCCTGCCTCGCAAAGATGCACGGCCAGCCTTTCGCGCGCGATCTTCCGGTGGCGGACGGTATCGTCCATACCGTGCCGGATTTCGACCGCGACGCCATGCAGATCGAGGTGAGCCTGCTCACCGACTGGTATCTGCCCTGGAAACGCGGCACACCGGCGAGCGAGGACGAGCGCCGCGAATACATCGCCATCTGGGACGGGCTGATCGAAAGCCTTGCGGCCGCCGAGCACAATCTTCTCCTGCGCGACTTCCATTCGCCGAACATCATCTGGCGACCGGAAGCCCACGGCACCGACCGGGTCGGCATCATCGATTTCCAGGATGCGATGATCGGCCCTTCCGCCTATGACGTCGCCTCGCTGGTGCAGGACGCCCGCGTCGACATTCCGGGCGAACTGGCGGATAGCATGCTCGCCCATTACCTTTCCCTGCGGGAGAAGCAGGGCGGCTTCGACGGGGATCGCTTCCTGCGCGACTGGCATGTCATGGCGGCGCAGCGCAATTGCAAGCTCGTCGGCATCTGGGTGCGGCTGATGCAGCGCGACGGCAAGCCGGCCTATATGCGCCACATGCCGCGCACCTTCCGCAATCTCACGCGGGCGCTTTCCCATCCCGACCTCGCCCCCTTGCGCGACTGGTGCGAAAAGGCTGGAATCCTCGCAACCGAATCATAGCGCGAGTGCCCCGATGAAGATCGAAGACGCCATGGTGCTGGCCGCCGGCCTTGGAACGCGCCTGCGCCCCATCACCAACACCATGCCCAAGCCCCTCGTGCCCGTCGCCGGCAAGCCGATGATCGACTACGGGCTGGATGCGCTGGCGGAAGCGGGCGTCAAACGCGCCGTCGTCAACGTCCACCATTTCGCCGACCAGATGACGGCGCATCTTGCAAACCGCACCGTGCCGGAGATCGTGCTTTCCGACGAGACGGACCAGTTGATGAATTCCGGCGGGGGGCTTGCAAGGGGCCTGAAGCTGCTTGCGCGCGACCCCGTCCTCGTCATGAACGCCGACCTCTTCTGGATCGGCGAGAAACCCGGCCGGAAGACCAATCTCCAGCGGCTCGCGGAAACCTTCGATCCCGATACCATGGACATGCTCATGCTCTGCGTGAAGCTCGAGGATACGACGGGGCACAACGGCAAGAAGGACTTTTCGCTCGATGCGGAAGGCCGCCTTACCCGCTACCGGGAAGGCAGCGGCACGCCGGTCGTCTATGCCGGAGCGCTCGCCCTGATGCCTGTTCTGCTCGACGATGCGCCCGATGACGCCTTCAACCTCAATATCTATTTCGACCGCGCCATCGAGAAGGGCCGGCTGCACGGCATCATGCTGGAAGGCCACTGGATCACCGTCGGCACGCCCGAGGCGATCGGCGCGGCCGAGGCCGTGATCGGCGCCTTCCGCGAGGCGGCAGCGTGAAGGGCGGCCGGGGCGGCCGCATCTATTCGATCCCCGCGAGCCTGCCCTTCCTGAAGACGGTCGCGGAAAGCCTCGTCGACGGGCGGCTCGTGCCCGGCTTCACCTACGATCCCGCCGATCCGCTGGCACTGGCCGACGTCACCATCTATGTGCCGACCCGACGTTCGGCCCGCGTCATACGCTCCGAATTCGTCGATCTCTTCGGCGGCCGCTCGGCGATCCTTCCCACCATCCGCGCGCTCGGCGAGACGGACGACGACAGCGGTTTCTTCGACGAGGTGGCCCCCACCCTCCTCGACATGGCCGAGCCGCTTTCCGGCCCGACGCGGCTTCTGGAGCTGGCCCGCCTCGTCCTCGCCTGGCGCAACCGGCTGCCGGCCGCCGTGACCTCCATCCATGCCGACAGCCCGCTCGTCGCCCCCGCCAGCCCGGCGGATGCCGTGTGGCTTGCCCGCAACCTCGCCGAGATCATCGACGCGATGGAGACGGAGGAGCTGGACTGGTCGGCGCTGGACAATCTCGATACCTCCAACCATGCGCTCTGGTGGCAGCTCACCGCCGAATTCCTGAAGATCGCCAGCGACTTCTGGCCGGCGCGGCTGACGGAACTGAACCGCTCCTCCCCCTCCCTCCGGCGCAATGCGACGCTCCACGCCGAGACGGAACGCTACCGCCATTCCCCGCCCGGCGGCCCCGTCATCATCGCCGGCTCGACGGGTTCCATTCCGGCGACGGCCGGGCTGGTCGCCGCCGTGGCGGACCTGCCGAACGGCGTCGTCATCCTGCCGGGGCTGGACCGCTTCATGTCGGACGCCGAATGGCTGCTGGTCGGCCGGCAGGACGGCGCGCAGAAGCCGGACGCCGCCTCGCGCAGCCATGCGCAATACGGCCTCCACCGACTGCTCGCCCGTATGGGCCGCACGCGGGACGATGTGGAAACGCTGGGCACGCCGCCCGAGGCCCTGGAATACCGCACAAGAATCCTCTCCAGCGCCTTCCTGCCGACGCAGGCGACGGCAGGCTGGGGTGAGGTGCGCGGCACGCTCGATGCGGATGCGATGGCAGCGGCTTTCCGCGACGTCTCCCTCATCGAAGCCGCCAACGAACGCGAGGAAGCGCTGGCCATCGCCATTGCGCTGCGGCTTGCGCTGGAAGAGAGCGAAGACGCGCAGGCGGCGCTGATCACGCCGGACCGCAAGCTCGGCCGGCGCGTTGCGGCGGAACTCGCCCGCTTCGGCATCGAGGCGGACGATTCGGCCGGCACGCCGCTGCTCTTCACGCCGCAGGGCACGCTGCTACGCCTTCTCACCGAAGCGGCATTGCGCCCCGGCGACCCGGTGCCGCTGGTCGCCCTCCTAAAGCATCCCCTCGCCCGCTTCGGCCTTGCCGAGGCCGATATTCGCGCGGCCGTGACCGCGCTGGAACTGACGGCGCTGCGCGGCGGCACAGCGGAGATCGACATTTCCACGCTGGAACCACTGCTGGAAGCCGCCATCGCGCAGCAGGCCGGCGACCGCCATCCACCTTTCTGGCGCACGGCGCTGCCGGAAAGCGCCGTTCCGCTGGCGCAGGACCTCGCAAGGCGGATCGCCGAAGCGGTCGAACCGCTGGCCGGCCTCCTCGTACAGCAAAGCCGGACGGGACGGCGCTTCTCCACGAAGCTGCCGCTCTCCGACTGGGCGGAGCGGACCGGGCGGGCGCTGGAAGCAGTGGCGGTGGACGAGCACGGCGACCTTGCGGCGCTCTGGTCCGGCGAGGCGGGCGACAGCCTTGCCAACCTCTTCAAAAGCGTCATCGAGACGGACGGGCAGATCGAGGCCGACGGGCCGCAATGGTGCGATATCATCGAGGCGCTGGCGACGAGCGAGAGCGTCAAGCCGCGCTCCATGCGTCATCCGCGCGTCTTCATCTTCGGGGCGCTGGAATCGCGCCTGCAAAGCGTCGATACGGTGGTGATCGGCGGGCTGAACGAGGGCACATGGCCGGGTCAGGCGGCGAATGACGCGTTCCTGTCCCGCATCATGAAGGTAGAGATCGGGCTGGAGCCGCCTGAGCGCCGCATCGGCCAGCTCGGCCACGACCTGCAAATGGCCGCCGGAGCGCCAAAATTCATCCTGACGCGGGCGCTACGCAACGGCACCGCGCCGACCGTCGCCTCGCGCTGGCTGCAACGGCTGCTCGCCGTCGGCGGCCCGGCTCTGGCGGGCGACCTGCGGGCACGCGGCAAGGATTTCATCCTCTGGGCGAATGCGGTGGACAGGAGTGCGCCGGTACCCAATGCGCCGCGCCCGGCTCCCCGCCCGCCGGCGGACCTGCAGCCGAAAAAGTATTCCTTCAGCCAGATCGGGCGGCTGCGGCGCGATCCCTATGCGATCTATGCCCAGCATATCCTCCGGCTCGATCCGGTCGCGCCCTTCAATCTCGACCCCGGCCCGGCCGAGCGTGGCTCGCTCTATCACCGCATCGTCGACCGCTTCGTGCGGGAGGAGACGACCGGCGAGCCCCAGTCGTTGATAAGCCGGATTCTCACCGAGGAATTCGACGCGATAAGCCTGCCGCCGCATATCGACGCCGTCTGGCGGCCACGCTTTGCCGCCGTCGCCCGCGCCTTCGTGGCATGGCACCTGAAGCGGGCCGCCGGCGTGCGGGAAAGCCTGACGGAGGTGCCGGCCTCGCTCGATCTTTCCCTGAGCGGCGTGCGGCTCACCGGCATTGCCGACCGCATCGACATCCTGCCTGATGGCAGCGCCGATCTTCTCGACTACAAGACCGGCAGCACGCCTTCCTTGAGAGTGGCGCGGGCGCTGCTCGACCCGCAGCTTGCGCTGGAGGCCGCGGCAATCAAGCGGGGTGCCTTCCGCGGCCCCGGCATCCGCGAGCCGGCGAACCTTCTTTATGTGCGCCTCAAACCCGGCGAACGGTTCAAGGACGAGCAGGTCAACAACGAACACTCCAAATCCGCCAGCGCGACGCCGAAATCCGCGTCCGACCTTGCGGAGGAAGCGCTAACCGAACTGGAGAAGCTGCTGACGGGGCTGATCGAAGGGCGCTACGGCTTCGCCTCGCGGCTGATCCCGGAGCAGGAACGGGACTATGGCGGGGAATACGACCATCTGGCGCGCGTCGCCGAATGGTCGTCCGCCGAAAACAGCGGGGAGGCCGAGGATGCTTGAGGAAGACAGGCCCGCCTCTTCGGAACCCGCCGCCTGGCTGGACTGGACCTCGCGGAAGCAGGCGACGGCCTCCGATCCGCGCCGTTCGGCCTGGGTTTCGGCCAATGCCGGCTCGGGCAAGACGCATGTGCTGACGCAGCGTGTCATCCGCCTGCTGCTCGCCGGCTGCCGGCCCTCGGCGATCCTGTGCCTCACCTATACCAAGGCCGCGGCCTCGGAAATGTCGAACCGCGTCTTCGAGCGGCTGGCCGAATGGGCGACGCTTTCCGACGAGGCGCTCTCCGACCGGGTGGCGGCCATCGAGGGCGAGCGGCCGGACCTCTTCAAGCTGGCCGAGGCGCGGCGGCTCTTCGCCCGGGCGCTCGAAACGCCGGGCGGGCTGAAGATCCAGACCATCCACGCCTTCTGCGAGGCGCTGCTGCACCAGTTCCCGCTGGAAGCCAATGTCGCCGGCCATTTCTCCGTGCTCGACGACCGGGCGGCGGCCGTGCTGCTGGCCGATGCGCGGCGCACGCTGCTGACCGCGACGGCGAGCGAGGACGACCGGATGCTCGCCGCCGCCTTCGCCACCGTGCTCGACATTGCCGACGATACGGGGCTGGAAAAGCTGATTTCCGACATCGTCGCCAGCCGCGGGCCGATCCGCGAACTCTTCGAAGCCGCGGAGAAAGCCGGCGGCGCGGAGACGGTGCTTCGCCGGGAAATCGGGCTGGCGCCGGGCGAGACGGCGGAGGACATGCTCGCCGCCTTCTGGCCGCTGGACGGCTTGCAAGGAGCGATGCTGGAAAGCTACCTCGCCGCCGCCGAAAGCCTTGGCAGCGAGACGGTAAAAAAGTCGGCTGCCGGTTTGAGAACCGTGCGCGGCCTTACCGATGGACAAGCGCGCTATGCCGCCCTCTACAAACTGTTCTTCACGGAAGGCGGTAGCCCGAGAAAACTGGACAATGCCTTCTTCTCCGCCAAACTGAAGAAGGATGCTCCTCATTTCGAAACGGTGCTACAGGCCGCGCAGGCCCATGTAATCGCCTGCGACGACCGGCTTCGGCGTTTTCGCATGTACGAGGCGACGCTTGCCGCGCTCGTCATCGCCGAGCGGCTGATCGGCGACTACGAGGACCTGAAGCGGGCGCGCAGCCTGCTCGATTTCGACGACCTGATCGACCGCACCGCGGCGCTGCTCACGCGCGAGCAGGTGAGCGCCTGGGTGCATTACAAGCTCGACCAGGGCATCGACCATATCCTCGTCGATGAGGCGCAGGACACCAGCCCCCGGCAATGGCAGATCGTCAAGGCGCTGACGGACGATTTCTTCGCCGGCGAAACGGCGCGCATTGCCGGCCGCACGATTTTTGCCGTCGGGGACGAGAAGCAGTCGATCTATTCCTTCCAGGGCGCTCGGCCGGAGCGGTTTGCCGAGGAAGGCCGGGAGGTTTCCCGCCGCACGCAGATGGCGGAGGCGGCATTCAGCCCGATCCGGCTGCTGCTCTCCTTCCGCTCGACGCGCGACGTGCTTTCGGCGGTCGACCGGGTATTTCTCGATCCCGGCAATGCACGCGGATTGACGCCGGACGGCGGCGAGATCGTGCATGCCTCCAATCGCGGCCGCGAGCCGGGAGCGGTCGATATCTGGGAGGTGATCGCCGCGCCGCCAGGTCTCGACGAGGAAGACTGGACCGCACCCTTCGACGCCGTTGCCGAGGAAGCACCGATCAATGTGCTCGCCCGGCGCATCGCCGATACGCTTGCCGACTGGATCGGCCGCGAGACGGTGACGGAAAAGGGCAAGGCCCGGCCGATGGAGGCGGGCGACGTGATCGTGCTGGTGCGCAAGCGCGACGCCTTCGTCAACGCGCTGACCCGCACGCTAAAGCAGCGGCACAACCTGCCCGTCGCGGGGGCCGACCGGCTGGTGCTGACCAAGCACATCGCCGTGCAGGACCTGATGGCGCTCGGCCGCTTCGCCGTATTGCCGGAGGACGATCTTTCGCTGGCTGCGCTTTTGAAAAGCCCGCTCTTCGGCCTCGATGAAGATAACCTGTTCGAGCTTGCCGCCCGGCGCGGTGAGAAGCAGCCGCTTTGGGCGCGGCTTTGCGCCATGGCGCAGACGGATGAAAAGCTCGCAGCAATCGTTCGCCGGCTTGAGGGCACGCTTTCCAATGCGCGCGGCCAGTCCGTGTATGACTTCTATGCGCGCATCCTGGGTGCGGGCGGCGGGCGACGCGCCTTCCTTGCCCGGCTAGGGGCAGAGGCGGGCGAGATCATCGACGAATTCCTGACCTTCGCGCTGGAGCAGGAGGAAAACGGCCTGCCCGGCCTGCAGGCCTTCGTCTCGACGCTGGAGCTGGAGGCACCGACCGTCAAGCGCGAGCAGGACAAGGCGCGCGGCGAGATCCGCATCATGACCGTGCATGCGGCCAAGGGGCTGGAGGCGCCGGTCGTCTTCCTCGTCGATGGCGGGGCGAAGGCTTTCAGCCATAGCCATATGCCGCAGCTTCGCTTCCTTTCAGGGCTGGGCCCGCCCGGCGGCCTGCCGGCCTGGCTGCCACTGAAGGATCTCGGCAACGAGCTGACCGAGGCCGATGCCGAGCGCATCAAGGCGGGGGCGGAAGAGGAATATCGCCGGCTGCTCTATGTGGCGATGACGCGCGCGGCCGACCGGCTCGTCGTCTGCGGCTATCGCGGCCGACAGGAGAACAAGGATACCTGGCATCCGATGATCGCCGCTGCGCTCTCGGCCGATGGCGAACGCTGCGTGGAGACGGGTTTCTCGACCCCGGGGGAAAGCTGGCAGGGCTTCTCCTGGCGCGAGGCAGGTGCGGCGACGGTCGGCGACGTCCTCGCGACGCCCGCCAACGAGAAAACGGAAACGGTGCTGCCGGAAGCGCTGGGACGTCCGCTGCCGCCGCAAAAATCCCTGCCGCGACCACTCAGCCCCTCGGGCGCGGCGGCGGTGATCGAGACGGACAAGGCCGACCTTCTGGTGCCTTCGGCGCTCTTCGGCAAGCGAGGCGGGGCTTCGGGCGCGGGGCTTGCGCTGGAGCGCGGGCGCATCCTGCACCGTTTCCTGCAGGTCCTGCCCGCCTTCGTTGCAGAGGAGCGGCCGGCGGCGGCGCGGCGCTATCTCGAGCGGGCGGCGGCGGGCTGGCCGGAGCATGCGAAGAACGCCCTCGTTGCAGCCGCACTTGCGGTCATTGGCGACGAGAGCCTTGCGGCGATCTTCTCCCCCGAAGCGCGGGCGGAGGTCTCGATCATGGGCACGCTGTCGCTCGGCAGCCGGGACTATGCCGTCTCGGGCCGCATCGACCGCATGGCGGTGACCGAAGACGCGGTGGAGATCGTCGATTTCAAGACCAACCGCGCGCCGCCCGGCTCCGTGGACGACATTCCCTTCGAGCACCGGGCGCAGCTTGCGATCTACCGGACGATCCTCGCGCCGCTTTATCCCGGCCGGGAAATCCGCTGCGGGCTGATCTATACCGAGGCTGCCAGAACCTATTGGCTCGGAGCTGACCGTCTGGAGGCGAGCCTTGCCGAACTTGCCTCGAAATGAGATACCGAGGGGGACATCCGCGGCCTTGCCTCTCCCGTCCGGCCTTGAAACCGGAGGCCGGCGGCATCACATCTTGTGCAACGATCACCATTCAAGGAGAGCCTCATGGCTACCGTTAAAGTCGACAAGTCCAATTTCCAGGCCGAAGTGCTCAATTCCGCCGAGCCGGTCGTCGTCGATTTCTGGGCCGAATGGTGCGGCCCGTGCAAGATGATCGCGCCCGCTCTGGAAGAAATCTCCGCTGAACTCACCGGCAAGGTGAAGGTCGCCAAGCTGAACATCGACGAAAACCCGGAACTGGCCGCCGCCTATGGCGTGCGCTCCATTCCGACGCTCGCCATGTTCAAGGGCGGTGAAGTCGCCGACATCAAGGTCGGCGCCGCGCCGAAGACGGCTCTCTCCTCGTGGATTTCCAGCGCCGCCTGATCGGCCATCGACAAGATCAAACTCAAAGCCCGGCCTTTGCGCCGGGCTTTTTGTTGGCAACGTTTGACGACATCGTCTCCTCCGTCATGCTCGGGCCTGCCCCGAGCATCTGCGAACGTCGCGGTTTTCGATGCGTTGGCAGACCCTCGGCACAAGGCCGAGGGTGACGCGGAGACGTTTTCTCTCCGTTATCAGGTCGGCGGGGTGCCGTTGTCGGCAAGGACATCGCCGACGAGATAGAGCGAGCCGCCGATCAGGATACGCGGAGGGACGGAATCCTCCGAAGTGATGCGGCCGATCTCGATGAGCGCCTCGGCGACCGTCGGAATGGGTTCGGCTTCGAGGCCCGCACGGGCGGCATCGCCGGCGAGCGCCACCGGGTCGAGACCGGCGTCGGAGCCGCGGATCGGCACCGTGAAGACGCGCTCGGCAAGGGCGCCGAAGGGCTCGAAATAACCGACCGGATCCTTCGTGTTGATCATGCCGGTGACGAGGAAGAGCGGGCGCGGATCGCGCTCCTCGAAATTCGCCATGGTCTCGGAAATGACCTGACCGGCACCGGGATTGTGCCCGCCATCGACCCAGATCTCGCTGCCGCGCGGGGCAAGCTGCGCCAGCGCGCCGTCCGTCAGCCGTTGCAGGCGGCCCGGCCACTCGACGCGGGACAGGCCGATTTCCATAGCATGCTCTGTAATTGCGAAGCCGGCCGCCTTGACGGCGCGGATGGCGGCGGCGGCATTGGCATATTGGTGGCGGCCGGGAAGGCGGGGCAGCGGCAGGTCGGCAAGGCCGAACTCGTCCTGATAGACGAGGCGGCCGAACTCCTCATGCGCCAGGAAATCCTGACCGTAGACGGCATAGGGGCAGCCGAGCCGTTCGGCGGTGGCGATCAGCACGTCGCGGGCGGCCTCTTCGCTCTGGAAGCCGATGATGACGGGCGCGCCGCGCTTCATGATGCCGGCCTTTTCCGCCGCGATCAGCTCGACCCGGTCGCCGAGATAGGCCTGATGGTCGAGCGAGATCGGCATGACGATTGAAACGGCAGGGTGCTGGATGACATTGGTCGCATCGAAGCGGCCGCCAAGGCCGACCTCGATGATCGCCACATCCGCGGGATGTTCGGAAAAGAGCAGGAAGGTGACGGCCGTCAGGATTTCGAAGACGGTGATCTTCTCGCCGCCATTGGCCTCGGCCACCCGGCGCACGGCATCGGCCAGCACCGCATCCTCGACGAACCGGCCTCGCCCGCCCGCAACGCCGAGGCGGTAGCGCTCATGCCAGTTGACGAGATGGGGCGAGGTGTGGACGTGGACGGAAAGGCCCGCCGCCTCCAGGATCGAGCGGCAGAAGGCGGTGACCGACCCCTTGCCATTGGTGCCGGCCACATGGATGACCGGCGGCAGTTTCAGATGCGGATCGCCGAGGGCGGCGAGGAGCCGCGTGATGCGGTCCAGCGAAAGATCGAACCCCTTGGGATGAAGACCGAGAAGCTTCTCGATCTCCGTTGTCGCCTCGCTGGCCACCACACCGGTCATGTCACTGGGCCGCGATGGCAAGGGCGCCGTTCGCGGAAGCCGCCGGCTTCTTCATCAGGATCTTCAGAAGGCGGGCCAGCGTTTCGGGAATGTCATGGCGCTTGACGACCATGTCGACCATGCCGTGATCGAGCAGGTATTCCGAGGTCTGGAAGCCCTCGGGCAGCCTCTCGCGGATGGTCTGTTCGATGACGCGCTTGCCGGCGAAGCAGATTTCCGCACCCGGCTCGGCAAGGTGGATATCGCCCAGCATGGCGTAGGAAGCCGTCACGCCGCCCGTCGTCGGGTTGGTGAGCACGACGATATAGGGCAGGCCCGCTTCCTTCAGCATTTCCACGGCGACCGTGGTGCGCGGAAGCTGCATGAGCGAGAGGATGCCTTCCTGCATGCGCGCGCCGCCGGAGGCGGGGAACATGACGAGCGGGCACTTTTCCGCAATGGCGCGTTCGAAGGCCTTGATGATCGCCTCGCCGGCGGCAATGCCGAGCGAGCCGGCCATGAAGGCGAATTCATGCACGACGGCGACGAGCTTGACGCCGCGCACCTTGCCGACGCCGGCAAGGATCGTGTCTTCCAGCTCGGTCTTGGCGCGGCTGTCCTTCAGGCGGTCCGTATACTTCTTAGAATCGCGGAACTTCAGCGGGTCCTGCGCCACCTTCGGCTGCTGCAGGGACTCGTAGACGCCCTCGTCGAAGAGGTCCTTGAGGCGGGCCTTGGCCGGCATCTTCATGTGGTAGCCCGAAGCCGGGATGACCCACTTGTTTTCCTCGAGATCGCGATGGAACACCATCTCGCCGGTTTCCGGGCACTTGATCCAGAGGTTTTCCGGTACATCCCGGTCAGGGCGGCCAAGCATCGAGTTGATCTTCGGCCGAACGTAATTCGTGATCCAGTTCACGGTCTAGACTCCCGTTACAACGGTTCCCATGTGGGAACTTTACTCTGCCGCCGCAAGGCGCGATGCACGCACGCCCGATGCGAGGCTCCTGACCAGCGTCTCGACACCGGCGACGGTGGCGGCGCTCGCCTTGCCGTCCGCCGTGAGGCTGGAGGCGATCTGGTTGACGATGGCGGTGCCGACGACGACACCGTCCGCGGATGCGCCGATGGCGCGGGCATGCTCGGCCGTCTTGACGCCGAAGCCGACGCAGACGGGCAGTTTCGTATGGGCCTTTATGCGGCCGACCGCGCCGCCGATGAGCGAGGGATCGGGCAGGGCCGAACCGGTGATGCCGTTCATCGAGACGTAGTAGACGAAGCCCGACGTGTTTCTCAGGACGGTCGGAAGACGCTTCTCGTCCGTGGTCGGGGTCGCGAGGCGGATGAAGTTGATGTTCCGGGCGAGCGCCGGGATGCACAGCTCGTCATCCATTTCCGGCGGCAGGTCGACGACGATGAGGCCGTCGATGCCGGCCGCAAGCGCCTCGTCGAGGAAGCGTTCGACGCCGTAGATATAGATCGGATTGTAGTAGCCCATCAGCACGATCGGCGTCGCGTCGTCTTCCTTGCGGAAGTCGCGCGCCATCTGCAGCGTCTTGGCGAGCGTCTGGCCGCCCTTCAGCGCGCGCTGGCCGGCAACCTGGATCGCCGGGCCATCGGCCATCGGGTCGGAGAAGGGCATGCCGAGTTCGATGACATCGGAGCCGGCCTTCGGCAGCGCCTTCATGATCTCCATCGAACTGGCATAGTCCGGGTCGCCGCCCATGAAATAGGTCACGAGGGCCGGGCGGCCTTCGGCGACGAGATCCGCGAAGCGTTTGTCCATGCGTGCGGTCATCTTAGAGCTCCATGCCGAGGATCTTGCCGACGGTGAAGATATCCTTGTCGCCGCGGCCGGAGAGGTTCATCAGGATGATCTGGTCCTTGCCCATCTTCGGCGCGCGCTTGATCACCTCGGCGACGGCATGGCTCGGCTCCAGCGCCGGAATGATGCCCTCGAGCTTCGTCAGGAGCTGGAAGGCTTCCAGCGCCTCGTCATCCATGATCGGAACATATTCGGCGCGGCCGATCTGGTGCAGCCAGGCATGTTCCGGGCCGATGCCGGGATAGTCGAGGCCGGCGGAGATCGAGTGACCTTCCTTGATCTGGCCGTCCGCGTCCTGAAGCAGATAGGTACGGTTGCCGTGCAGCACGCCCGGCGAGCCGGCCGTCAGCGAGGCACAGTGCTCATCGCCCTCGAGGCCCTTGCCGCCGGCTTCGACGCCAACGATCTGGACGTTCTTGTCGTCGAGGAAGGGATGGAAGATGCCGATGGCGTTGGAGCCACCGCCGACGGCGGCAACGACCATGTCCGGCAGGCGGCCTTCGGCGGCCAGCATCTGCTCGCGCGCTTCCGCGCCGATGACGGCCTGGAAATCGCGCACCAGCTCCGGATAGGGATGCGGGCCGGCGGCGGTGCCAATCAGGTAATAGGTATCGTCGACATTGGTGACCCAGTCACGCAGCGCCTCGTTCATCGCGTCCTTCAGCGTGCCGCTGCCGGCCGTGACGGGGCGGACTTCCGCGCCGAGCAGCTTCATGCGGAAGACGTTCGGGGCCTGACGCTCCACGTCCGTCGCGCCCATATAGACGACGCATGGGAAGCCGAAGCGGGCGGCGACCGTCGCCGAGGCCACGCCATGCTGGCCGGCGCCGGTTTCCGCGATGATGCGCGTCTTGCCCATGCGCTTGGCAAGCAGGATCTGGCCGATGCAATTGTTGATCTTGTGCGAGCCGGTGTGGTTCAGCTCCTCGCGCTTGAAGTAGATCTTCGCGCCGCCGAGATGCTGCGTCAGGCGCTCGGCATAATAGAGCGGGCTCGGGCGGCCGATATAATGGGCGCCGAGGTCCTTCAGTTCCGCCTGGAAAGCGGGATCGGTCTTGGCCTTGTTCCACTCTTCCTGAAGATCGAGGATCAGCGGCATCAGGGTTTCGGCGACGAAACGGCCGCCGAAAATGCCGAAACGGCCGTCCTCGTCGGGACCGGCGCGGTACGAATTCAGGTTGGGTGACTGGTTCACTTGCCTCTCCCTGCGGCGGCGGTCTCGCGTTCCGCCTTTCGTGCCGCCTCAAAAAACGCTTCCATCAAGCCGAGGTCCTTGACGCCCGGTGCGCTCTCGACGCCCGAACTTGCGTCGATGCCCGGCGCGCCGGTCATCCGGATGGCCTCGGCGAGGTTATCCTTGTTCAGCCCACCCGAAAGCATGTAATCGACGCCGTCGTCAAGCAGATGCATGAGGTTCCAGTCGAAGGAGACACCGTTGCCGCCCGGAAGCTCGGAGCCGGCCGGTGGCTTGGCATCGAAGAGGAACCGGTCGGCAATGCCGATATAGGGGTCTATCTTCTTCAGGTCGTCCGCCTCGCGCACGGAAAAGGCCTTGATGACCGGCAGGCCATAGACGGCCTTGACGGTCAGGACCCGCTCCGGGCTTTCGCTGCCGTGAAGCTGGAGCATATCGGGCGAAAGCTGGTCGACGATCTCGTCGAGCGTGTCGCTGTCGGCATTCACCGTCACCGCGACGATCTTCGCGCGGCCGCGCGCCCGCTCCGCCAGACGGCCGGCATCGGAAGGCTCGATATTGCGCGGGCTTTTGGGAAAGAAGATGAAGCCGATATGGCTCGCGCCGAGCGCAACCGCCCTGTCGACGGCCTCTTCGGTCCTCAGTCCGCAGATTTTGATGTCGAGTGTCATGGGGCATGGGAGTCGCACGAATCACCGGAAGAGTCGAGCCGAAAGACGGCGGCAAGAGGGCCGGAACCGACACCCTTGCATGGGCCGGCACAGCGCCCATATGGAGGGCAGATCAAGACCGGAGACGACCATGCGGCTCATCATCGCCATCCTCCTGCCCTTTCTGGTGTTCTTCACCATCGGACGCCCGATTGCCGGCATCATCTGCCTCATCCTGCAGGTCACGCTGATCGGCTGGCTGCCGGCCGCCATCTGGGCGGTCTATGCGCTGGGACAGTACAATACGGACAGGAAAATCCGCGAGGCGCTGGCCGATCGGCGGTGAAATCTAGCCGAAATCGACGGCGTGCAGCAGGCTGCCGTTGCGCTTGAGCCAGCGCTTGGCCTCCTCCGTCGTCGGGCAGAGCTGCGCGCAGAGCGACCAGAAGGCGGGGCTGTGGTTCATTTCGGCGAGATGCGCCACCTCATGGGCGGCGAGATAATCGATGACATGGGGCGGGGCCATGGCGATGCGCCAGGAGAAACTCAGAGCGCCATCCGCCGAACAGGAGCCCCAGCGGCTACGCGTATCGCGCAGGGTCAGGGACTTCACACGCTTGCCGATGCGGCCCGCATGGACGGCAACGAGGCGGTCCAGTTCCAGCCGCGCCTCCTTCTTCAGGAAATCGCTGATGCGGCGGGGAATGCTCTCCTCCATGCCGCCGACACGCAGCACGGCTTCGTCATCGACGATGACGGCCTCGGTCAGGCCGCGCAGCCTGCCCGTCGCCTCGATGCGATGCGCGACACCGCGGATCATGACATAGCCGCCATCCTCCAGTTCGTTGGTCGAGCGGAATTTGGCGAGCTTCGTCATCAGCCAGCCCTGATGACGGGTGAGGAAATCGCGGATGTCGCGCTCGGCGATGCCGTTCGGCACCGTCATGCGTAGCGCCCGGCCGCCGGGCTCGATACGTAACGTCAGGCGCGTGGCGCGCAGATCGCGCTTTATGGTCAGCGGCACGGCCTTGCCATTGACGTCGATCTCGCGCCGTTCCGGCGGAGGCGGGGTCTTCAGGGCCTTGCGGGGCTTGCGAGCCAGGGAAAACATGCTGCCTTTCATAGCCGATTCGGCGCTTGCTGAAACGCCTCGACGAAAAACCGGCGCTGAGGGCGCCGGTCGCTTCGTTCATCCGTTCAGGCCGTTCAGTTCGCGGGGAAACCCGGGACGTCGCTCTGGCCCTTGGCGCGGCGTTCGCGCATGAAGCGGTCGAACTCCTCCTGGTCCTTGGCGCGGCGCAGTTCCCGGCTGTAGGCGTCGAATTCCTCGCGCATTTCGTCGAGCTTTCGGCGCTCCTCGTCGAGGCGGGCAAGCTCGGCGTCACGCCAGTCGTCGAAGGCGACATTGCCGGTGGCGCTGCGGAAGCCATGGCCACGGCCGCCGCGGAACTTGCCGCGGCAGGAGGCGAACATGCCGTCCACGCTGTCGTTGGCGTCTTTCTTGAAGGTTCTCAGGCGGTCGCCGAAGATGATGTAGGCTAGCATGGCAAGGCCGAGCGGCCAGAACACCACGAAGCCGAGCACCATCAGGGCGATGGTCGCAGGCGTCCAGTCCGGACGGATCAGTGCTGACTGGTTCATGTGCAATCTTCCTCACGATCGGCGGAAACCACCCCGGTTTCCGGTGAATCCGATGTGGGCAGCGTGCCCATGGCGTTCAAGGCGATGCCTGATGGAATCGGACAAGTGCCTGAAACGAGCCTCAAAAATCAGACGCCGCCGGCCTTGCCGCCCTTGATGACACGCGGCATCGGCTTCGCCTTGTCGGCTTTGCCATGGGCGGCCATGAAGGAAAGAATGCGCGGCGCGATCTCCTTGCGGAAGCGCGAGCCGTTGAAGACGCCGTAATGGCCGACATCCGGCTGGACATAGTGCATGCGCATGTCGTCCGGGATGTTGGTGCAGATGGTCTGCGCCGCCTCGGTCTGGCCGACGCCGGAGATATCGTCGTTCTCGCCCTCGACGGTCAGCAGCGCCACCTTGCGGATCGCCGTCGTGTCGACGGGGCGCGTGCGGTGCATCATCTCGCCCTTCGGAAGGGCGTGCTTCATGAAGACCGTCTCGACCGTCTGGAGGTAGAATTCGGCGGTCAGGTCCATGACGGCGAGATATTCGTCGTAGAAGTCGCGGTGCTTTTCCGCCGCGTCCCCGTCGTTCTTCACCAGATGGGCGAAGAACTCCTTGTGGGCGATGACATGGCGGTCGAGGTTCATCGACATGAAGCCGGAAAGCTGCAGGAAGCCCGGATAGACCTCGCGCATCACGCCCGGCTGCGGCCACGGCACCGGCATGATGACATTGTCGCGGAACCACTCGATCGGCTTTTCCTTGGCGAGCTTGTTGACCGCCGTCGGATTGATGCGTGTATCGATCGGCCCGCCCATCAGCGTCATGGAGGAGGGCGACAGCGGGTCGTTCTCGGCTTCCATGACCGAAACGGCGGCCAGAACCGGCACGGCCGGCTGGCAGACGGCGATGACATGGGTATCCGGCCCCAGCGCATGAAGCATCTGGATGACGTAATCGATATAGTCGTCGAGATCGAAGCGTCCCTCGGACAGCGGCACCATGCGCGCATCCACCCAGTCGGTGATGTGCACCTCGGCATGGGGCAGCAGGGCCTCGACCGTGCCGCGCAGCAGCGTCGCATAGTGGCCGGACATGGGCGCGACGATCAGGATCTTCGGATCCTTGCGGTGGCCGGCCGGCAGACAGCGCTCGAAATGAATGAGATTGCAGAAGGGACGCTGCCAGACGATCTTCTCGTGAACCGAGACGTCCTGACCGTCGATGACGGTGGTGGGCAGGCCGAATTCCGGCTTGCCGTAACGCCGGGTGGTTCGCTCCAGAACCTCGAAGCCCGCCGCCATGGAGCGGCCGAAATAGGTGTGCGAAAGCGGGTTGAGCGGATTGCGGAAGGCAAGGCGCATCTGGTCCGCGGCAGCCCGCCAGGGCGCCATCATCGCATGGTTGAGTTCGTAGAGCTGATAATACATCGGACGCGTTACCCCATTCTGGATGCGGGTCGGAACCCCGCACCATCGTCACCCGGTTTGCGCAGTTGCGAAAACACTAACATGTTTTCGCTGCGTGGCAACATTCCACGGAAAGCATCCTACGCCCGCGAACCTTTCGCGAGCATGAACGGGATTCAGCCCGTCCAGCCGCCGTCGATGACATAGGCCTGACCCGTCGTATAGGTGGCGCCGGCAAGGTGCACCGCAAGATCGGCCACCTCTTCCGGCGTACCGATGCGGCCCATCGGTTGGCGGGCGATGAAGGCGGCGCGGGCCGCATCGTAATCGCCGCCAGCGCGCATGCGGTCCTGCAGCGAGGGGCTTTCCACGGTGCCGGGGCAGATGGCGTTGCAGCGGATGCCCTTGGCCACATAGTCGGCGGCGACCGATTTGGTGAGGCCGATGACGGCGGCCTTGGTGACGGTATAGGCGAAGCGGTTCGGCACGCCCTTCACGCTGGAGGCGACCGAGGCCATGTTGACGATGGACCCGTCGCCGCGCTCCAGCATGCCCGGCAGCACGGCGCGGATGGTGCGCACCATAGCGAGCACGTTGAGGTTCCAGGCGAAGGCGAGGTCGTCCTCCTTCATTTCCAGGATGGTGCCGCCATGGACGACGCCGGCGCAGTTGAAGAGCACGTCGATGCGGCCGATATCGGCGACGACGGCGGAAACGGCCGCATCGTCGAGCACGTTGAGGATGCGCGTAGCGATGCCGCTCTCATCCGCAAGGCTCGCCAGCGTCGCGGGATTGACGTCGGTGGCGATCACCGTCGCGCCGGCTTTCTGGAAGGCCAGCGCCGAGGCGCGTCCGATGCCCTGCCCCGCTGCCGTCACCAGCACGGTCTTGCCCTGAAGATTGCTCATGGAGATGTCCTTCCCTTATGCGCCAACGCGCACGATGGCCTTGATAAGACCGGATTTTTCCGTCGCCCAGCGGGCAAGGTCAATGGGCACCCGGTCGAGCGTCGTGCGATGGGTCACCAGCGCCTCCACCGGCACATGGCCGGCGCGGATGCTTGCCATCACATGTTCGAAGTCGACGCGGGTGGCGTTACGGCTGCCGATCAGCATCATTTCGCGCTTGTGAAATTCCGGGTCGGAGAAGCGGATCTCGTCCTTCACCACGCTCACCAGCACCAGCGCGCCGCCATGGGCGACATAGGAAAAGGCCGCTTCCATGGACTTGCCGTAGCCCGTCGCATCGAAGACGACATCGAAGCCATCGCCGTTGGTGGCCCTGGCAACCTCCTCCACCGAGGACGGGCCGGCGAGAAGGCCGCTTTCGAAGCCGAAACGTTCCGCCGCCATGGCGAGCCGTTCGCCGGATGTGTCCATCAGCGTGACGTCATGACCGGCAATGCGGGAGAAGAGCGCCGTGCCGAGACCGATGGGGCCGGCGCCGATGACGAGGGCGCGCGAACCGGCCGGGGCGAGCGAGCGGCGCACGGCATGGGCACCGATGGCAAGGAACTCCACCGTCGCGGCCGCTTCCAGCGAAAGGCCGTCGGCGGGGTAGAGGTTTTCGGCCGGAAGCAGGATTTCCTCGCAGAAGGCCCCGTCCGTGTGGACGCCGAGCACGCGGATGGCCGTGCAGCAGTTCGGCTTGCCCTTGCGGCAAGCGATGCAGGCGCCGCAGGAAATATAGGGGTTCACCACGACAGGTGCGCCGGCGGGAAAGCCGCTCGTGCCCGGATCGAGCACCGTGGCGGAAACCTCATGGCCCATGATGCGGGGATATTCGAGGAACGGGTGCTTGCCCTCGAAGATATGATAGTCCGTGCCGCAGATGCCGACATGGCTGACGGCAAGGCGCACCCAGCCCTCCGGCGGCGCTTCCGGTGCCGGACGCTCGACCGCCTCGAGGCGGCCGGGTTCGATGCAGACGACGGCCCTCATCTCAGCGGGTTCCGCGACGGCGGAGCTGGTCGAAATAGACGATAACGATGATCAGCAGGCCGGTGATGATGCGCTGCCAGAACGAATTGACGTTGAGCAGGTTCGCACCGTTGTTGATGGTCGCGAGAATGAAAGCGCCGAGCAGCGGGCCATGCACCGAACCGACCGCGCCGAAAAGGCTGGTGCCGCCGATGACCGAGGAGGCGATGGCCTGAAGCTCCCAGCCTTCCGCCTGCGTGGCGTTGCCGATGCCGATGCGGGACGCCAGCAGCACGCCGACGAGCGCGGCGCAGGTGGCCGACAGGATATAGGCGAGGTAGATGGTGCGGTTGACATTGACGCCGGAAAGGCGCGCCGCCTCGCCATTCGAGCCGACGGCGAAGAGATAGCGGCCGAAGCGGGAGAGATGCAGGAAGACGAAAGCGGGGATCGCCACCAGAATGACCATCCAGAAGAGGCTCGGCACGCCGAGGAAGTCGGCCCGGGAGAAATTGGTGAAGCCTTCGTGGCTGATCGAGATGGTCGAGCCGTTGGTGATCAAGAGGCCGATGCCGCGCAGCGAGGTGAGCGTCGCCAGCGTGATGATGAAGGGCGGCAGGCCCATGCGCACGATGCCGAAGCCATGGAACGCGCCGATGGCGACGCCGATCAGCAGCGTCAGCAGGATCGAGGCCCAGAGCGGCACGCCCGCCTGAAGCAGCCAGGCGATGATGACGCTGGTGAAGCCGACGATGGCCCCGACGGAAAGGTCGATGCCCGCCGTGATGATCACGAAGGTCTGGCCGACCGCGAGGATCGCCGTCATCGCCCCCTGACGCAGCAGGTTGGAAATGTTGTTCGGCGTCCAGAAGGCGGCCGTCGACAGGCCGAGAGCCAGCCACAGCGCCAGAAGGAGGCCCAGCAGCGTCAGGCCGAGCAGGATATTCGTGCCCTTGCGCGGCGCCGGTGCGCTCTCCGTCGTCGTCTCCACGCTCATGTTTCTTCTCCCTTTTTCGAGCGGCGGTTCAGATGCCGATGGCCTGGGTCAGGACGTCCTCGTGCGAGGCTGCCCGATGGTTGTGGCTGGCGACCAGACGGCCGCCGCGGAAGACGTGCAGCCGGTCGGAAAGCTCGTAGACTTCCGGCAGGTAGGACGAGATCAGGATGATGCCGGCCCCCTGTTTGAGAAGCTCGCCGAAGAGACGGTAGATTTCCGCCTTGGTGCCGACATCGACGCCGACCGTCGGCTCGTCGAAGATGAAGAGGCGCGCGCCGTGGCTCAGCCACTTGCCGATGACGATCTTCTGCTGGTTGCCGCCGGACATGGCGGAGGCGAGCACCCGGCGCGAGGGCGTCTTGATGCGCAGGTCGCGGATCTGCCGGTCGGCATTCTCCGCCTCGTCGCCCTTGCGGATGACGAGGCCCGAACTCAGCCGGCGATAGACCGGCAGGTTGATGTTGAGGCCGATGGGCAGGTTGAGGCAGAGGCCCTGATCGCGGCGGCTTTCCGGCGCGAGCGCGATGCCGAGATCCATCGCGGCGCGCTCGTTGGGAATGACGACCTTCTTGCCGTCCCAGCGGATTTCACCGGCGGAAATGGGCTGGCGGCCATAAAGGCCGAGCGCGAATTCGCTGCGGCCGGCACCGATGAGACCGTAGAGGCCGACGATCTCGCCGGCGCGCACCGACAGCGACACATCCTCGAAGCCCGGGCCGGACAGGCCGTGCGTCTCGACGATGACATCGCCGGGCGGCACCGCCTCCTTGTGGTAGATCTGCTCGATCGAGCGGTTGATCATCAGGGCGATCAGCTCGTTCTCATTGGTCTCGCCGATCAGGCGCGTGCCGACATGGGTGCCGTCGCGCAGCACCGAGACCCGGTCGGCAAGCTCGAAGACCTCTTCCATGCGGTGGCTGATATAGACGATGGTGACACCCTGATCGCGCAGCCGGCGGATGAGCCGGAAGAGCTGGGCGGATTCCTGCCGCGTCAGATAGGCGGTCGGCTCGTCGAAGATGAGGAAGCGGATGCCGCGCATCGCCGCCTTGGCAGTGGCGACGAGCTGCTGCTGGCCGATGGTGAGGCTGCCGAGCAGCGCGCCGGCAGGAAGCTGGAAACCGAGATCGTCCAGCACGGCCTGCGCGGCGCGCTCCATGGCGCTCTTTCGCATCAGGCCGAAGCGGTTCAGCTCGTCGCCGAGGAACATGTTGGCCGCGACCGAAAGATGCGGGCACAGCACGACCTCCTGATGCACGGCATTGATGCCGCGGGAGATGGCTTCGGTGGGGGTTGCGAGCTGGACGGGCCTGCCGCACCAGAAGACCTCGCCGGCCGTGCGACGAATGACGCCGGTCAGGAGCTTGATCAGGGTGGATTTGCCGGCGCCGTTCTCGCCGACGATGGCGTGGATTTCCCCGGCCAGAAACGTGACCGTCGCCGGCTTCAGGGCTTCGACGAGGCCGTATTTCTTCTGCAGGCCGCGCAGTTCGAGGATCGGCGCGCCGCGCGGCACCGCATCGGATTCGGCGAGCTTCGCCTTGTCTTCATGCCGATGGCTCAGCTCTTCGAGGCTGCTCATCCTTCGTCCCTCCCGTGACTGCACGCAAAGCCTCCCGCCCGGATCATGCGGCCCGGGCGGGAGATGGTCAAACGGCCGGTCAGTTGACCTTCGGGTTCAGGAGGGCGTCGATCTTCGGATCGGCCATGTTGTCCTTGGTCACGAGGTTTGCCCCGGTATCGACGAAGGCCTCGACCTTCTCGCCCTTGGAGACGGCGAGCGCCGTCTTCACGCCGTCATAGCCCATGCGGTACGGGTCCTGCACGACGAGGCCGGCCAGCACGCCTTCCTTGAGGAAGCCGACGGTCTTTTCGTCGCTATCGAAGCCGATGACCTTGATCTTGTCGCCGAGCTTGTTTTCCGCGATCGCCTGGCCGACGCCCTGCGCCATGATGAGGTTGGAGGCGAAGACGCCGACGAGGTTCGGATTGGCGGTGATGAGGTCGGTCATCATGTTGAGGCCGGTGGTGGCCTGACCGTCCGCATATTTGTCCGCCACGACCTTCAGGCCCGGATATTTGGTCTTGACCTGGTCGAGGAAGCCTTCACGGCGCTGGTCGAGCGAGCCGACGCCCGGCAGGCTGGTGATGATGGCGACTTCGCCCTCTTCCTTGCCGGTCGCGGCCTTGATGGCGGCGGCAAGGCCATCGGCGGCGATGCGGCCGCCCTGGACGTTGTCCGTCGTCAGGAACGAGGTGAAGGCCTTGGAATCGGCTGCCGAGTCGATGCCGATGATCGGAACGGACTTGGCCGCCTCGTCCACCGGCTTGCCGAGCGCCTTGAACTCCGTCGGCGAGATGACGACGGCGGCAGGGCCGCCCGCAACGGCGTTTTCAAGGATGCTGATCTGGCCGTTGATGTCGGATTCGGACTGCGCGCCGAGTTCCGGGACGTTCACGCCGAGATCCTTGCCTGCGGCGCGGGCGCCGGCAAGCACGATCTGCCAGTAGAAGGACGTGGTGTCCTTGACGATGATCGGAATGGTGACGCCCTCCGCAAAGGCGGCGACGGGGCTGGCGACGGCGAGGAATGCGGCACCCGCAAGGGCCGTAAAGGCGCGGCGGGTCAGAAGCGATCTTGCAATGCTCATCAAGTTTCTCCTCTCTGGTGCTTCCTGTCCTCCTTGGGGGATCGCGTTGCAGGAAGCGAACAACTCGACCTTTTATAGATAAAAAACATATTCAGGGCAGGCTACACCCGACGCCATGGCTTGGCAAGCGGGCGATCTCGGTCCGAAGGCAGCGGCTGGCCCGAAGGCTAGCCTCGGAAAATCTCGTGGGGGCGCAGGACCCCTTTCTTCAAAATGATATTGCCGTAGAGGCGAAATTCGGTCGTCGCAATGATGCAGGCAGCCTTGCGGGCCATGTCGTAGAAGGCGAAGCGCTCGACCGCATGCACGGTGAAATCGCCGGCCAGCCGATGCACGACATCCTGAAACGCCGCGCAGACGTCCGGCACCGCCTGCGGGTCCCCGACCACCTCCATGCGCCAGGCCGCCTCGGGTACGAATGTATCGAGCGGCATATGCGTCAGCAGGGCCTCGGTCATGGCGATCGCATCGACGCCGTCCGCCCGGATGACCATAGGACCGAGGAAGCTCGCGGGAAAATTGGCGTCGGCGACGACGATATCGTCGCCATGGCCCATGCTCCTGATCGTGTGCAGGAGGTCGGGGCCGAGCAGCGGATGAATTCCCTTCAGCATGGTCTTTCGATCCTCATCCTATTGTCTGACCGCCTCGGTTCCCAGCGCCGGTGCGACGAGCGTATGGGGCTCGAAGGCCGGGTATATGTCCTCGGGCAGCGTCTGGCGTGCGAGCGCCATATTGCGCCGCAGGCTCTCCGGCTTGGCCGTGCCGACAAGCACCGAGGCCACGGAGGGATTGCGCAGCGGAAACTGCAGGGCGGGTGCGGCGAGCGGCACGTCCGCCTTGTCGGCGATCGCCATCATCGCCCCGACCTTGCCGGCAATCTCCGGCGTCGCCGGCATGTAGTCGAAATGCGCGCCCTCCACGGGGCCGGTCGCCAGGATGCCGGAATTGAACACGCCGCCGACCACCAGCGACGTGCCTTTCCGCTCGCAGAGCGGCAGGAGTTCGGCGACCGCGGAGCGGTCCAGCAGGGAATAGCGCCCCGCCAGCAGGATGCAGTCGAGATCGGCCTCGCGCATCACCTCGAGGCAGACGGGCACCTCGTTCACGCCGAGGCCGAAAGCCTTGACGACGCCCGACGACTTCAGCTCCGAAAGCGCCTTCAGCCCGGAATCGAAGAGCTGGCGCAGATAGACGGCGTTGCGTTCCGCGCCGTGGGTATAGACGCCGATATCGTGGACATAGAGGATATCGATCCGGTTGAGGCCGAGGCGAGCATAGCTCAGCTCGACGCAGCGCATGATGCCGTCATAGCTGTAGTCGTAGCGCGCATCGAAGGGCAGCGGATCGACGAAGCCGTAGTCCGGCACCCGGTCGTCCGGCACCGGCATCATGATGCGGCCGACCTTCGTCGACAGGACGTGGTTTTCCTCCGTCTTGCCGCGCAGGAAATCGCCGACATAACGCTCCGCAAGGCCGAAACCGTACCAGGGAGCGGTATCGTAGTAGCGCAGCCCTTCCTGCCAGGCCGCCTCCAGCGTCGCCATCGCGACATCGCGCGGGCAGGCCCGGTAAAGCCCGCCGAGCGCCGCGGTGCCGAAACTGAATTCGGTCACGGCAAGGCCCGTCCTTCCGATGGTCCGCGTCCGCATATATCCTCCCGGCCGGCGTCCTCTCACCGGCACTTTTGTCTTTTATCGACAATAGACAGATCGCCGTCAATGGGTAATATGCGATGAGGAGGAAACGGGGATATGACGAGGGGACGGTGGAAGCACCGGCATCTGGCCTTTCTCCCGGTCAGCCATTAAGGGACGCGAAACTCCGGAACCGGCGGCACCCATGGCCAAACAGAATACCGTCTTCAAGGACGCCTTCAATCGCTGCGTGAAGCTGCTGGAACAGACGGCGAGCCTGCCGTCCGAACCCGAACTCGGCGCGACGCTCGGCGTCAGCCGCACCACGGTGCGCGCGATCCTGACCCGGCTGGAGGAAATCGGCCTTCTGACCTGGGAAAAGCGCCGCAAGATCGTGCTGCGCAAGCCCGTGCCCTCGGATTACTTTCCGACGGAGGAGACGGATTCGCTCTCGGAGATCATCGAGCGCAGCTTCATGCGCCGGATTCTCGACGGCGGCGCGCAGCCGGGCATGCAGATCAACGAGCTGGAGCTTGCCCGCGAGATCGGCATCGGCACGACGAGCGTGCGCGAATTCCTCATCCGCTTCAGCCGGTTCGGCCTCATCGAGAAGCGGCCGAACAGCCATTGGGTGCTGAAGGGCTTCACCCGCGATTTCGCGCTGGAGCTGACGGAGGTGCGCGAGATGTTCGAGCTGCGCTCGGCCGCCGCCTTCGCGCATCTGCCCGAGGATCACCCGGCATGGCGGGAACTGGACGCCATCGAGGCCGTGCATCACGATATCCTTGCCGATATCGAGAACCGCTATGTGGATTTCTCCGAACTCGACGAGCGCTTCCACCTCCTGGTGCATCGTGCCTCGAAGAACCGTTTCGTCGTCGATTTCTACGACGTGATCGCCATCGTCTTCCACTATCACTACCAGTGGAACAAGACGAACGCCCGCCAGCGCAATGCGCGCGCGCTGGAGGAACATCTCGCCTATATCGCGGCGCTGCGCTCACGCGATCCGGCCGGTATCGAGGCCGCTTGCCGGCAACACCTGAAGTCGGCGCGCGAAACGCTGCTGCAGTCGATCAACGGTCCCGACGCGGTTCAGTAACCGCCGCCGCGCTTCTCCGCTATTTCTTCCCCGAGGAAGCGCCGGCGCAGATCGCCGACCGCGGAGACGAGGCAATTGACGTCGGTGCCGATGGCCATGAAATCCGCGCCGAGATCGCGGTAGACGCCGGCTTCCGGCAGCGAGACGGTCATGATGCCCCGCGCCTTGCCATGGGCCTTCGTCCGCTCGAAGATATGGGTGATCGCGGCCAGCACCTCCGCCGCGCCGGGATTGCCGAGATGCCCCATATCGGCGGCAAGGTCGGACGGGCCGATGAAGATGCCGTCGACACCCTCCACGGCGGCGATCTCGTCGATGGCCGCATGGCCCGCGCGGTTCTCCACCTGCACGATCAGGCAGATCTCCTCGTTGGCGGTCGTGATGTAGTCGGGCGTGCGGTTGAAATCGCTCGCCCGGCCGAGGCCCGCGCCGACACCGCGAATGCCGTGCGGCGGATAGCGGACGGCGCGCACCAACGCCTCGGCCTGCGCAGCCGATTCGACCATCGGGATGAGGAAAGTCTGCGCGCCCTGGTCGAGGAGCTGCTTCAATATCCACGCCTCGCCCATCGGCGGGCGCACCATGGCATGCGCCGGCGAGTGGCGCAGCGCACCGACCTGCGCGCTGATCAGCGGCATGTCGTTCGGACCGTGCTCGCCGTCGATCAGCAGCCAGTCATAGCCGCTGGTCGAGAGAATCTCCGCCGCATAGGCGCTGCCGAGCGCGGCCCAGAGGCCAAGCTGGAACCGGCCTTCGCGAAGCGCGGCCTTGAAGGCATTTTTCGGTGCTGCCACGATCTTTCCCTCTCAGAAACGGAAACCGGCCGGGCAAGCCCGGCCGGGATGCTTTTCAGAACAGCCGATCAGCCGATGCCGCCGAGGCAGACATATTTGATCTCGGTGAATTCCTCGATGCCGTAGCGCGAGCCTTCGCGGCCAAGGCCCGAGAGCTTGACGCCGCCGAAGGGTGCTTCCGCCGTCGAGATGAGGCCGGTATTGACGCCGACCATGCCGTATTCCAGCGCCTCGGCCACGCGGAAGACGCGCGACAGGTCCTTGGCGTAGAAATAGGAGGCAAGGCCGAACTCGGTGTCGTTCGCCTGAGCGATCACGTCGTTCTCATCCGTGAAGCGGAAGAGCGGGGCGACGGGGCCGAAGGTCTCCTCCTTCGCCACCGCCATGTCGGGCGTGACATCGGCGATGACGGTCGCCTCGTAGAAGGTGCCGCCGAGCGCATGGCGCTTGCCGCCCTGCACGACCCGGCCGCCCTTCTTCACAGCGTCGGAGACATGCTCCTCGACCTTCTCCAGCGCCGCATTGTCGATCAGCGGGCCGAGCACGACGCCTTCCTCGAAGCCGTTGCCGGTCTTCAGCTTGCCGACAGCGGCGGCGAGCTTTGCGGAGAAGGCGTCATAGACGGCATCCTGCACATAGAGCCGGTTGGCGCAGACGCAGGTCTGGCCGTTGTTGCGGAACTTGGCGATCAGCGCACCCTCGACGGCGGCATCGAGGTCCGCATCGTCGAAGACGATGAAGGGCGCATTGCCGCCAAGCTCGAGGCCGAGCTTCTTGATGGTCGGGGCGCACTGCTTGTAAAGCTCCGCGCCGATTTCCGTCGAGCCGGTGAAGGTGAGCTTGCGGATGATGGGGTTGGCCGTCATTTCCGCGCCGATCTCGCGCGCCGAGCCGGTGATGACGCTGAACAGGCCGGCGGGCAGGCCGGCGCGTTCGGCAAGGATTGCAATCGCGATGGCCGAGAACGGCGTCTGCGAGGCGGGCTTCAGCACCATGGCGCAACCGGCGGCGAAGGCCGGGCCGGCCTTGCGGGTGATCATGGCATTGGGGAAGTTCCAGGGCGTGATCGCTGCAACGACGCCGATCGGCTGCTTCATCACGAGGATGCGCTTGTCCTTCTGGTGACCCGGAACGATATCGCCGTAGAGGCGGCGGGCCTCTTCGGCGAACCATTCGACGAAGCTTGCGCCATAGACGATTTCGCCGGTGGCCTCGGCCAGCGGTTTGCCCTGTTCCATAGTGAGGATACGGCCGAGATCGTCCTTGTTCTCGATCATCAGCTCGAACCACTTGCGCAGAATGCCGGAGCGCTCCTTGGCGGTGCGGGCGGCCCAGCCCTTCTGGGCCTCGGCTGCGGCGTCGATGGCTTCCTTCGTCTCCTTCGCGCCGAGCTTCGGCACGTAGCCGACCAGCTCGCCCGTCGCCGGGTTCTTCACGGCAATGCCGCTGCCGTCCGCTTCGATCCAGCGGGTGCCAACAAGGGCTGCCTGACGCAGCAGGCTCGGGTCTTTGAGGCTCATCGGATATCTCCCATTTTCGCGATGCCACCGGGCGCCATGACGCCGTGTTGCAAGCGTTATATGGCCTCAGCCACCCTTTCGACAATCGACTGCCAAGCGATTTTAGCACTTCGCGGACGGCGCCGATGGGGTTAGGTTCCGCCCGCTAAATCTACATTCGAGGCTATGCAATGACCCATCCCACCGGCCGCATCGCGGACCACGCCATCTCCCCCGTCTTCCTCGACCGGTGGTCGCCCCGCGCCTTCACCGGCGAGGCCATGCCGCAGGCGACGCTGCTCTCGCTGTTCGAGGCTGCGCGCTGGGCGCCCTCGGCGGCCAACGGCCAGCCCTGGCGCTTCATCTACGGCCATCGCGGCACCCCCGCCTTCGATGCGATCTATGATGCGCTGGACGACGGCAACCGGCGCTGGGCGGACAAGGCCTCCGTGCTCGTGGTGATCGTCTCGCAGACCCATCGCAAGAATGCCGACGGCGAGATGCGCCCCGCCTATACCCATGCCTTCGACACGGGCGCGGCCTGGGCCTATTTCGCCCTTCAGGCGATCCATGCCGGCTACCACGCCCACGGCATGGGCGGCATCGACCGCGCCAGACTCACGGACGTGCTCGGCATTCCGGACGGTTTTCGTGTGGAGGCGGCGGCCGCCATCGGCAAGATCGCGCCGAAGGAGACGCTGCCGGAAGACCTGATGAAGCGCGAAGTGCCGAGCACGCGCAAGCCGGTGGCGGAGTTCGCTTCCGAAGGGCGTTTCATCGCCTGAACCCGCATATGAAAGAGCCGCCTTTCGGCGGCTCTTTTCCTGTCAGATGTCGAGGTTGGCGACGCTGAGCGCGTTTTCCTGGATGAAGTCGCGCCGCGGCTCCACCTCGTCGCCCATCAGGCGGGCGAAGAGGCCATCGGCATCGGTCGCATCCGTGACTTTCACCTGCAGCAGCGAGCGGACGTTCGGGTCGAGCGTCGTTTCCCAGAGCTGCTCGGCGTTCATTTCGCCAAGACCCTTGTAGCGCTGCATCGAAAGGCCCTTGCGGCCGGCGGCGAAGATCGCGTCCAGCAGGGCGCGCGGGCCGGAAATCTCGACCTGGCCGTCCTTGCGGCGCAGCGCCGGCGGCACCGTGTAGGTTTCCTTGAGGCGGGCCGAGAGCTGGTCGATATGGCGGGCGTCGGACGAGCCGATCAGCGCCATGTCGATATGGGCGAATTCCTTGACGCCGCGCACCATGCGCTCGAAACGCAGGCCCCCGTCGGAGGCGACGGAGCCTTCCCAGCCGCGTTCCGTTTCCTCGGCGATGAGGTCGAGACGGTGGGCGACTTCCACGGCCTTGGCGGCATAGGCCTCGCGGTCGTGGCTGAGTTCGAGGTTGAGCGCGCCGGCAATGGCGGCCTGTTCGACGATGGCGCGGTTGTAACGCGAATGCAGGCCGTCGAGCAGCGTGCGCAGGCGCAGCGCATCCTGAATGAGTTCGAGGATGTCCTGGCCGACGCGCACTTCGCCGGAGGAAAGCTCCAGCGCCGCATCGTCGAGGCCCGAGCCGATCAGGTAGTCTTCCAGCGCCTTTTCGTTCTTCAGGTACTGGCTCGATTTGCCGCGCGCCACCTTATAGAGCGGCGGCTGGGCGATATAGAGATGGCCGCGCTCGATCAGTTCCGGCATCTGGCGGAAGAAGAAGGTGAGCAGCAGCGTGCGGATATGGGCGCCGTCGACGTCGGCGTCCGTCATGATGATGATCTTGTGGTAACGCAGCTTGTCGGCGTTGAACTCGTCCTTGCCGATGGAGGTGCCGAGCGCGGTGATCAGCGTGCCGATTTCCTGGCTGGAGAGCATCTTGTCGAAGCGCGCGCGCTCGACATTGAGGATCTTGCCGCGGAGCGGAAGGATCGCCTGATTCTCGCGCGAACGGCCCTGCTTGGCCGAGCCGCCGGCCGAATCGCCCTCGACGAGGAAGACTTCGGACTTGGCCGGGTCACGCTCGGAGCAGTCGGCGAGCTTGCCGGGCAGCGAGGAAATGTCGAGCGCGCCCTTGCGCCGCGTCAGCTCGCGCGCCTTGCGGGCGGCCTCGCGGGCGGCGGCGGCTTCGACCACCTTGCCGATCAGCGTCTTCGCATCGGTCGGATGTTCTTCCATCCAGGTGCTCAGCGCCTCGTTGACGAGGCTTTCGACGACCGGGCGGACTTCGGAAGAAACCAGCTTGTCCTTGGTCTGCGAGGAGAATTTCGGGTCCGGCACTTTCACGGAGAGAACGGCGGTCAGGCCTTCGCGGCAGTCGTCGCCGGTCAGCGTCACCTTCTCCTTCTTCATGATGCCGGAGCTTTCGGCATAGGAGACGACCTGTCGGGTCAGCGCGCCGCGGAAGCCGGCCATATGCGTGCCGCCGTCGCGCTGCGGGATGTTGTTGGTGAAGCAGAGCACGTTCTCGTGGTAGCTGTCGTTCCACCACATGGCGACTTCGACGGTGATACCGTCCTTCTCGCCGCGAATGGCGATCGGCTTGTCGACCAGCGGCTTCTTGGCACGGTCGAGATAGGTGACGAAGGCTTCGAGGCCGCCTTCATACATCAGCTCGTCCTGCTTGACGTCGGAATGGCGACGGTCGGTGAGCAGGATGCGCACGCCCGAATTGAGGAAGGCGAGTTCGCGCAGGCGGTGTTCCAGCGTCGAATAGACGAACTCGATATTGGAGAAAGTTTCCGACGAAGGCAGGAAGGTGACTTCCGTGCCGGTCTCGCTGCCGGCCTCGCCCGTCACCTTCAGCGGGCCGTCGGCCACGCCATGGGTGAAGCTCATTTCGTGGATGCTGCCGGCGCGGCGGATTTTCAGCTTCAGCGAAACGGAGAGCGCGTTCACCACCGAGACGCCCACGCCATGCAGGCCGCCCGAGACCTTGTAGGAATTCTGGTCGAACTTACCGCCGGCATGGAGCTGGGTCATGATGACCTCGGCCGCCGAGACGCCCTCTTCCTTGTGAATGTCGGTCGGGATACCGCGGCCGTTGTCCGTCACCGTCACCGAGCCGTCCGCATTGAGCGTGACCGTCACGATATCGGCATGGCCGGCCAGCGCCTCGTCGATCGCGTTGTCGACCACCTCGTAGACCATGTGATGCAGGCCCGAGCCGTCGTCGGTATCGCCGATATACATGCCGGGGCGCTTGCGCACCGCGTCCAGCCCCTTGAGGACCTTGATCGAATCTGCGCCATACTCGGCCGGGCCGTTTTCGGTCTCGGGTGTGTCAGTCATTCAAAAGTCTTTCCAGAGTTTTCGCGACAGGCGGGGAAAGCGGGGCGAATCACGGCTTTCCGGATTCTCCGAATATAGGGATTTTGCCCTCAAGTTCCAAATCAGAGAGCCTGCAAACACGGCAGAATTCAGGGGATCAACCGGGTTTTACCCGGTTATTGCACGCTTTTTCGAGGATGCCGGCAAGACGGCGCACCGTCTCGGGCGGAAGGCTTGCGATTTCCGCCGAAAGCCGGTTGGCGAAGGCCGTATATTCCGGCGGCAGGCCGGCGGTATCCACCACCACGCGGGGGTCGGAAATCTGGGCGATGCGGAAGAGTTCCTCGGCCTCGTCCCAGATGACGTTGAAGTAACCGGCGACGCGCTGGAGGAAATCGAAGCTCGGCATGCCGCGCTTGCCGTGTTCCAGCGCCGAGAGATAGGCGGGGCTGACGCCGAGCGCCACCGCCATCTCCTTCTGGGAAACGCCCTTGCGGTCGCGCAGGTGCCGCACGGCCTTGCCGAAGGGCGTCGTCATCGTTTCTCCCCCGGTGCGCGAGCCAAGCGGACATAGAGCGCGCCTTCGCCGCCATGGTTGCGCGCGGCAGGCTCGTAGGAGGAGATCAGCGGCCGGAATTCCGGCAGCGAGAACCAGAGCGGCACCGCGCGTTTCAGCGCGCCGTCGCTGCCGAGCGAGGTGCCCTTGCCGGTGATGACGAGCACATGGCGCAGGCCCCGCTCATGCGCCTTGATGAGGAAGCCGAGCAGGAAGCCGTGCGCCTCGCTCTGGATCATGCCGTGCAGGTCGATGCGCGCCTCGAGGGCAAGCCGGCCCTTGGCGATCTTGCGCTTGACCGGACGCTCCAGCGGATGGTGGCGGGTTTCCTTGCCGCGGCCGATGGTGAGCGCAATGCCCTCCGCCGCCTTGTCGGCCCTGGCCTTCTTCGCTTCCGGTTCCGGCGCCTTCTGTTCCTCGACCTTTTCCGCGAAGACCGCCTCGAATTCCGTCAGGGCATCAAGCTTGCCGGGCATGGCCCGCGTGCTGCGCGCCACCTTGCCCCAGAGAATGCGGTCCTCACTGGTGAGCGCCTTATCCTTCGGCATGGAGGTAGCGCTCCGCCGCCGCCCGGGGGATGAGGATATGGAAGGTCGCGGCATTACGCACATGGCCGGCCAGCGCACCCGCCGCATCGCCCGAGCCGGTGAAGATATCGCCGCGCGCCGGGCCGACGATGGCGGTCCCGGTATCGAGCGCCAGCATCAGCCGGCCGAAGGGCTTTCCACCGTCCATATGGGTGAGGCTATCGCTGGAGATGAAGAAGGGCAGGCCGAAGGTGTGGATCATCCGGTCGACCGCCAGCGAGCGGCCGGCGACCAGTGGCACCTTGGCGGCGGCGATGGGGCCGAGCGAGGTGTCGTCCACGGCCGCTTGCCTGAAGAAGATGAAGGAGCGGTTGTGCCAGAGCACCGCGTCCACCTGATCCTCGTGGCGGGCGAGCCAGTCGCGGATCGAGGCCATGGAGACGGTGGCGGCGTCGATCTCGCCGCGGTCGATCAGGAGCTTGCCGATGGCCGAGAAGGGATGGCCGGTTTTTGCGGCATAGGTGATCCGCTTCAGCGCGCCGCCCGGATAGACGAGCCGCGCCGCGCCCTGGACATGGGCGAAGAAGACATCGACCTTCGAGCGCGCATAGGCGATTTCGAGGCCCCGGCCGGCAAGATAACCCCGTTCAACCGCGCCGCGGTCCGGGTGCTCGATGATGGCCCCGTCCTTCATGAGGCCGAAGGCATAGCCTTCCGGGAAGCCGGCGGGGCGATTGGCATCGTCGATATCGACCAGATCGTCCGGCCGGCGATAGAAGGGGTAGCGATAGTCCTCGTCCGGTTCAGCCTTCACGGCGACTTCGGGCTCGTAGAAGGCGGTGACGAAACCCGCTGAGCCATCCGCCTTCTCGATACGGAAGGGCACGCAATGGGCCTCGAAGAAGGCGCGCACGGCAGCGGGGCCTTCCGGCCGTTCCGCTTCGGCGGCGTCCAGAAGCGTCAAAAGCTCGCCGGCGGTGATGCCGAGCGAGCCTGTCTTGTAGGGTTTGACATCACGAATATGCGCGCGACAGCGGCCCATGGCCGCCATCAGGGGAGTGGGATCGTCCTCGTCCCAGCCGGGAAGCGCCGAAAACCGGGCCGGAACCAGACGGTAATCCATGGGGGCCTCGCTCAGCCTTCCGACTCGGTGGCGATCAGCTTCCAGTTCGGATCGCGCGAGCGGATGTCGCGGGCGAAGGTCCACAGATCGTTCACCTCGGCCACCGTCTCGGCATCGCCGTCGACCAGCGCGCCGGCCTTGTCATAGGTGGCGGAAATCAACTGGCTGACGATGCGCAGCGTGATGTTGACTTCGCTGTCCTTGACCTCGGCGCCGACGATATCGGCCTTCTCGATGCCGACGAAGCTGGAGCGCACCACCTCGCCCTTGCTCTCGCGTTCGGAAATGGCGGCGTCGAAGCCTTCATAGACTTCGCGCGACAGGAGGTTCTTCAGCGTCTTGCGGTCGCCATCGGCAAAGGCGACGACGATCATCTCGTAAGCCATGCGGGCGCCGTTGGCGAATTCCTTCGGGTTGAAGGAGGGGTCGGCCTTGGCCACAGTGCGAAGCTGTTCGTTCAGCGGCGTGCCCGGAGCGGCGACAGCGTCGATGGAGGCGAAGGGGTTCTCCTCCTCGTCCGTGCCGTCTCGGCGCGGCAGCGTGACGACCTTGCCGCGATCGGCCGAATCAGTCTCGCTCGCGCCCTCGCGCTTGGAATAGGGATCGAAGGGCGGACGCTCGCTGCCGGTGCGCCGGCCAAGCACGCTGCGCAATTGCAGGAAGATGACCACCGCAGCCACGAGGAAGAAAATCGTTACAAAGTCGAATGAGCCCATTATCGATCCGCTGCGGTTTCTGTTTTTTGTTCCTTTTCCATATAGTCCGCAAAGACGGATCATTCAAATGGCGATGACGTGAATGCGACGAAGACGCATGCAACCTTGCGCCGCAGTATCGACCCAGCCAAATCTATGCGACATTGGAAACCATGCTGAGACGCCTCATCCCGCTTTTCATTCTTCTTCTGCCGCTGGCGGAAATCGCCTGTTTCATCCTTGTCGGACGACGGATCGGCCTTTTCCCGACGCTGTCCCTCGTCGTGTTCTCCGCCATCGTGGGCATCGTGCTGATGCGGGTGCAGGGCTTCGGCGTTCTCATGCGGCTGAGGCAGGCGGGGCAGGACGGACGCGCGCCCGGCAAGGAGATGCTCGATGCGGCGATGATCGTCGTTGCCGGCATCCTGCTTCTCATCCCCGGCTTCCTGACCGATATCGTCGGTCTCGCCCTGTTTCTTCCGCCCGTGCGCGCCTTCCTGTGGAACCGGCTGATCCGCAACGTCGTTGTGGTGGATATGGGCACCATACGGCCCGGCGGCGCACCGCAAACCGACGCGCAGCGCACCATCGATCTCGATGAAAACGACTTCCATCGCGACGGTCCGCGCTGAAGGCCCCAGGGTTGTAAGGCCCCGGCCGAAATGCTAGATGGCCTGACTTTCCAGAGTCCCCGAGGATATTTCCATGACCGACGCAGTCACCGACACCAACGCCGCGAGCCCCTCGCTCACGATCCTGGCGCAGTATGTGAAGGACTTCTCCTTCGAAAATCCGGGTGCGCCGCGGTCGCTGCAGGCCCGTGACAAGGCCCCGGCCATCAATATCAGCGTCAATGTCAATGCGAACCCGCTCGCCGAATCGGACTTCGACGTCCTGCTCTCGCTGAATGCGGAAGCCAAGGATGGCGACAAGGTCCTCTTCAATGCCGAGCTCGCCTATGGCGGCGTCTTCCGCATCACGGGCTTCCCGCAGGAGCACATGCTGCCGGTTCTCTTCATCGAGTGCCCGCGCCTGCTCTTCCCCTTCGCCCGCCAGATCATCGCCGACGCCACCCGCAACGGCGGCTTCCCGCCGCTGATGATCGACCCGATCGACTTCGCCCAGATGTTCGCCCAGCGCATGGCCGAAGAACAGGTCAAGGCGAAGGTTCAGGCCAACTAAGGTCCGATCCGCTTCCCAATGAAAAACGCCCGGTTACATCCGTAGCCGGGCGTTTTCTTTTGCGCTTAGGGGATAGTGAGCCGGATTCAGCCGCTATATTTCGCCCAGATCGCCTTGGCGCCCATCTTCTCCACCATGGCGGCATGGGCCGCGCGGTCCGCTTCGGAAAGGCGGGAGGCAAGCGGCGACGGCCGTGCGCCGAGCGGCTCGATCACCTCGTCCTCCACCTCGACCAGCGTCTTGCGGCCGCTTTCGGCGGTGCCCAGGCCCAAAGCGGCCTGCCGGCCGCCGATCATTTCGATATAGACCTCGGCCAGCAGTTCGGAGTCGAGAAGCGCGCCGTGCTTGGTGCGATGCGAATTGTCGATGCCGTAGCGACGGCAGAGCGCATCGAGCGAGTTCGGTCCCATCGGATGCTTGCGACGGGCGAGCGCCAGCGTATCCGTCACCTTTTCCGGCGCGACCGGCGGCAGGCCGAGCCGGCCGAATTCGGCATTGATGAAGCCCATGTCGAAGTTGGCGTTATGCGCCACCCAGCGGGCGCCATCGAAGAAATCGATGATGTCCTGCGCGACGTCGGCAAATGGCTTCTTGTCCTGCAGGAATTCGTCCGTGATGCCGTGGACGGCAAGCGCGTCCGGATGGACCTTCCGGTCGCCGGGATTGATGAAGATATGGAGCGTGCGGCCGGTCGGGAAATGGTTCTCCAGTTCCACGCCGCCGATTTCGATGACGCGGTCGAGCTTGTTGTCGAGGCCGGTCGTTTCCGTATCGAAGATGATCTCGCGCATCAGTTCCGCCGTTCCGTCAGTTTCGCGATTATCTCTTCCACCTGTTTACGCGCCGCTTCAAGCCCCCGCCCCGTATCGATGACGAAATCCGCCCGTTGCCGCTTTTCCGCATCCGGCATCTGGCGCGACAGGATGAGGGCGAATTTCTCCTCCGTCATGCCGGGCCGCTCCAGCACGCGCCGGCGCTGGGTTTGCGGATCGCAGGTGACCACCGCCACCTTGTCCACCCGGCTTTCGCCGCCCGCTTCATAAAGCAGCGGAATGTCGAGCAGCACGAGCGGGGACCCCTTCTGCCGTTCGGCCTTGACGAAAGCGATTTCCCGCGCCCGCACGAGCGGATGGATGATCGCCTCCAGCTCGCCGAACCGCTCCGGCGCGCGGGCGAGCGCTGCCGAAAGCGCCTTGCGGTCGATGGCGCCATCCGCAAGCGCTTCGGGAAAGCGCGCCGCGACGGGCGCGACGGCTTCGCCGCGATAAAGGTCATGCACCGTTGCATCGGCATCGTGTACCGGCACGCCGAGATTTCGGAACATCGCCGCCGTGGTAGATTTTCCGGTTCCGATCGATCCGGTGAGGCCGAGCACGATCATCAATGCGCCTCCATGTCCGCAAGGATCCGCCGGCGAAGTTCGGCATCGACGACCGGCCGCTTGCCGAACCATTTCTCGAAACCGGGCGCGGCCTGATGCAACAGCATGCCAAGTCCATCGGCGATGGCGAACCCCTGATCCTGCGCCTGACGCAGGATCGGCGTGACGAGCGGCACATAGACGATATCCGTCACCAGCGCGCCGGATGCCAGCGGTGAGAAGTCGAAGTCCGGCGCGGCTTCGCCATCCATGCCGAGCGAGGTGGTGTTGACGAAAAGCCCCGCCCCTTTCGAAACCTCCGCCAGCGCCTCCATGGCGTGGGCATGCACCTTCGGCCCGAAACGGTCGGCCAGTTCCTGCGCGCGGGCGGCGGTGCGGTTGACCACATGGATTTCCGCGATGCCGCGATCACGCACCGCCTGGATGATCGCTCGGCTCGCGCCCCCCGCCCCGAGGATGACGGCGCGATCCGTTTTGTCCCAGCCCGGCGCGGTCGCATCCAGATTGGCAAGAAAACCGTAGCCGTCGGTATTCGTCGCGTGAAGCCGGCCGTCTTCCATCCAGAGCGTGTTCGATGCGCCAAGCTCCTGGCTAAGCGCATCCGGGCGGTCGGCCAGCTTGAACGCCGTCTCCTTGTGGGGGATCGTGATGTTGCCCCCTACGAAGCCGGATTCCCCGCTTTTGAGGCCCGCAATGAAGCCGGCGAAGTTTTCCGGCACGACCTCCTGTCGCGTGTAAGATCCTTCAAGCCCAAGCGTTTCCAGCCAATAGCTGTGGATCAGCGGCGAGCGGGAATGCTTGACCGGATAGCCGGTGACGAAGGCGTGGGGGACGAATGTTTCACGTGAATCACGCATCGATAGCACCGAGATCGCGAAGTTTAGCCAGCAAGGGAAGCAGCGGCAGGCCGAGAATGGTGAAGTAGTCGCCGTCGATCCGCTCGAAGAGCTGCACACCCTCTCCTTCGAGCTGATAGGCTCCGACGCTCGCCAGGACCCGCGTGCCGACCCGCGCGAGATGGCGGTCGATAAAGGCTTCCGACAGGGGACGCATCGTCATATGGGCGACGGAAACATGGCTCCATAGAATCTCGCCGTCGCGCAGCAGCGCGATGCCGCAATTGAGCGAATGGGTCCGCCCCGACATTGCCGTGAGGTGCCCCTTCGCTTCCGCCATGTCGGCGGGCTTGTGGAACACGCGACCTTCGAGGGAAAGCGTCTGGTCCGAACCGATGACGAGCGCGCCGGGATTGCGCCCCGCCACATCGCGCGCCTTCTCGATGGCGAGCGCTACCGCCACGTCCTGCGGCGTCGGGTTGCGTTCGGCAAGCGCCGCCTCGGCGGCGCGCTCGTCGATTTCCGCGGCCTGCGCCCGGAACGCCAGACCGGCATTTTCCATCAGCATGCGGCGGAAGGGGCTTTGCGAGGCAAGGATCAGCGGCGTCATGGAATTCTCCCGTTACCCTTCCGGGTTAGCGGAGCTTGGGGCGAAGGGCAACGATGGCGGCAGCCGTTTCCTCGATGGAGCGGCGCGTGACATCGATGATCGGCCAGTTGTGGCGCGCGCAGATGGCGCGGGCATATTTCAGCTCCTCGGAAATCTGCGCGCGGTCGATATAGTCGTCGCCGCGAAAATCCTGCGTCTGGCCCAGCACCCGGTTCTGCCGAACCTGGGCGATCCGGTCGGTTGTCGCGATCAGGCCGACAACCAGCGGCCTGATCGCCGTCGACAGACGCTCCGGCAGCGGCACGCCAAGCACGATCGGCACATTGGCCGTCTTGATGCCGCGGTTGGCGAGATAGATGCTGGTCGGTGTCTTCGAGGTACGGCTGATGCCGATGAGGATGACATCGGCCTCCTCGAGATCGGCCGGCAATTGCCCGTCGTCATGATCCATCGTGAAATTGAGCGCCTCGATGCGCGCGAAATATTCCGCATTCATCACATGCTGCGCGCCCACCCGGCGGCGTGACGGCGCGCCGAGATAGGACTGGAAGAGGTCGATCACCGGCTCCAGCACGGAAACGCAGGGCACGCCCATCTCCCGGCAGCGCTGGTCGATGATTTCGGAAAGCTCCCGGTCGACCACCGTATAGAGCACGATACCCGGCGCGCCGTCGATGGCGTCGAGCACGGGCATGAGCTGCTTGCGATTGCGGATGAGCGGATAGACATGTTCCAGCGCCTGGGAGGACTGGAACTGCGCCGCCGCCGCGCGACCCGCCGCGATCAGCGTCTCGCCCGTCGAGTCCGAAATGAGGTGCAGATGGAAGTAGTTTTTGGTGCTTTCCACAATATCCTCCGCCCCCTGTTGATCGCCCGGGACAACGGTGAGCTAAAAGCGGGAGGGCTCCGGAGGCAAGAGGATAAGTGCCGGTTTTTCCACAATCGGCAAACAGCGGGAAAGGGATTCGGCGCGCATGTGGATAAGACTCATGCCGATGGCATAGTGTCGCGCCGCTCCACAGCCTTTCCACAGGCAGCAACTTCCTTCAGGCGCTGGAATCTGCTTGATTCAAAACGGAGAATCCCGCTCTCCCCATTTCCGGCCCGAAATTGCCCTCAGGTCCGTGCCTTGTCCACACGCGGCTGTCGCAGACCTGCAATCTGTGGAGAGGATTTAATCCTTGATAGTCACCGACTCTAAGAAATAGAAACCTCTTTAAAAGAGATTATTTCATGATTGGGAGAACCCCTCGGTGGCTGCGAAAAACCGGAAGATCGTCGATGTCCTGAATGGCAAGACGGTTTCTCCCCCTCCCCTCTGGCTGATGAGACAGGCAGGACGATATCTGCCGGAGTACCGCGCGACGCGCGCTGCGGCGGGAAGTTTTCTCGACCTGTGTTATTCGCCGGAACTGGCGACCGAGGTCACCTTGCAGCCGATCCGCCGCTATGGCTTCGATGCGGCGATCCTCTTTTCCGATATTCTTGTCATTCCCGATGCGCTTCACCGCAATGTCCGCTTCGAGGAGGGGCATGGACCTCGGCTCGACCCGATCGATGTCGACGGCATCTTCGCCCTGAAAGGCGATGGCGTTCAGGATCATCTCAGGCCGGTCATGGAAACGGTCGGCCGTATCCGGCAGTCCCTTCCCGAGGAAACGGCGCTGCTCGGCTTCTGCGGGGCGCCGTGGACGGTTGCGACCTATATGATCGCCGGCCATGGAACGCCGGACCAGGCCCCCGCCCGGCTGTTCGCTTACCGCGAACCTCGGGCCTTCACGCATCTGCTCGACGTGCTTGCCGATCTTTCCGCCGATTACCTGGTGGCGCAGATCGATGCCGGCGCCGATGCGGTGCAGATCTTCGATTCCTGGGCGGGTGTGCTCGGTGAGAGGGAATTTGCCGATTATGCCGTGCGCCCCGTGCGACGGATCGTCGATTCGGTGAGGGCACGCCGCCCGCAGGCGAAGATCATCGCCTTCGCCAAGGGGGCGGGCCTGCAGCTCAAATCCTATCGTCAGGACACGCGGGCCGATGCCATCGGCCTCGACTGGTCGGTTCCGCTGTCCTTCGCGGCCGAGCTGCAGAAGGATGGGCCGGTGCAGGGCAATCTCGATCCGATGCGGGTCGTTGCCGGCGGCACGGCCCTCGATGAGGGGATCGACGCCATCCTCCAGGCACTCGGCAACGGACCGCTGATCTTCAATCTCGGCCACGGCATCACCCCGCAGGCCGATCCCGAGCATGTCACGCGGCTGGTGGCGCGCGTGCGCGGAGAAAGCCGGTGAGCGAAAAGCAGACGGATGAAACGGCAGGACGCAGGGCGCGCCGGCGCGCCGGCATTGCGCTTGCCGTCTTCGCGTTTGTCGTCCTCCTGCTGATCCTCTATCCGCCGGACGATCTCTATCTCTGGGTGAAGGCGCTGCACATCGTCGCCGTCATCTCCTGGATGGCGGGGCTGCTCTACCTGCCGCGGCTGTTCGTCTACCACACGGACGCGCCGCCCGGTTCGGCCCAGTCGGAAACTTTCAAGGTGATGGAACAGCGGCTCTACCGCACCATCATGCAGCCGGCCATGGGGCTTTCCTGGCTGCTCGGCCTCTATCTCGCCTGGTCCGTCTATGGTTTTCAGGGCGGATGGCTGCACGCCAAGCTTCTTTTCGTCCTGATGCTGTCCGGCGTGCACGAGTTTTACGGCCGCGCCGTGCAGGCCTTTGCGGAGGATCGCAACCTGCGGACCGGCCGCCAGTGGCGCATCTGGAACGAGGCGCCGGCGGCTTTGATGATCCTTATCGTCGTCATGGTCGTCGTCAAACCGTTCTGACCGGCGCGACAAAACGGACGAAATTCGCAGGCCCCCTTGCGAGGCGGCACGGGAACCGCTATTTTCCGCCCATCTCATCTTTCGTGGCATGTGTCTTCGTTCAGTGAGCTGCACCCATCCCCGCGCAGTTCGTCCCTGACCCGCACGCCTTTTTCCATCCCGACGATTACCAGCATGGACCATTCATGGCCGAAATGAAGCTACAAGACCTCAAGAACAAGACTCCGACCGACCTTCTTGCCTTCGCCGAATCGCTCGAGGTCGAGAACGCGAGCACGATGCGCAAACAGGAACTGATGTTTGCCATCCTCAAGATGCTGGCCTCGCAGGATGTCGAGATCATCGGCGAGGGCGTCGTGGAAGTGCTGCAGGACGGTTTCGGCTTCCTGCGCTCGGCCAATGCGAACTACCTGCCCGGCCCGGACGATATATACATCTCGCCTTCGCAGATTCGCCGTTTCTCGCTGAAGACCGGCGATACGGTCGAAGGCCCGATCCGCGGCCCGAAGGAAGGCGAGCGCTACTTCGCTCTTCTCAAGGTCAATACGATCAATTTCGACGACCCGGAAAAAATCCGCCACAAGGTCCATTTCGACAACCTGACGCCGCTCTACCCGAACGAGCGCTTCAAGCTGGAACTGGATATCCCGACCTCCAAGGATCTTTCGCCGCGTGTTCTCGATCTGGTGGCGCCGCTCGGCAAGGGCCAGCGCGCGCTGATCGTCGCACCGCCGCGCACGGGTAAGACGGTTCTGTTGCAGAACATCGCCCATTCGATCACGGCGAACCACCCGGAATGTTATCTCATCGTTCTCCTGATCGACGAGCGTCCGGAAGAAGTGACGGACATGCAGCGTTCGGTGAAGGGCGAAGTGGTATCCTCCACCTTCGACGAGCCGGCGACGCGCCACGTGCAGGTCGCCGAGATGGTCATCGAAAAGGCCAAGCGTCTCGTCGAGCACGGCCGGGACGTCGTCATCCTGCTCGATTCGATCACCCGCCTTGGCCGCGCCTACAACACGGTCGTTCCGTCCTCGGGCAAGGTCCTCACCGGTGGTGTCGACGCCAACGCCCTGCAGCGCCCGAAGCGCTTCTTCGGTGCGGCGCGTAATATCGAGGAAGGCGGTTCGCTGACGATCATCGCCACGGCGCTCATCGATACCGGCAGCCGCATGGACGAAGTCATCTTCGAAGAATTCAAGGGCACCGGCAACTCGGAAATCGTGCTGGACCGCAAGGTTGCCGACAAGCGCATCTTCCCGGCCATGGATATCCTCAAGTCTGGTACGCGCAAGGAAGACCTCCTCGTGCCGCGCCAGGACCTGCAGAAGATCTTCGTTCTCCGCCGTATCCTTGCCCCGATGGGCACGACCGACGCGATCGAGTTCCTGATCGACAAGCTGAAGCAGACGAAGAACAACGGCGATTTCTTCGACTCGATGAACACCTGATCGGTTTTGCTGATATAGGCTCGAACATATGGTCCCGCCTTCCAGCGGGGCCATTTTCTTTTGAGCGAATGGATTTGATTCCAATCCGAAACAAACCCTATCGATTCGACCTCGAAACGGTAATCCAATGAACGCGACGGACACCATCTTTGCTCTTTCCAGCGGTGGCCTGCCCTCCGGTGTGGCGGTGATACGCCTGAGCGGGCCGGAGAGCCGAAATGCCGTTGAACAACTCTGCGGTTCCGTTCCTGCGCCGCGCCGCGCCTCACTGCTTTCGATTCGGAAGCGCAATGGCGACAAGCTGGATGAAGGGCTGGTCCTGTTCTTTCCGGGCCCCCATTCTTTTACGGGTGAAGATTGCGCTGAACTGCAGATTCATGGCGGCCGCGCGACGGTGAAAGCGGTTCTGGCCGCGCTGGCGTCGTTTGAGGGCTTGCGGGTCGCTGAAGCCGGCGAGTTTTCACGTCGCGCCTTTACGAATGGCCGGATGGACCTCGTCGAGGTAGAGGGCCTTGCCGATCTTATCGCGGCTGAGACCGAGATGCAGCGCCGCCTTGCGGTGGAACAGGCATCGGGTGGCTTGTCCAGACTTTACGATTCGTGGGCGAAACGTTTGACGCATGGTCGAGCAATGATCGAGGCGGAGCTTGATTTCGCCGATGAGGATGACGTCCCCGGTTCCGTTGCCGGCTCCATATGGAACGATATGCGCGCCTTGGAAGAGGAAATTACTAACCATCTTTCCGGCGCACGGGCGGGTGAAATCCTGCGCGACGGTCTGCATGTCGTGATTGCCGGCCCACCAAACGCCGGTAAATCGAGCCTTCTCAACCATCTCGCCCGACGCGACGTTGCGATTGTGACGGATATTCCGGGAACGACCCGGGATGTCCTTCATGTCGATCTGGACCTTTCCGGCTTCGCTGTTCGCCTCTATGACACGGCGGGTTTGCGCGAGACCGATGATATTGTCGAGCGGGAGGGCATTCGTCGGGCCCAGCTCTCCATGGCGACGGCCCATCTCGTTCTGCTGCTGTCGGAGGATGCGGCAGCGCATTGGGAGGAGATGCTGGGCGACTATGCCGGCCCGGTTATCCGGGTACAGACGAAAACCGATATCGCACTCCCTGCTTTGCGTGAAGTGCGGGCGGATGCTATGATTTCCGTAAGAACCGGAGAGGGTATCCCTGCGCTCCTCGATCTGGTGGCGAGTTATCTTCCGGATATGGAGTCAGGCAGCGCTCTGGCTCTGCCGACGCGCCAACGCCATGCGCTACATCTTGAAACTGCGCGCGTACATATCGTGTCGGCGCTGGAAGCGCAGTCGGCGGGACTGGATATACAGGCGGAGCACCTGCGGCTGGCGGGACAAGCGTTGGGCCGGGTAACAGGTCGGGTTGATGTCGAGCATCTTCTTGACGTTATTTTCTCCGAGTTTTGCATAGGCAAATGATTCACGTGAAACATTGCAACGTGTGCGAGTCGCTTTGAACGTTTCACGTGAAACAGGTAGGTGAGTATGGCGGATATCATGGATTACGATGTCGTTGTGGTTGGCGGCGGGCATGCAGGCGTCGAAGCCGCCGCGGCTGCTGCGCGAACTGGCGCACGAACGGCGCTCGTGACGCACAAGGCGGCAACCATTGGCGTGATGTCTTGCAATCCGGCTATCGGCGGCCTCGGTAAGGGGCACCTCGTCCGAGAGGTCGACGCCCTTGATGGTTTGATGGGCCGCGTTGCCGACCGCGCCGGCATTCAGTTCCGTTTGCTCAATCGCCGAAAGGGCCCCGCGGTTCGTGGACCGCGCACCCAGGCTGATAGGCGGCTCTATCGGGAAGCCATGCAAGCCGAGATTGCGGCCATTGCGAACCTGGATGTTGTCGAGGGAGATGCCTTCGATATCACCTTCCAGAACGATGCGATTGCCGGGATTGTTCTGAAGGATGGCCGCCGCCTCGCGTGCCGGGCGATTGTTATCACGACCGGCACGTTCCTGCGTGGCCTTATTCATATCGGTAACGAAAAGATTCCGGCGGGCCGCGTTGGCGAGGAACCGTCGATGGGGCTGTCGGCAACTTTCGAGCGGCTGGGATTGAGGCTTGGACGTTTGAAGACGGGCACCCCTGCCCGACTCGACGGCCGCACGATCGATTGGTCGGCTGTCGGACGTCAGGCGGCGGATGACGAACCTGTTCCCTTCTCCTTCATGACGGATCGGATCACCACGCCGCAGATTGAATGCGGGGTAACGCGGACGACACCGGCGACTCATCGTATCATCGAGGAAAATATCGGTAAGTCCGCCATGTATTCGGGGCAGATCGAGGGCGTTGGCCCGCGTTACTGCCCATCGATCGAGGACAAGATCGTCAAGTTCGGTGAGCGGGACGGGCACCAGATTTTCCTGGAGCCGGAGGGACTGGATGACGATACGGTCTATCCGAACGGTATTTCCACATCTCTCCCAGCGGACGTACAGGACGCGTTCATTCGCACGATACCCGGGCTGGAACAGGTTTCCATCCTGCAGCCGGGCTACGCAATCGAGTATGACCATGTCGATCCTCGCGAGCTTTCCGCCGCGCTGGAGGTAAAGCGACAGCCCGGTCTCTTCCTTGCCGGCCAGATCAACGGGACGACGGGATATGAGGAGGCCGCGGCACAAGGGCTTGTCGCAGGGTTGAATGCGGCACGCCGTGCCGGGAACGGTGAGGGGCACATCTTCAGCCGCACCGACAGCTATATCGGCGTGATGATCGATGACCTCACCTCGCGGGGCGTAACGGAGCCCTATCGTATGTTCACGTCGAGAGCTGAGTATCGGCTGTCCCTGCGGGCGGATAATGCGGATGTGCGCTTGACGCCGCTCGGCATTGAGCTCGGTTTGGTTGCCGCGGGGCGACGAGATCGATTCAGGGTGTGGTCGGAAGAGATGCAGGCAGCGCGCGACCGGCTTCAGGCTTTGAAGCTGTCTCCGAACGAGGCGGGAGCGCACGGTATCCGGATCAACCAGGACGGCGTTCGCCGCAGCGCCTACGATCTTCTCGCCTATCCCGATATCGACTATGCTCGTCTGGTGCAGGTCTGGCCCGAAGAGCTTGGCGTCTTCTCGCCCCGTGTCCGGGAGGCAGTCGAGATCGAGGCGGGCTATGCGGTTTATATGAACCGGCAGGAGGCGGATATTTCGGAAGCGCGGCGAGAGGAAGAGCGCCTTATTCCCGACGATTTCGATTTCGGTTTGCTACCGGGCCTCTCCATAGAGTTGCGTCAGAAGCTGACGGCCGCCCGCCCATCCAATCTTGCGCAAGCCGCGCGTGTTGACGGCATGACGCCGGCGGCACTTACGCTCCTTCTCGCGCATCTCAAGCGCCTTTCCAACGGCCAGACACAGCGGACCGCAAACGCATGAACGCCCTCCCCCGTGCGTTGAGCCATCTCGATGTTTCACGTGAAACCTTGGATCGGCTCGACACCTTCGTCGCCCTCTTTCAGAAATGGGCGAAAACGATCAATCTCGTCGCCCCTTCCACACTCGCGGAAACGTGGAACAGACATATCGTCGACAGTGCGCAGATTTTTGCGCTTCAGCCCAAGGCTCGCAACTGGGTCGATCTGGGCAGCGGCGGCGGGTTTCCGGGCATCGTTACCGGGGTCTTGCTGGCCGGCGTCGGAGGTGGCTGGGTTCATCTGGTCGAAAGCAACAACAAAAAAGCGGCCTTCCTGCGCCGGGCCATTCTGGAAACGGGGGCACGTGCTTCGGTTCACGCGATCCGAATCGAAGAAGCTCCGGCGGTCATCGAGCGATGCGATGCGATCTCGGCGCGTGCCCTGGCGGATCTCGATCTTCTGATGGAGTTCGGCCTGCCCTGGGCAGAACGCAATGCCGACCTTCGGTTTTTCCTGCACAAAGGCCGGGATTACCAGCGGGAGATCGATAAAGCGCTTGGTCGGTGGAGATTCGATCTGGTAAAACATGCCAGTATCGTCGAGCCGGATTCCGTTGTGCTCGAATTGTCGAATCTTTCGCGAAAACCTTAGTGATTGGCGGCGTCCATGATAGGCGAGAAGAACCGGATCATCACCATTGCCAACCAGAAGGGCGGCGTCGGCAAGACGACGACGGCCATCAACCTGGCGACGGCGCTTGCCGCAATCGGCGAACGCGTACTCATCGTCGACCTCGATCCGCAGGGCAATGCCAGCACGGGTCTCGGCATCGATCGCCGGAGCCGTGAGCTGTCCTCCTACGATCTTCTGATCGGCAGCCACAGCGTTGCCGATACGGCGCTTGAAACCGCTGTGCCGAACCTCTCGATCATTCCGTCCACCATGGACCTGCTCGGTATCGAGATGGAAATCGCCCAGCAGAGCGATCGCGTCTTCCGCCTGAAGCGCGCCCTCGCTGCTGCGGATGCACTGTCTTACTCTTACGTGCTGGTTGATTGCCCGCCGTCGTTCAATCTTCTGACGATGAACGCGCTTGCCGCCGCCCATTCCGTTCTGGTGCCCTTACAGTGCGAATTCTTCGCGCTGGAAGGGCTTAGCCAGTTGCTGGAGACGGTCGATCAGGTGCGCCGCACGGTCAATCCGCGGCTCGATATCCAGGGCATCGTTCTGACCATGTTCGACTCGCGCAATAATCTTGCGCAGCAGGTGGTGAACGATGTGCGCACCCATCTGGGTGAAAAAGTCTATCACACGCTCATTCCGCGCAATGTGCGCGTCTCGGAGGCGCCCTCCTACGGGAAGCCGGCCATCCTCTACGATCTCAAATGCGCCGGAAGCCAGGCCTATCTTCAGCTTGCCTCCGAAGTGATCCAGCGGGAAAGGCAGCGCAAGGCTGCCTGAATTCAGTATCTGTGAGTAGAGCCGATGAACGATGACAATTCCAAACGGCGCCTCGGCCGCGGCCTTGCCGCGCTGATCGGTGAAATGGACCAGCTCCCGGCCGCCGATGTCGGCAGCCAGCCGTCGGTCAATCCGGATCGGCTGGTGCCGATCGAGTTCGTCGGCCGCAACCCGCGCAATCCGCGCCGCTATTTCGACGAATCGGAATTGCAGGACCTTGCCTCGTCGATCCGCCAGCACGGCATCGTCCAGCCGGTCGTGGTGCGGACCATTGCTGACAACCGCTTCGAGATCATTGCCGGCGAGCGCCGCTGGCGGGCGGCGCAGCTTGCCGGCCTGACTGATATTCCGGTGATCATCCGCGATGTCGACGACCGGACAGCGCTGGAAATCGCCATCGTGGAAAATGTGCAGCGCTCCGACCTCAACCCGCTGGAAGAGGCGATGGGCTATGAACTGCTGATCGCCGACCACGGCTATACGCAGAACGATCTCGGGGAGATCATCGGCAAGAGTCGCAGCCATGTGGCCAACAGCCTGCGGCTGCTGAAACTGCCGGAGCCCGTGCGCGACATGCTGGCCTCCGGCACGCTCTCCGCCGGCCATGCCCGTGCGCTGATCCCGACCTCCGATCCCACGGCGCTCGCAAAGACGATCGTTGCCAAGGGCATGTCCGTTCGTGATGCAGAGCGGATCGCGCAGAACGATATCAAGGCGCAGGGTGAACCGGCGCCCGTGCAGGGCCGCAGGGAAGAGAAGGATACGGACACGCTGGCGCTTGAACGCACGCTGTCGGATGTGCTCGGCCTTGAGGTCAGCGTGAACCACAAGGGCAATGGCGGCCATCTCCGCATCGCTTACAAGACATTGGAACAGTTGGAAGAAATCTGCCGGCTTCTTGAGCGACGGTAGTTTCTTTAGCCGGATTCAGCGCCTTGCGGATTGAAGCACGGCCGCCAGCATCGTCTGCATGGCGATCGTATCTTCCAGAGCGGGGCGCTGACGGCTTTGCAGGATGGCGGCCTGAAGGCGCTGGGCTTCCCGGCGAAGTGCGGGACCCGTCCATGTTTTCAGGGCATTCTCGACGATAGGCTTGCGGCGGAAGTGCAGATGGCGGCCGAGTGTCGCCATTGCCTGCGCGGCGGGCGCGCGCTTCTCATCCATTTCCGCCCGCATCAGCTCCAGGAGCTGGAATTGGCGCAGGCAACCCTGCAGGACGAGAAAGACCGGCGTCTTGGAGGACACGATCTTCTGGATCGCATGGAGAAAGCCCTCGCGGTCGCCCTTGAGGATGGCATCGATGGCGTCGTCCGTGGAGATCGCGCTGGCGTCGCCGACGATTTCCTCCACATCCCCTTCCTCGATCAGCTCCCTGCCGCGGCAATAGAGAGCGAGTTTTCGCACTTCGTTGCGTGAGGCGAGCCGGTCGCCGCCGATGGTTTCCATCAGGCGTTCACGAGCGGCCGGCGAAATGCGTAGTCCTTCCGCGGCGAGTTCCTGGTCGATCAGCGCCTGAAGGGCGCGCCCGTCATCCGCATAGCAGGCGATGGCGACGGCTTGCGATGCGGATTCGGCCGCCTTGCGTAAGGCGGCCCCCTTCTTCAGGTCTCCGGCCTCGATGATGAGTGTGGAAGGACCAGGGGGCTGACCGGCGAGGATATCGAGGCCATCGGCAAGCCCCTTCTCGCTGCCGGCATTGCGAATCCAGACGAGGCGCTCGCCGCCGAAAAGGCCGATGGCATTCATTTCGTCGATCAGGCGGCCGGGCTGGCTGCCGATGTCGCCGGCGTCCAGCTTCACGACGGAGAAGGCGTCATCGAGATTGACGCCGCTTGCGGCGGCGAGCGTGGCCGCCCGCTCGGAAACCAGGCCCCGGTCCGGGCCGTAGATAAGAAAAAGCCGCACGGGCAAGGGCTTCCGCTTCGCGAAAGCATCGAACTCGTGCGACTTGACTTCCGCCATAGCCGGCTCAGCGACGGGCCAGCGCCGAAGCGATGTCGGCGCGGATCAACTCGGCAAGCTCGCGTGCGCCCCGGTTTTCCGCATCGCGGATGGCGCGCAGCTTGGCGAATTCCTGAGCCGGGAAATCGACCATGGCGATGGCCGAACGCTTGCCGGAGGTTACGGTTTCGCCGGTATCGGCCCTTGCGAGATTGTAGTCCGCCGTGACGGTGACACGGCCGGAACGGGCGATATCGTCTCTCACGTCGTTGAGCACGCCGACGGTTCGGACCGTGACATCCATTTCCAGATGATAGACGGCGTTCTGCGGTTCGCCTGCGCCACCGGAAAGGAGGAAGATCAGGTCGTTCCTGACCTGCTGCTCGACGCGGTCGCCAGCCTCCGAGATGGAGACGGAGGCGAGCTTGCCTTCCGTCCCGTTCGGCGTGGAATAGAGCGGCCGTACCTGGCATCCGGCCAGCATGCCGATGAGTGCAACGCCGGCAAGCGCCTTGGCGAGCCGAAAGAGGCCGGTTCCGTCAGACAACAACATTCACGATCCTCTGCGGTACGACGATGATCTTCTTGGGCTTCTGGCCGCCGAGCGCCGCCTGTACGGCTTCCAGCGCCAGAACGGCCGCTTCGACGGCACTCTGGTCCGCGTCGCGGGCGATTGTCAAATCCGCCCGCTTCTTGCCGTTGATCTGGACGGGAAGCGTGACCTCGTTTTCGGCGACGAGGCTGTCCACATAGGCCGGCCAGGCGGAGGTGGCGACAAGCCCCTGCCCGCCGATCTCGCGCCAGCATTCTTCCGCAAGATGCGGTGTCATGGGGGCGACGATGCGGATCAGGATGGCCACGGCCTCGCGCAATGCCGAGACGAGATCGGCCGAGGCCTTGCCGGCTGCGGCGCTGGCCAGCGGTGCGGCAAGCGCGTTGACGAATTCGTATATGCGCGCGACGGCCTTGTTGAAGGCGAGCTTGTCGTAATCGCCCTGGACCGCCTTCAGCGTCTTGTGCGCGGCCTGCGCGACGGCGAGCGCCTCGCCGTCCGTGCCCGGGCGGCCTTCTGCGGCCTTGAGGACGGGCGCTGCGTCGCCGATCAGGCGCCAGACGCGCTGGACGAAGCGGTGAGCGCCTTCTACGCCGGCTTCCGACCAGATGACGTCGCGGTCCGGCGGGGAGTCGGAGAGCACGAAGAAGCGGGCGGTATCGGCGCCGTAGGAGGCGATGATATCGTCCGGATCGACAACGTTCTTCTTCGACTTCGACATCTTCTCGATGGAGCCGATGGCGATTTCTTCGCCGGATTCGAGATGGGTTGCGCGGCGCTTGCCGTCGATCTCCTCGATACGGATTTCAGCCGGCGTCACCCATTCGCGCTTGCCGTCGATGGCGCGGCTATAGGTTTCATGCACCACCATGCCCTGCGTGAAGAGACCCTTGAAGGGCTCCTTCAGGTCGAGATGGCCGGCAACCTGCATGGCGCGCGTGAAGAAGCGCGAATAGAGCAGGTGCAGGATCGCATGCTCGATGCCGCCGATATACTGATCGACCGGCAGCCAGGCATTGGCTGCGGCCGGGTCCGTCGGGTCGTTTTCCCACGGGGCGGTGAAGCGGGCGAAATACCAGGACGAGTCGACGAAGGTATCCATCGTGTCCGTCTCGCGGCGGGCGTCCTTGCCGCAATGCGGGCAGGCGACGTGACGCCAGGTCGGGTGACGGTCGAGCGGGTTGCCCGGCTTGTCGAAGGTGACGTCGTCGGGCAGCTTGACCGGCAGATCGGCCTTGGGAACCGGAACCACGCCGCAGTCGTCGCAATGGATGACCGGGATCGGGCAGCCCCAGTAGCGCTGACGCGAGATGCCCCAGTCGCGCAGGCGGAAGTTGACCTTGCGTTCGCCCACCGGCGCATTGCCCAGCGTGGCGGTGGTGAGGCGCTTTGCGACTTCCTCGAAGGCGGCTTCGGTGCTGAGGCCATCCAGGAAGCGCGAATTGATCATCACGCCGTCGCCGATATAGGCCTCATCCGCGATAGCGAAGGTGGCGGCGTCGCCGTCCTTCGGCATCACGACGGGCACGACCGGCAGATCGTATTTGCGGGCGAAGTCCAGGTCGCGCTGGTCGCCGGAGGGGCAGCCGAAGATGGCGCCCGTGCCGTAGTCCATCAGCACGAAGTTGGCGACATAGACCGGCAGTTCCCAGTTCGGGTCGAAGGGATGGCGCACGCGGATGCCCGTGTCCATGCCCTTCTTCTCGGCGGTTTCGAGCGCGGCGAGCGAGGTGCCGGCGCGGCGGCATTCTTCGCAGAAGGCCATGATCTCGGCGTTCTTCGCAGAGACTTCCCGGGCCAGCGGGTGATCGGCGGAGATGGCGAGGAACGAGGCGCCGAACAGCGTGTCGGGGCGGGTCGTATAGACGGTGACGTCCTTTTCGGTCGTCAGGCCCGCGCCCTCGGCCACTTCCCAGCGCACCAGCATGCCTTCCGAGCGGCCGATCCAGTTCTTCTGCATCAGCCGGACCTTTTCCGGCCACTGGTCGAGCGTTTCCAGCGAATCGAGCAGATCCTGGCTGAAATCGGTGATGCGGAAGAACCACTGGGTCAGCTCGCGCTGCTCGACGAGCGCGCCCGAGCGCCAGCCGCGACCGTCGATGACCTGTTCGTTGGCGAGAACCGTGTGGTCGACCGGGTCCCAGTTCACCTTGGACTGCTTGCGGTAGACGAGGCCCTTTTCCAGGAAGTCGAGGAAGAGGTGCTGCTGGCGGTGGTAATACTCGACGTCACAGGTGGCGAACTCGCGCGACCAGTCGAGCGACAGGCCCATGGATTTCAACTGCTTGCGCATCGTTGCGATGTTTTCATAGGTCCAGCCCTTCGGGTGTACCTTGTTCTGCATGGCGGCGTTTTCGGCGGGCATGCCGAAGGCGTCCCAGCCCATCGGATGCAGGACGTTATAGCCGCGCGCGCGCTTGTAGCGGGCGACGACGTCGCCCATGGCGTAGTTGCGCACGTGGCCCATGTGAATGCGGCCCGACGGATAGGGGAACATCTCGAGGACGTAGTACTTTTCGCGCGGATCGTCGTTCTTCGTCAGGAAGACGTCGTCTTCATTCCATTTTGCCTGCCAGCGGGGTTCGGCATCGCGCGGATTGTAACGTTCGGTGGCCATGTCTTTGATGTTCCGGAAGTCTTTTGGAGGTTTTGGCGGGCGGTCCGCCCATGCGAATATGGTGCCGAGACCTTCATCATGAAACCGCCGAAGCGTCAAGTTTTCCGGCCCGCCGCGGGCTTGCCGCGCCGCGCGCGCTTGGCAAGCGCCGCCGATTTCGCTAGGTCCGGCATTCGACAGCCGATGGAGTATGACCATGGACCTTCAGGATCGTCTCGAAGATGTGCGCAGCCGGATGCGCAAGGCCGCGAGCGAGGCCGGCCGCAAGCCGGAAGCGGTCACGCTTGTGGCGGTGTCGAAGACCTTCGACGCCGAGGCGATACGCCCCGCGATTGCGGGGGGACAGCGCGTCTTCGGCGAGAACCGCGTGCAGGAGGCGCAGGGCAAATGGCCGGAGCTGCGCGAGGGGACGGCCGGTATCGAGCTGCATCTGATCGGTCCGTTGCAGTCCAACAAGGCCGCCGAGGCGGTGGCGCTCTTCGACGTCATCGAGACGGTGGACCGCGAGAAGATCGCCCGGGCGCTTGCCGACGAGATGAAGAAGCAGGGCCGCGCGCTGCGGCTCTATGTCCAGGTCAATACCGGCCTCGAGCCGCAGAAGGCCGGCATCGCGCCGGACGATACGGTCGCCTTCGTCGCCTTCTGCCGGGAAGAGCTGGGCCTTACCATCGAGGGACTGATGTGCATTCCACCGGCGGACGAAAATCCCGGCCCGCATTTCGCGCTGCTCGCCAAGCTTGCCGGGCGCTGCAATCTCGACAAGCTCTCCATGGGCATGTCGGGCGACTACGATGTCGCCATCGGCTTCGGTGCGACCAGCGTGCGTGTCGGCTCGGCGATTTTCGGCACGCGCTGATCTTTCCCTCGCATCGTGAGAACCCCGGCGCGGTTTTCCACGCCGGGATTTGCGTCATTCGCTCGGGCGTTTGAAATCGCCGGTCGCGGCGTCCATGATCCAGAGTTCGCCTCTCGATATGTCGAACCAGGCGCCGTGTAGCTGGATACGGCCCTTCTCCTCCAGGATGCGCACGCAGGGGAACGTCCTGAGATTGGTGATGGAATTGCGGATGGAGACGCGCTCGAGGGCGCGCTGGCGCTCGGCCTGGGTGAGGATTTCCGCACCCTGGATCTGCTCGGCGACGGGCTTCAACATGCCCATCCACTTGCCGATGAAGTCACCGGGCGAAAGCGGTTCGGCATCCGGGTCGAGTGCGGCCGAAATGCCGCCGCAGCGGCCGTGGCCCATCACCAGGATATCGGTGACCTTCAGCGACTGCACGGCGAATTCGAGCGCGGCGGACGTGGCGTGGAACTGGCCGTCCGGCTCGTAGGGCGGCACCAGATTGGCGACGTTGCGCACCACGAAGAGTTCGCCCGGTCCGCTGTCGAAGATGGTTTCCGGCGCGGCGCGGGAATCGCAACAGGCGATCACGAGCGTTTTCGGCTTCTGGCCTGTCTCGGCCAATGCCCTGTAGCGCGCCGACTGTTCGACATAGCGGCCGGACATGAAGTTGCGGTAGCCATTCAGAAGACGATCGGGAAAGCGGTTCATGGTGTCGGAATACCCCTGTGCTAGCGATCCGCCGGATGAGGCTCCACCCGACTTCCCGCATAAACCATTCCGGGACACGGGGCGCAAGGCCGGATCTGGGCAGTATCCCCGCCTCAGGGCCGGCGGGTCTGGGCCGGATGCAGGAGGCGCCGCATGTTCACCATGGCCATCGGGGTCGAGATGCTGGAAGCGTCCTGCTCCAGCGTCAGCTCGTCGGCGCCGCGTTTGGCGGTGCGGGCGACGATCTCGAAGACGCTGGCGGTCGCCGTCGACAATGCCCGCTCCTCGTCAAGGTTTTCCATCAGCCGGGAGAGGAAGATGGCGGCCAGCAGGTCGCCGGTTCCGTTCGGCGGGTTCGGCACCATCCGGTGTTCGGCGAGCAGCGCGCTGCGGCCGGACAGGTAGAGATTGCCCGTGCTGCCGGCCATCATCGGCAGCGCGGACGTGACGAGCATGCGCTGCGGGCCGAGCGAGAGCGCCGCATCGATGATCGCCGCGTTCGTTTCCGGCGCCGTCCCCGTGAGCCAGGCAAGCTCGAAGCGATTGGGTGTGGCGATCGAGGCGAGCGGGATCAGGCTGTCGCGGATCGCCACGGCCGTCTCTTCCGGCACGTAGAGGCCGCGGTCGTCTCCGCAGACCGGGTCGCACATATAGAGAAGGTCGGGATTGTCCGCGCGCAGGCTCTCGACGAGCCTTGCGACGGAGCGAGCTTGCGCGGCGCTGCCGAGATAGCCGGACAGGACAGCCTTCACCTCGCCGCGCCAGGGCGCGCGGATGAGATCGGCGATGATCGCGTCGAAATCGTCGCTGGAAATGGCGACGCGCGTGGCGCGGCCGTGACCGGGATGCCAGGGAAGGATGACGGTCGGCAGCGCCCAGACCGGGTGGCCGAGCGTTTCGAGCGCGAAGACGGCGGCGCGGTTGCCGACCGTGCCGCGCACCACATGGCTCGAAATGACGATGACCGTGCCCTTGCCGCTCTCGTTCATAGCCGGCTCCCTTCGTTCGGCCGAAGTGATGGCAAGGGGGTCCATTCCTGTCAACATTTCGCCTTGTGGCCGGAAAGGCGGATTGAGCGCATGCAGCAAGTTTTTGGCTGCTTTTCGACGAAAAAACGCAATTTTCGCATCAAAACGACAGTAAAACTGACCTATTTCGGACAAAATCGATTGAATTTTCTCGCAAAAGCACAAATTCCGTCGCTTGTATTTTTTCTTCTGCTAACGTCCCGGGCATCGGATTCGAGGGAGAATTCCATGGGTGCCAGGACCAATATGAAACGAGAAAAACACATCGAGGCCGCAAAGGCCGCAGCAGCAGCCCTCGGCGCAAGGACGCTCAACCCCGATATCCTCTTCGGGCGTGCCAGCAAGGACGATATCGAGCATTATAGCGGTGAAATGCTGGCCGCCGCCGCTGCCCATGCCATGGCCGAAATCGAGGCCTGGGACGGAAGCGCGCCGCGCGTCACCGTCACCACACTCGCCGATGTGAAGCCGCAGGGCCAGCCGGTTTCCGTTCTCTCCGTCACCGACCGCAACCAGCCGTTCCTCTACGATTCGGTGATGGGCGAAGTGACGAGCACCCACCGCGATATCCATCTCGCCATCCACCCAATCCTCGTCGTGACGCCGGGCGAGGCGCCGAAGCTTTTCTCGCCGGAAGAGGAAAGCGATCCGGCACAGCGGGTCAGCCATATCGAGATCCACCTTTCCGAGCTTGGCCCGGCCGAAGCCGCGTCGCTTGCCGAGCGTATCGGCAATGTGCTGAACCAGGTGCATCTTGCCGTCGACGACTGGCCGTCCATGCTGGAAAAGCTGGACAGCGTCACGGCCGACATGGCTCGGTATGCCAAGGACAAGCCCGGCAAGGATGAGGCGCTGGCCTTCCTCGACTGGCTGCGCGGCAACAACTTCACCTTCCTCGGCATGCGGGAATACAGCTATTCCGGCAAGGGCGAGGCGGCGAGCGTGGAACGGGGCGGCGAAGGCCTCGGCATTCTCTCCGATCCCGATGTGCGGGTGCTGCGCCTCGGCAAGGACGCCGTGACGACGACGCCGGAAATCCTCGAATTCCTCGAAGGCCCGGATTTCCTCATCGTCACCAAGGCCAATGTGAAATCCGTCGTGCATCGCCGGGCCTATATGGATTATGTCGGCCTGAAGCGCTTCGACGAGAAGGGCAAGGTGATCGGCGAGCTGCGCATCGTCGGTCTCTTCACCTCCACCGCCTATACGCATGCGGCCGGCCAGATTCCGCTGCTGCGCTCCAAGGTGGAGCATGTGGTCGAGCATTTCGGCTACGACCCCAAGAGCCACTCCGGCAAGATGCTGATCAACACGCTGGAATCCTATCCGCGTGACGACCTCTTCCAGATCGACACCAACCTGCTCGCCACCTTCTGCGAGCAGATCAACGAGTTGTCCGACCGGCCGCGCATCCGCGTCCTGCCGCGCATCGACCGCTTCGACCGTTTCGTCTCGGTCATCGTCTATGTTCCGCGCGAACAGTACGATTCCGATGTGCGCGAAAAGATCGGCAACTATCTGAAGTCGGCTTATGACGGCCGCGTGTCGGCCTATTATCCGGCTTTCCCGGAGGGTGGCCTTGCCCGCGTCCACTTCATCATCGGCCGCTCCGGCGGCAAGACGCCGCGCATCCCGCAGCCCAAGCTCGAACAGGCCGTGCGCGAGATCGCGACGCGCTGGACCGACCGTTTCGAGGCCCTCAGCAACGCTGAGGGCGTGCGCCTCGATACCGACCGCGGTTATCAGGAGGACTTCACTCCGGCCGAGGCCCATGCGGATCTGGCGCTGATCACCACCGCAACGGCGGAAAACCCGATCCGCATCGCCTTCTATCGCAAGGCGTGGAACACGGACCTGACATCGGTCGAGCTGAAGATCTTCCACGCCGGCGAGCCGGTGTCGCTGTCGCAGCGCGTGCCGCTGCTCGAAAACCTCGGCTTCAATGTCGTCAGCGAGCAGACGCACGACCTCACGCTCGTTGGCCTCGACGGCAGCGAGCGCCGCGTCATCCTGCATGACATGGAGCTGAAGCAGCGTGACGGGCAGGAGGTCAACCTCGCCAAGCTCAGCCCGATGCTGGAGGAGGCCTTCCTTGCCGCCTGGCATGGCGAGGTGGACGACGACGCGCTGAACCGCCTGATCCTCACCGGCGGTCTTTCGGCCCGCGAAATCATGGCGCTGCGCACCTATTCGCGCTACCTGCGCCAGACGGGCATCGCCTATTCGCAGGGCTATATCGCCGATACGCTGAACAAGTACCCTTCTATTGCGGCGAACCTCTTCCGTCTGTTCGACACCCGCCTCGACCCGAAGCTTTCGGACCGCCAGCGCGAGAAGAAGTCCGCGGAGGCCGCCGCCGCCATCGAGGAGGCGCTGGCCAATGTGCCGAGCCTCGACGAGGACCGGATGCTGCGCCGCTATGTCAACGCCATCGAGGCGACGCTGCGCACCAATTATTTCCAGCACGACCCGGACGGCAGGCCGCGCCGCACGCTGGCGATCAAGCTCGACCCGAAGGCCCTCGACGGCCTGCCGGAACCCCGCCCCTTCCGTGAAATCTTCGTCTATGGCGCGGAAGTGGAAGGCGTGCATCTGCGCTTCGGCAAGGTCGCCCGCGGCGGCCTTCGCTGGTCGGATCGCGCGCAGGATTACCGCACGGAAGTGCTCGGCCTCGTCAAAGCGCAGCAGGTGAAGAACTCGGTCATCGTGCCGGTCGGCGCCAAGGGCGGCTTCTATCCCAAGCAGCTTCCCGCCGGCGGCAGCCGCGATGCCGTCTTCAAGGCCGGTACGGAAGCCTACAAGACCTATATCCGCACGCTGCTCTCCGTCACCGACAACATCGTCGGGCAGGACGTCGTGCCGCCGGCCGATACGGTCCGCATCGACGGTGACGACCCCTATTTCGTCGTCGCTGCCGACAAGGGCACGGCGACCTTCTCCGATACGGCGAACGGGCTTGCGCAGGAAGCCGGATTCTGGCTGGACGACGCCTTCGCCTCGGGCGGTTCCGCCGGCTACGACCACAAGAAGATGGGCATCACCGCCCGCGGCGCCTGGGAAACCGTCAAGCGCCACTTCCGCGAGATGAATATCGATATCCAGAAGACGCCCTTCACCGTTGCCGGCGTCGGCGACATGTCGGGCGACGTCTTCGGCAACGGCATGCTCTTGTCGCGCAAGATCAAGCTCGTCGCGGCCTTCGACCACCGCGATATCTTCATCGATCCTTCGCCGGATACGGACACATCCTTCGCCGAGCGCCGCCGCATGTTCAACCTGCCGCGCTCAAGCTGGCAGGACTATGACCGCTCTGTGCTCTCCAAGGGTGCGATGATCATCCCGCGCACGGAAAAATCTGTGACGCTGACGCCGGAAGCCCAGGCCGTGATCGGCCTCGACAAGGCCAAGGCGACGCCCTTCGAGATCATGACGGCGATCCTCAAGGCCCCTGTGGATCTGCTCTGGTTCGGCGGCATCGGCACCTATATCCGCGGCCAGAACGAGACGGATGCGGAAGTCGGCGACCGTGCCAACGATCCGATCCGCATCGTCGGCGAGGACGTCCGCGCCAAGGTCATCGGCGAGGGTGCTAACCTCGGCGTCACCCAGCGCGGTCGCATCGCCTTCGGCCTCAAGGGCGGCCGCAGCAACTCCGACGCCATCGACAACTCGGCCGGCGTGAATTCGTCGGACGTCGAGGTCAACATCAAGATCGCGCTCGCCTCGGCCATGCGCGACGAGCGGCTGACGCGCGCCAAGCGCAACGTGCTGCTCGCCTCGATGACGGACGAGGTGGCCCATCTCGTGCTGCGCAACAACTACCTGCAGTCGCTGGCGATCTCGCTGACGGAAAAGCAGGGCGCGGCCAACCGCGCGCCGCTGACGCGCCTGATGGATCGCCTGGAGGCCGCCGGCCAGCTCAACCGCAAGGTCGAGACCCTGCCCGACGACCGCACGGTCGCCGAGCGCTATCAGGCCGGCAAGCCGCTGACGCGGCCGGAGATCGGCGTGCTGCTCTCCTATGCCAAGCTGGTGCTGTTCGACGAGCTGATCCACACGGACCTGCCGGACGAGCCCTATTTCGAGCCGACGCTTTCGGGTTACTTCCCGGCCAAGATGCAGAAGGCCTATGCGGACGATATCCGCTCGCATCGCCTGCGCCGCGAGATCATCGCGACGATCCTTTGCAACGAGGTGATCAACCGCGGCGGCCCGGCCTTCGTCAATACCCTGACCGACGGCACGGGCTTCGGCCCGGCCGATGCGGTGAAGGCGGCGATCATCGCCCGTGACGGCTACGGCCTTGCCGCGCTCTATGCCGGCGTCGATGCGCTGGACAATGTCGTTGCCGGCTCGGTGCAGAACGACCTCTACGAGGAGATCGGCCGCATCTACGCTTCCGTCACCGGCCTGCTCTTGACGACGGGCGCGGTTGCCGGCCCGCTGGAGCAGGCGGTTCACAAGCTGAAGCAGGCGCTGAAGCAGCTTCGTCCGAACCTTGCCACGCTGGTTTCGGAGGCTGCGGCCGACGAGGCGCGCCGCAAGGCCCATGCCTATGAGGACGAAGGCGTACCGGCGGAGCTGGCGGAAGAGATCGCCACGCTCTCCACGCTCACCTTCGTGCCCGAGGTGATGCTGATCGCGGCCGCCACCGGCGATACGCTCGGCAAGACGGCGCAGACCTTCGCCGGCATCAGTTCCGCGCTGAATATCGGCCGTCTGCTCTCGGCGGCGGGCCGCATCCCGACCGGCGATCTCTACGAGGCCCTCGCCCTCCAGCGCAGCCTCACCGATATCGCCAATGCCCGCCGCGACCTTTCCAGCGCCGTGCTGATCCGCCACAAGGGCGACAAGGCTCCCCTCGCCGCCTGGCAGCAGGCGGAGAAGGAACGGCTTGCCCGCGTGACGGCGAACCTCTCGGCGTTGACGGAAACGGGCGAGGCCACGCTCGCCAAGGTCAGCGTCGCCGCCGGCATCCTGAGCGACCTTGCACAGGAAAGGGCGAAGTGAGACAGTCCGCTGCCGGCTGATGGGGCCATGTTTCCATCAGCCGGACGGACGGGCGCATGGTCGTTGCCCCACAGCCAAGGAGGGGCAATGACGGTCGCCACGGAAAGCCGGGAGCCACATACAAGCCGTCTCGGCATAACGGGCTGGATGCTGTTCGACTGGGCGGCCCAGCCCTTTTTCACGGTTATCACCACCTTCATTTTCGGCCCCTATCTCGTCTCGCGTCTCACGGAGGATCACGCAGCGGGTCAGGCGGCCTGGAGCTACACGCTCACCATTGCCGGCATCGCCATCGCCCTGCTTGCCCCGATCATGGGCTCCATCGCCGACGCCTCGGGCGCGCGAAAACCCTGGATCGCCGGCTTTGCAGTGGTGAAGATCCTGTCGCTCGTCGCCCTCTGGCAGGCGGCGCCTGGCAGCAGCCTGCCCTTCGCCATGGCGATGATCGTGCTTGCGACCGTCGCGGCGGAATTCTCCATCGTCTTCAACGATTCGATGATGCCCCGGCTGGTGAAGCCGGAGGATACGGGACGTATCTCCAATATCGCCTGGGGCCTCGGTTATCTCGGCGGCATGATCGTGCTGATCGCCGTCGTCGCCCTGCTTGCCGCCAATCCCGAAACGGGCAGGACCGCCATCGGCATATCGCCGCTCTTCGGCCTCGATCCTGCGACCGGCGAGGATGCGCGCATCACCGGGCCGATTTCGGCGGCGTGGTATTTCGTCTTCATCCTGCCGATGTTCCTGTTCACGCCGGACCAGAGCAAGGGCCTGCCCATCGCGGCCGCCGTGCGCGCCGGCTTTTCCGATCTTTCCGCGACGCTGCGCGACCTGAGGAACAAGCCGGGCATCCTGCGCTTCCTCGTCGCTCGCATGATCTATCAGGACGGCGTCAACGGCCTGCTCGCGCTCGGCGGCACGTTTGCGGCCGGCATGTTCGCCTGGCAGACCTTCGAACTCGGCATCTACGGCATCATCCTCAATGTCGTCGCCATCGGCGGCTGCCTCTATGCCAGCCGGCTGGACAAGCGCCTCGGTTCGAAGACCGTCGTCGTCATGAGCCTCGTCTGCCTGACGTTCGCCACCGTCGGCATCGTTTCGACCGGCCCCGGCTTCACGTTGTTCGGCCTCATCCCCCTGCCCACCGCCGATAGCGGCGGCCTCTTCGGCACGGCGGCGGAGAAGGCCTATATCGTCTATGGCCTGCTGATCGGCGTCGCCTTCGGCCCGGTGCAGGCCTCGGCGCGCTCCTATCTCGCAAGAAGCATCCATCCGAACGAGGCCGGCCGCTATTTCGGCCTCTATGCCCTTTCGGGCCGGGCGACGTCGTTCCTCGCCCCGCTCTCGGTGGCGCTCATCACCACGGCCACGGGTTCCGCCCGTCTCGGCATGATGGCGCTGATCGCCTTCCTCGTCGTCGGCTTCCTGCTTCTGCTGCGCACGCCCTACCCGGCCGCCAAAGTCGAAGCCTGAAACGCAAAACGCCCCTTTCGGGGCGTTTCAGTTAGGTAAAGCCGAGGCTTAGTGGCGGAAGTGGCGCATGCCGGTAAAGACCATGGCGACACCCGCCTCGTCTGCCGCGGCGATGACTTCCGCGTCGCGCATCGAGCCGCCCGGCTGGATGACGGCCGTCGCGCCGGCGGCGATCGCCGAGAGGAGGCCGTCCGCGAAGGGCAGGAAGGCTTCGGAGGCGACGGCGGAGCCGCGCGTCAGCGGTTCGGCAAGGCCCATGGCCCTTGCGGCTTCCTCGGCCTTCAGGCCGGCGATGCGGGCGGAATCGACGCGGCTCATCTGGCCGGCGCCGATACCCGCCGTCTGGCCGTCCTTGGCATAGACCACGGCATTCGACTTGACGTGCTTGGCCACCTTGAAGGCGAACTTCATGTCCACAAGCTCCTGCGCCGTCGGCGCGCGCTTGGTTACGACCTTCAGCTCCAGGTCCTCGACCATGCCGTTGTCGCGGCTCTGCACCAGCAGGCCGCCGGAAACGGTCTTGGCGGAAAGGCCGGGCACGCGCGGATCGGGCAGCGCGCCCGTCACCAGCAGGCGCAGGTTCGGCTTGGAAGCGATGATGGCGCGGGCCTTCTCGTCCGCGTCCGGCGCGATGATGACTTCGGTGAAGAGTTTTACGATTTCCTCCGCCGTCTCGCCGTCCAGCGTCGAGTTGAGCGCGATGATGCCGCCGAAGGCGGAGACCGGGTCGCAGGCGAGCGCCCGCGCATAGGCGTCCTTCAGCGTCTTGCCGGTGGCGACGCCGCAGGGATTGGCGTGCTTGATGATCGCGCAGGCCGGGCCGTTCTCCGGCAGGAACTCGGCGACCAGCTCGAAGGCGGCGTCCGTGTCGTTGATGTTGTTATAGGAGAGCTGCTTGCCCTGCAGCAGCGTCGCGGTGGCGACGCCGGGGCGGTTTTCGCCGGTGACGTAGAAGCCCGCCTTCTGGTGCGGGTTCTCGCCGTAGCGCATCTCTTCCTTCAGAACGCCGCCGAGAACGCGGTGGCGCGGCATCGCGATATCCAGCGCCTCGGCGAACCAGTTGGAGATCGCCGCGTCATAGGCCGCGGTGCGGGCATAGGCCTTGGCGGCCATGCGCTGGCGGAAGGCGTAGGAGGTCGAACCGTCGGCCAGTTCCTCCAGCAGGGCGGAATAGTCGGCTGGGTCGGTGACGATGGTCACATAGGCATGGTTCTTGGCCGAGGCGCGGATCATCGCCGGGCCGCCGATATCGATATTCTCGACGGTCGTCGGATAGTCGCCGCCCTTGGCGCGCACTTCCTCGAAGGGATAGAGGTTGATGACCGCAAGGTCGATCGCGCCGATGCCATGCGCCTTCATCGCCTCGACATGCTCGGCGTCGTCGCGGATCGCCAGCAGGCCGCCGTGAACGGAAGGGTGCAGCGTCTTGACGCGGCCGTCCATGATTTCCGGGAAGCCGGTTACTTCCGAAACGTCCGTCACCTCGAGGCCTGCATCGCGCAGCGCCTTGTGCGTGCCGCCGGTCGAAAGCAGGCGCACGCCCTTTTCGGCAAGCGCCCTGGCAAGCTCGACGACGCCGGCCTTGTCGGAGACCGACAGAAGCGCAGTGCGCACGGCGACGCGATCGGGGGCGGGAATTTTCTTGGAAATGACGGCCATGGGGACGCTCCGTTCTGGCAGGCCCGGGAGGAGGGCCGGATGGTCATGCGCCCCGTTATCACAGGCATGGCGCGGAGAAAACCGCGAAAGGGCGCAATGGCCACGGAAGGGAAGCGCTTGCGCCGGAAATGTTCTAGCGCCGCCGCACCAGCGACCACTGCACTTCCGGCGTCGTGCCGAGCGGCATTGTGAGGGTCAGTTGCCGGGAAGCGCGCACGCCGGAAGGGTCGGCGAAGAACACGTCGTCTTCCTCCTCCACCGGCACATCGAGGCAGGTCAGCGCCCAGGCCTCGCCGTCGGGCGCGACGAGCCGGGCCTCGTTCTCGGTCGCGGGGTAGATCTGGATGGCCGGATGGATATGGAACCGCACCACCGCCATGCCCTCGACCGGCGCATGCGGATTGCCGGGCTTGAGGAAGCGTTCGCGGCCGCGGATCTCGCTGCCGGAGGGTGCGACGAGAATATCGCGCTCGTAAAGGAGGCCGAAGCGTTTCAGGTAGCCGTCGTGGCTGGCCGTGATGCCATCGGCGCCGGAATCGCGTTCGGTGCGCGAGACGGTCACCTTGCCGACGCCGCCGATGACGATGGGGCCGAGGAAACGGGCGGTCGAGATGCGCGAGGACGAGGTGTCGTTCAGCGTCGCGACCGAATGGGCCGCCGTCATGCGCGACATCTGCCGCATGGCCTCGCCGGCAAAGCGCGGACGGCCGGAATTGACGATGAAGCGGTTCTTGCCGGAGGACATCTCGATGGAGAGCGTGCCGGCTGCCGCCGTCGAGGACAGGTCGACGGATTTCGGCACGCCCGTATCCATCAGCACGACCGTCTCCTTCACGGCGAGCCGGTCGTAGTTGATCGAGGGCAGCGCCTTGAAGGGCGCGCCGCCCGTCTCGTCGTAGCGCAGCACCGACATCAGCTCGTTGGCCAGCGTATAGGTCGCGCCGTTGAAGAGGGCGAGTTCCCCGCCCTGGTGGCGGAAGAAGCGCAGCGCCGGGAAGATGCGGTCGATGCAGGGAATGAGCTGCGAGGGCATGTCGTGGCCGAGATTGACATAGGTCTGGCGCAGCGGCAGCAGGTCGAGCAGCAGGTCCAGCGCCGCGCGGGGGTTGCGCGAGCAATGGCCGCCGTCGGGCAGGATCTGGCGGTCCAGCTCCTCGTCCAGATTGCGCGCGGCCTTGCGCATCTTGGAGGGCGAGGACGGAATGGCGATGGAGGCCATGGAAAGCGCGATGCGCACGCGCAGCCGCTGCTCGCCGTCGCGCGTCGTGTCCGCCACATGGCGCAGGTAACGCACCTGGAAGGCGAGGCTCTTCAGGAAGCGCCGGTAGAAGGGATAGTCGGCGTCCTTCAGCACGACCGGCGAATGGGAAAGCCATGCGATGATGCGCTTGGCCGTGATATCCGGCCGCCAGGCGAGGCCGCCGATGACGCGGCCATGGCTCTGCAGCCAGTCGTCGACGATGAAACGCGCCGTATGCGACGCCTTTTCGGGATCGACCAGCCGCATGTGGCGCAGCCAGCCGAAGGAATGCAGGCGAACGGCGAATTCCTCGGAAGGAAGCTCCAGCGCGAAGGGCGATTCGCCGTCGCATTCCAGCACACGGCCGGCAAGCGGAAAGCGCCCGGCGGCGATTTCTTCGCCGGCGAAGGGATCGGCGGGGTGCAGGTCCGTCGGGGCGACGACAAGGCGCTCCGGCGTGCCGCCGGAAAAGCGCATGGCGCTGATTCGGCCCAAGGCAAGCCTTCGCGAGAACCGGCGCCAACCCTCACGCAGATAGAGATAGGAAAGCCGCTGCCGGTCGGAAAGCTGCATGGTTAAAGAATGCCTCCAAGCCTATTGGTAGGCCGAGGAGGCAAGCGGCGTCAATTCATCGACGCTTATGGACTGTTGATGACGGTGGCGCGCCGTCTTTTCCTCATGCGCCATTGCGCAACCGCACCGCATAGAAACCGTCCACGCCGCCGGCATGCGTGGCGGTTGCGGGCAGCATGGCGGGTGTGGTGCGGAATTCGCCGCGGGGCGTGATCGCGGCCTCCAGCCCCGGCCAGTTGGCGGGATCGACAGGCTCGATCCGCCAGGAGGGATTGTCGGCGAGCACGCGGGACACCATCTCCTCGCCCTCACTCGGATCGAGCGAGCAGTTGGAAAAGACGAGTTCCCCACCCGGTTTGACCAGCGTCATCGCATGGCGCAGCAGCCGTTCCTGGAGGCGGGCGAGCTTTTCGATGTCTTCCGGGCCCTTGGTCCAGAGCACGTCCGGGTGCTTGCGGATCGTGCCGGTGGACGAGCATGGCGCATCGAGAAGGGCGGCGTCGAAGAGTTCGTCCGGCCTGTAATCCGCCATGTTGGCTTCGACGACCGCGACCGGAAGGTTGAGGCGGCCGAGATTGCCGACAAGCCGCTTCAGGCGGTTGGCGGACTGGTCGAGGGCGGTCACGTCGCCGCCGGCCAGCGCAAGCTGCGCCGTCTTGCCGCCGGGCGCGGCGCACAGATCGACGACCCGCTTGCCGGCAAGGTCGTCGAAGAGCTTCGCCGGCAGGCTCGCGGCGGCATCCTGCACCCACCATTCGCCGGCTTCGAACCCTTCGAGAGCCGGAATGGCGCCGGAGGCGGTGGGAAGGCGCACGGAGCCGGTCGGCAGGACGAGGCCGCCGAGCCGGGCGGCCCAGCCTTCCGCATCGGATTTGACGGTGAGGTCGATAGAGGAGGGTTCCAGCAGCGATGCGGCGATACGGGCCGCATGGTCCGTGCCGTAGACGGCGATGAGCCGCTCGTGGAACCACGGCGGAATGACGGAGACGGTGCGGGTCGCCGTCAGGTGCGAGGCCTTTTCGCGCGACAGGCGGCGCAGCACGGCATTGGTGAGGCTGGCGAAACGGCGGTTGCGGGGGTCGAGCTGGGCCTGTTCCACGGCAAGGTCGACGGCGGAGTGGTCCGGTACGTCGAGATAGAGGATCTGCGCGGCGGCGACCGTCAGCACATGATGCAGCGCCCGCGCGCCCTCCGGCAGCGGCGTGCCGACCAGCGTATCGAGGATCGCCTCGATGCGGGGCAGATGGCGCAGCGCCGTGTTGAGGATGGCGCGCACCAGCGCGCGGTCGGCGTCATTGAGCTGGCGATAGGCGGGGTTGCCGTTCTCAAGGTCCAGCATGCCGTCGAGCGGCGTGCGGCGGTCCACCACGGCCGCAAGGATTTTCGCGGCGGCTTGCCGGGCGCGAAGGCCGGGCTTTTCCGGCTGGTTCGCGGTATCGGCGGCTTCGGGTTTCGGGCCTTTGCCGCCGCGGTGCCGTTTGGGATGTGCTCTTCTTCTGTCGTCGTTCAAGACCAGGGACCTTTAGGTGGTTCGGAACCACCGCGTCCCCAGCCCGTCGTCGGTACGGAGCGCGATTTGCGCACCGGATTATCAGCCCGGACGGGTTCCGTCGAGCGCGCCTGCATGCCCTGCGCCATTTCCTGCAGCGCGGCGATGCGGTTTTCCGTGTTCGGATGGGTGGAGAACAGGTTGTCCATGCGCTCGCCCGAGAGCGGATTGATGATGAACATATGGGCCGTCGCCGGGTTGTGCTCGGCGGCGTCGTTGGGGATGCGGCCGGCGGCAATGGCGATCTTCTTCAGCGCCGAGGCGAGCCAGAGCGGGTTGCCGCAGATTTCCGCGCCGCGCCTGTCGGCGGAATATTCGCGCGTGCGGCTGATGGCCATCTGCACCAGCATGGCGGCGAAGGGTGCGACGATCATGGCGATCAGCACGCCGATGAAGCCGAGCGGGTTGTTGTTCTCGCGGTTGTGGCCGCCGCCGAAGAACATGGCGAAGTTGGCGAGCATGGAGATCGCGCCGGCAATCGTCGCCGTCAGCGTCATGGTCAGTGTGTCGCGGTTCTGGATATGGGCGAGTTCATGCGCCATCACGCCCGCCACTTCCTCGTAGCTCAGCGCCTGGAGAAGGCCGGTGGAGGCGGCGACGGCGGCGTTCTGCGGGTTGCGGCCGGTGGCAAAGGCATTCGGCTGGTCGCTGTTGATGACGAAGACGCGCGGCATGGGCAGGCCGGCGCGCGCCGCAAGGTCGCGCACGATGCCGTAATATTCCGGCGCCGAGCGCTCGTCGACCTCCTTGGCGCCGTACATGGACAGCACCATGCGGTCGGAGTTCCAGTAGGAGAAGAAGTTCATGGCGACCGCGACGAGCAGCGCGATCATCATGCCGCCCTTGCCGCCGATGAGCAGGCCCACCCCCATGAAAAGCGCCGTCATGACGGCGAGCAGCATGGCTGTGCGAACGATGTTCATGGGTCTTCGACTCCTGTCCGGCCTTCCCGCCGGCTTGCTCCGCCCTTGTTTTCAAGGGCGCGTTTCACGTGAATCAGCGCTTTCCAGGCTGCGCCGACGTCCCTATATGATGGTAAGCCGAGAGGAATTCTTCAATATCCGGGAAGGATGCCGAATTTCATGCAAAGCGACAACGACAATCATTCCGATGGCCGCAAGGTGCTTTCGCCGGCCGCCCAGCGCGCGCTGCAGGAGGCCGAGGAGCGGCGCAAGGCGGCGCAGCCCGTCGAGCGTGCGCCGGAGATCGGCGGACGCGGCGGCGAGGATCCGGCGCGCTTCGGCGACTGGGAGATCAAGGGCCGGGCGATCGACTTCTGAGACCACCCGGTTTCATGCAGCCTGAAATGAAAACGGCGGCCATTGGCCGCCGTTTCGCGTTTTCCGGAAGGGCCGGTCAGCCGGCGGCCTTGTTCTGGCGGTTGGCGATGAGATCGTCCACGACGCCCGGATCGGCCAGCGTCGAGGTGTCGCCGAGCGAGCCGAAATCGTCCTCGGCGATCTTGCGCAGGATGCGGCGCATGATCTTGCCCGAGCGGGTCTTCGGCAGGCCGGGTGCGAACTGGATCTTGTCCGGCGTCGCGATGGGGCCGATTTCCCGGCGCACATGCTTGACGAGATCCTGGCGCAGCGCCTCCGTGCCCTCTTCGCCGGCCATCAGCGAGACATAGCAGTAGATGCCCTGGCCCTTGAGGCTGTGCGGATAGCCGACGACGGCGGCTTCCGAGACGAGGTGGTGCGAGACGAGCGCCGATTCGATTTCCGCCGTGCCGAGGCGGTGGCCGGAAATGTTGAGCACGTCGTCGACGCGGCCGGTGATCCAGTAATAGCCGTCCTCGTCGCGGCGGCAGCCGTCGCCGGTGAAATACTTGCCCTTGTAGGTGGAGAAGTAGGTTTCGACGAAGCGCTTGTGGTCGCCATAGACCGTGCGCGCCTGGCCCGGCCAGCTATCGATGATGCAGAGATTGCCGTCGGCGACGCCCTCCAGCACCTTGCCCTCGTTGTCGACGAGCTGGGGCTGGACGCCGAAGAACGGCCGCGTGGCGGAGCCGGGCTTCAGGTCCGTCGCGCCCGGCAGCGGCGTGATGAGCGCCGCGCCGGTCTCCGTCTGCCACCAGGTATCGACGATCGGCGAGCGGCCTTCGCCGACCACGTTGTAATACCATTCCCAGGCCTCCGGGTTGATCGGTTCGCCGACCGAGCCGAGCAGGCGGACCGAGGAGCGGCTGGAGCGCTTCACGAACTCGTCGCCGGCGCCCATCAGCGCGCGGATCGCCGTCGGCGCGGTGTAGAAGATGTTGACCTTGTGCTTGTCGACCACTTCCCAGAAGCGGCCGGCATCGGGGAAGTTCGGAATGCCTTCGAACATCAGCGTGGTCGCGCGGTTCGCCAGCGGGCCGTAGACGATGTAGGAATGGCCGGTGACCCAGCCCACATCCGCCGTGCACCAGTAGACGTCGCCGTCCTGGTAGTCGAAGACGTATTTGTGCGTCATCGAGGCATAGACGAGATAGCCGCCCGTCGTGTGCAGCACGCCCTTCGGCTTGCCGGTCGAGCCGGAGGTGTAGAGGATGAAGAGCGGGTCTTCGGCCTTCATCTTCGCCGGCGGACAATCGCGCGGCACGGTCAGCACTTCCTGGTGGTGCCAGATGTCGCGGCCCGGCGCCCAGCCGATCTTGCCGCCGGTGCGGCGCACGACCAGCACCTTGTTGACGATGACGTGGTTCTTGGCGGCGATGTCGATGGCCGTGTCGGTGTTTTCCTTCAGCGGGATCGGCTTGCCGCCGCGCACGCCCTCGTCGCAGGTGATGACGAAGGTGGATTCGCAGTCGACGATGCGGCCGGCCAGCGCATCCGGCGAGAAGCCGCCGAAGACGACGGAATGCACGGCGCCGATGCGCGAGCAGGCGAGCATCGCATAGGCCGCTTCCGGGATCATCGGCATGTAGATGGTGACGCGGTCGCCCTTCTTCACGCCATGCTTCTTCATCACGTTCGCCATGCGGCAGACGTGTTCGTAAAGCTCGTTATAGGTGATCTTCTTGTCGATATAGGGGTTGTCGCCTTCCCAGATGATGGCGACATCGTCACCATGCGCCTTCAGGTGGCGGTCGATACAGTTGTAGGAGACGTTGGTGATGCCGTCCTCGTACCACTTGATCGGTACCTTGCCGGTGAACGAGGTGTTCTTCACCTTGGTATAGGGCTTGAACCAGTCGATCCGCATGCCGTGCTTGTCCCAGAAGCGCTCCGGGTTCTCGACGCTTTCGCGATACCATTTCTGATAGGTGTCGTTGTCCATCAGCGTGCGGTTCTTCGCGGACTTCAGGACCGGATAGGTCTTTGCGGACATGGATTCCTCCCTAAACTGCAATTCACGGCGGCCGAGCTCCTCCGGCCCCCGCGGCTCCTAGCCCATACATAACAGGTCAAGGCAGTCGGGCAATTAGACAAAAGGTCATTTGCTCTTGAAGAATTGCATTTCTGCGGCGGTGGCGTTATAGAGGGCGCAATTCCCGGAAAATAGTGGTTACACCCCACGGCCCGCGACACCGGCGCGGACGGACAGAAGGATTATATCCATGGCTCAGCAGCTCCTCATGCCCAAGGCGACCGCGGTCTGGCTGGTCGACAACACGGCGCTGTCGTTCGACCAGATCGCGACGTTCTGCAAACTGCACCCGCTCGAGGTAAAGGCCATCGCCGACGGCGAATCGGCGCAGGGCATCAAGGGCCTCGACCCGATCTCGACCGGCCAGCTTTCGCGCGAGGAAATCGCCCGCGCCGAATCCAACCCGGGCCACAAGCTGAAGCTTTCCGAGCCGAAGGTCCGCGTGCCGGAATCCAAGCGCAAGGGCCCGCGCTACACGCCGGTCTCCAAGCGCCAGGATCGCCCGAACGCCATCCTCTGGCTCGTGCGCAACCATCCCGAACTCAAGGATGCGCAGATCTCGCGTCTCGTCGGCACCACCAAGTCGACGATCGAGCAGATCCGCGAACGCACCCACTGGAACTCGGCCAACCTGACGCCGATGGATCCGGTGACGCTCGGCCTGTGCTCGCAGATCGATCTCGACCTCGAAGTCGAACGCGCCTCGAAGGGCCGCCCGCTGCCGACCGCCGCCGAACTCGGCGCGACGCTGGAATCGGCGCAGGAAACGGAAAAGCTGCCCTACAGCACCGACCGCGAGGAAGAGAAGGAAATCGACGCCGATGCCGTCTTCGCCAAGCTCAAGTCGCTGAAGTCGGCAACGCCGGACGAGGACGAAGACGACGGCTTCTGAGCCGTCGCTTCACCGCAGATCATCAAAACCCGGCTCATGCAGCCGGGTTTTTTGTTGCCGTCCATCATGCAAAACGCCCGGCGCAGGGCCGGGCGTCAGCAAGGTCGAATCCGCGGCGGCTGGATCAGCGGCCGTCGATTTCCGCGCCGATGATGGCGATGGCGCGCTGGTAGACGCTGGCGGCGTTCCAGCCCTGCAGCGCGCCGAAGTTCGGCTCGCCCGGCTGATAGCCAGCACCCGCGCTCCAGCCGTGGCCGCGCAGGAAGTTCGCCGTCGAGGCGAGCGCGTCGGCCTTCGAGCCGACGAGGTCGATGCGGCCGTTGCCGTCACCGTCGACGCCGTATTTCAGCACGTTGACCGGCAGGAACTGCGTCTGGCCGATCTCGCCATGCGCCGCGCCGCGCGCCGTGGTGCTGAGCGTGCCGTTCTGCACGAGCTGCAGGGCGGCATAGAGCTGGTTGGTGAAATAGTCCGAGCGGCGGCAGTCATAGGCGAGCGTTGCGACGGCCGAAAGCGTGTGCTCCTTGCCGAGGAAGCCGCCGAAGCCGGTCTCCATGCCCCAGATGGCGAGCAGCGGGCCGGCCGGCACGCCGTAACGGGCCTCGATGCGGTCGAAGAGGGCCGCGTTCTGCTTGCGCAGGCTCTTGCCGCGATTGATGATCGCCTGGCCGCCGCGCTTTTTCATGAACTGGTCGAGCGAGAGCTTGAAGCTCTTCTGGCCGCGGTCGGCGCGGATCGTGGCCTTGGCATAGCTGACATTGGCGAAAGCCTTGTCGAGCGTCGCGCGGCTGATGCCGCGGCCGGCCGCTTCTTCCTTGAATGCTTGCACCCAGGCCGGGAAACCGGCTCCGTCATTGCCGCACTTGGCGGCTTCTGCCGCCGCCGGCACCGCTGCCGTGGCGATCATTGCGGCCAGCACCTTGGCCACGCTCTTTGTCATGCCCATGAAAAACCCCGTGATCTCTCGTAAATTCCGCTGCGGGAGCATGGCATGCTCCCCTGTTCCTGTCACCGCGACAGCCGTGAGCCGTGCCGGCTCAAAGCGAAGTCCCGATTGTTCTTGAACGGAACAACCGGGACTTTTATTTAAAGTCGGTTAACGGACCGTTGCCACTTTTCACCGAAATGCGGCAAGGCCGTGATTTCCGCTCAGGCTGCCTGCTTCTTCGCCTTGATCAGGCCGCGGGCGACGAGCAGTTCCGCGATCTGGATGGCGTTGAGGGCCGCGCCCTTGCGGAGGTTGTCGGAAACGACCCACATGTTGAGGCCGTTCTCGACCGTTGCGTCCTCGCGGATGCGCGAGATGTAGGTGGCGTCCTCACCGGCCGATTCGTAGGGGGTGATGTAGCCGCCGTTCTCGTGCTTGTCGATGACCTGGCAACCCGGAGCCTCGCGCAGGATATCGCGCGCCTCGTCGGCGGTGATTTCCTTCTCGAACTCGATGTTGACCGATTCGGAATGGCCGATGAAGACCGGGACGCGCACGGCCGTGCAGGTCACCTTGATCTTCGGGTCGAGCATCTTCTTGGTCTCGGCGAGAACCTTCCACTCTTCCTTCGTGTAGCCGTCTTCCATGAAGCTGTCGATGTGCGGGATGACGTTGAAGGCGATGCGCTTGGTGAACTTTTTCGATTCGACCGGATCGGCGACGAAGACGGCGCGGGTCTGGTTGAAGAGTTCGTCCATGCCGTCCTTGCCGGCGCCGGAAACGGACTGGTAGGTCGACACGACCACGCGCTTGATGGTGGCGCGGTCATGCAGCGGCTTCAGCGCGACGACGAGCTGGGCGGTCGAGCAATTCGGGTTGGCGATGATGTTCTTGCGGGTGAACTGGGCAATAGCATCCGGGTTCACTTCCGGAACGATCAGCGGAACGTCGGCGTCGTAGCGCCAGGCCGAGGAATTGTCGATGACGACGCAGCCCTGCGCGCCGATCTTCGGCGAATACTTCTGCGAGACGGTGCCGCCGGCCGACATCAGGCAGATGTCCGTGTCGGAGAAATCGTAGTTCTCGAGGTTCTGCACCTTCAGCGTCCGGTCGCCGAAGGAGACTTCGACGCCCTGCGACCGGCTGGATGCCAGCGCGACGACTTCGTCGGCCGGGAAGCCGCGTTCAACGAGGATGTTCAGCATTTCGCGGCCGACATTGCCGGTCGCGCCGGCGACTGCGATCTTGAAACCCATGACTAAAGCTCTCTTTCTCTGTCTCTCCGCGGGTCAGGAGGGGAAACCCGCCGGCCATGACGCGGGTTTCGGTCCCCGGCCATACCGGGGAGAGAGCGGTGGGCCAGAGACGTCAGACGGTTTTCGTCGTCGTTTTGGCCGTTGTTTTGGAAATCGATACGCAATAGCGGACCCGTCCGGCGTTGAAGGCCGGAGCGATCATGCGGGCGATGGACTGTCCAAAGCGGTACATGGCGGTTCCTTTGCGTGCGACGTGAATACGCTCATCTGCCGAAGAGTCAAGCCTTGCGTGACGGATCGGCCGTCTGGGGCCGCCCGCGACTTAAGTCGTACATCCAAAGTCATAAGCCCAAAGCAGCGCTGATGCGGCCCGGCGTTTTCTGCCATCCTTCCATCAAGGCGCACCCTGCTCGGCGTTTTTGGGAGAAACACCGGGCCGCATACGGGTTGCCCCCCTGACGCCGTTTTCGTGGAGGACAATGGAATGGCAAATGTTTCGACCGTGGGCAAAGCCAAGTCGGCGCCCATGACGGGCGAGCAGAAGAAGGTGATTTTCGCCTCATCGCTCGGCACCGTCTTCGAGTGGTACGATTTCTATCTTTACGGTTCGCTGGCGATCTATATCGGCGCCACCTTCTTCAGCCAGTATCCGGAAACGACGCGCAATATCTTCGCGCTGCTCGCGTTTGCCGCCGGCTTCCTGGTGCGCCCGTTCGGTGCGCTGGTCTTCGGCCGCCTCGGCGACCTCGTCGGCCGCAAATACACCTTCCTCGTCACCATCCTGATCATGGGCTTCTCGACCTTCGTCGTCGGCCTGCTGCCGGGTGCGGCCACCATCGGTATCGCAGCTCCCATCATCCTGATCGCGCTGCGCATGCTGCAGGGCCTTGCGCTGGGCGGTGAATATGGCGGTGCGGCAACCTATGTCGCCGAGCACGCGCCGGATGGAAAGCGCGGCTACTTCACCTCCTGGATCCAGACGACGGCGACGCTTGGCCTGTTCCTGTCGCTCGTGGTCATTCTCGTGGTGCAGTTCATCGTCGGCAAGGAAGCTTTCGCGGAATGGGGCTGGCGCATTCCCTTCCTCGTCTCGGTCGTGCTTCTCGGCGTCTCCGTCTGGATCCGCATGAAGATGCATGAATCCCCCGCCTTCGCGAAAATGAAGGAAGAGGGCAAGGGTTCCAAGGCCCCGCTGACGGAAGCCTTCGGCCAGTGGCGCAACGCCAAGATCGCGCTGCTCGCGCTGTTCGGCGCCGTCGTCGGCCAGGCCGTCGTCTGGTATTCCGGCCAGTTCTACGCGCTGTTCTTCCTGACGGGCGTGCTGAAGGTCGACAGCCAGTCTGCGAACCTGATGGTCGCCGCCTCGCTGATCCTGGGCACCGGCTTCTTCGTCTTCTTCGGCTGGCTGTCGGACAAGATCGGCCGCAAGCCGATCATCATGGCCGGCCTGCTGCTCGCCATACTCACCTACTTCCCGCTGTTCAAGGCGCTGACCTGGGCCGGCAATCCGGCGCTGGCACTGGCACAGCAGACATCCCGCGCGACCGTGACGGTCGCTCCGGGCGACTGCAAGTTCCAGTTCAATCCGACGGGCACGGCGAAGTTCACCACCTCGTGCGATATCGCGACCGACTTCCTGACCCGCAGCTCCGTGCCCTACGATGTCGTCACCACGGCGGCTCCCGGCACGGCGGCGACGGTCAAGATCGGCGACGAGACCATTACGAGCTACGACGCCATTGCCTCGGCGGATCAGGCGAAGGCACTCGATGCGGCTTTGAAGAAGGGCATCAACATTGCGCTTCACGACAGCGGCTATCCGCTGGTCCGCGGTGCCGCCAAGGTTCCGGACAGCAAGCTCGACGCCTTCGTTGCCGCCAACCCGGAACTGAAGCTCGATGCCGCCGCCATCCGCGCCGGCGAGAAAACGACCGTGACGGCAGCCGACCTCGTCTCCGGCAAGCTGCTGACGGCCGAGGAAGTCGGCAGCGCCGCCGACATGGCCGTCTACACGATCCCGGCCGCCGGTGCCTTCACCATGGTCGCCGACCCCGCCAACGTGAACTGGGTCAAGATCATCGCCGTCCTGACCGTACTCGTGATCTATGTCACGATGGTCTACGGCCCGATCGCCGCCCTTCTGGTGGAGCTGTTCCCGACCCGCATCCGCTACACCGGCATGTCGCTGCCCTACCATATCGGCAACGGCTGGTTCGGCGGCCTGCTGCCGGCAGCGGCTCTCGCGATGAACACGGCCTGGGGCGATATCTACTTCGGCCTCTGGTATCCGATCGCCTTCGCGGGCCTCACCCTCGTCATCGGCATTCTCTTCCTGCCGGAAACGAAGGACCGCGACATCCACACCATGGATTGATCACCCCCCTTCCGATCTTTCATGGCGAGCCGGCCCGTGGCGACACGGGCCGGCTTTTCATTGGGGTTTTGCCAGAAGCGATTTCGGCAGCGGCCAGCCACGTTCGTCGAGACGGAAAAGCCAGTCCTTGCGCGCGAAGGCGTAGGCGACGGCGATGGCCGTCCACAGGCCGAGCAGCAGCCCGGCGGCGACATCGCTCGGATAATGCGCGCCAAGAATGACGCGCGAGACGCCGATGGTCAGCGCGCCCAGCAGGAAGAGAGGTCGCAGGCGCGGCACGAGCATGGCAAACGCGCCGAAGAACGCACCGACCGCCGCCGAATGGCCCGAGGGAAAGCTGGAATAGAGATCGTCATAGGCGAACGGCGTCAGGCTGTAGGCGCCGAGTTCGGCAAACAGCTCCGGGCGGGCGCGGCCGACGAGCAGCTTGAGGACATGGACGAGGACGCTCGTCGTACCGATGGTCAGGAAGAAATAGAGCATCAGCCGTCCGCTGGCTCCCGCCTTTCCCGCCACCGTCTCGCGGCGGCTCACCCGGGCGATCCCATAGGCGAGGATGGCGGCAAGACCGGAGCCGTAGAGCATCCAGCGAAACGTGCCGAAATCGGTAATGCGCCCGCTGAACGCCACGACGGCACCGGGAAGGCCCTGGGCGCGCTCGGAGAGCATGGGATCGAAAGGGATGAGGGCCGCGACGAGCACGGCGGTGGCGACGAGGATCCAGAGCGAGGAGGTCGCGAGCGATCGGTTCATGGTCTTCCCTTGACGGCGGCGTTGCCTCCATGTGCTGGCGGCGGGCGGCTTTTCAAGGGCGGGAAACGAAAAAGGCTCCCGGAGCGGTCGCGCCGGGAGCCTTTCGAGGGTGGGATCGGCTCAGGCCGAGAGCGTCTTGAAGGCGGCGAGGATGGCGTCGCCCATTTCCGTGGTGCCGACCTTGCGGCTGCCTTCCGACATGATGTCGCCGGTGCGGATGCCGCTGTCGAGCACGTCGGCGATCGCCTTTTCCAGGTTGTCGGCTTCCTTGACCATGTTGAACGAGTAGCGCAGGCACATGGCGAAGGAGGCGATCATGGCGATCGGGTTGGCGATGCCCTTGCCGGCAATGTCCGGTGCCGAGCCGTGGACCGGCTCGTAGAGCGCCTTGCGCTGGCCCTTGGCATCCGGCGCGCCGAGCGAGGCGGACGGCAGCATGCCGAGCGAGCCGGTCAGCATGGCGGCGACGTCGGAGAGCATGTCGCCGAAGAGGTTGTCCGTCACGATGACGTCGAACTGCTTGGGGGCGCGCACGAGCTGCATGCCGCCGGCATCGGCCAGCATGTGTTCAAGCTGGACGTCGGAATAGCTGCGCTTGTGGGTTTCCGTCACGACCTGGTTCCACAGGACGCCGGACTTCATGACGTTGCGCTTCTCCATGGAGCAGACGCGGTTACCGCGCGTGCGGGCCAGCTCGAAGGCGACGCCGGCGATGCGCTCGATCTCGTAGGTATCGTAGACCTGCGTGTCGATGCCGCGCTTCTGGCCGTTGCCAAGGTCGATGATTTCCTTCGGCTCGCCGAAATAGACGCCGCCCGTCAGCTCGCGCACGATGAGGATGTCGAGGCCCTCGACCAGCTCGGGCTTCAGCGAGGAGGCATTGGCGAGCGCGGGGTAGCAGATGGCCGGACGCAGGTTGGCGAAGAGCTTCAAGTCCTTGCGCAGGCGCAGCAGGCCGGCTTCCGGGCGTACTTCGTAGGGAACGGCATCCCACTTCGGGCCGCCGACGGCGCCGAAGAGCACGGCGTCGGCCGCCAGCGCCTTCTCCATGTCGCCTTCCGAGATCGCCACGCCATGGGCGTCATAGGCCGAGCCGCCGACGAGGCCTTCGTCGGTCGTGAAGCCCGCGCCGAGTTCGGCGTTCATGTAGGCGATGATCTTGCGGACTTCCGCCATGGCTTCCGGGCCGATGCCGTCGCCGGGCAGGAGGAGGAGGTTACGCGCTGTCATGGGATTTTCCTTGATGTCACGGAATGGTCGCGCGCTTCTTAGCGCAACTTCCGTTCAAGGAAAATCGCCGAAAGGAAAGAATTTTGCGCGCGGGATTCAGTTTCGGCGCAAGGCCGTGACTTCGATCTCGATCAGCATTTCCGGCCGGATCAGATCGCAGACCACCATGGTGGCGGCGGGGCGGATCGCGCCGAAGGTCTCGCCGAGGATCGGGAAGACACGGTCGGCGAAGGCGGCTTCGGTCACATAATAGTGGCAGCGCACCACGTCGGCGAAGGAGAAGCCGGCGTCCTCGAGCGCCTTGCCGATGGTGGCAAGGCAGTTGCGCGTCTGCGCCTCGACGCCTTCGGGCATGGTCATGGTGGCGTAGTCGTAGCCGGTCGTGCCGGAAACGAAGCACCAGTCGCCCTGCACGACGGCGCGCGAATAGCCCGCCGTCGCTTCGAATGGGGAGCCGGATGAAATCAGCCGGCGCATGGCCTTACGCCCAGGGACGCGAGGACGCGGCCTGCTTCTCGAACGTGTCGATGGAGGTCGCCTTTTCCAGCGTCAGGCCGATATCGTCGAGACCGTTCAGCAGGCAGTGGCGGCGGAAGGCGTCGATCTCGAAGCCGATGCGGCCGCCATCGGGGCCGGTGATTTCCTGGGCTTCCAGGTCCACTGTCAGGATCGCGTTGGAACCGCGGCTGGCGTCGTCCATCAGCTTGTCCAGGTCTTCCTGGCTGACGACGATCGGCAGGATGCCGTTCTTGAAACAGTTGTTGTAGAAGATGTCGGCGAAGCTGGTGGAGATGACGCAGCGGATGCCGAAGTCGAGCAGCGCCCACGGGGCATGCTCGCGGGAGGAGCCGCAGCCGAAATTGTCGCCGGCGACGAGGATCGTGGCGTTCTGGTAGGCCGGCTTGTTCAGCACGAAGCTCTCGTTGACGCTGCCGTCCTCGTTGTAGCGCGCTTCGGCGAAGAGGCCCTTGCCGAGGCCGGTGCGCTTGATCGTCTTGAGGTAATCCTTCGGAATGATCATGTCCGTGTCGATATTGACGACGGGAAGCGGCGCGGCGACGCCGGTCAGCTTGACGAACTTGTCCATGCGAAAACCCTCGAATGCGGTGATGTCGGTTAAGGCAAGCGTTTAGAGCAGTTTTCCCGGGATTTGAAGGAGAATCTTCTTAAAAAGCCGGGCCGCAAACGCAAATGCCGGGCGCGCCGATGCGCCCGGATGTCCCTTCTTCGGGAAGGATCGACCTCAAAGGTCGATGATCGTGCCGCGGCCGTCGTTCCAGATGCGCGGCTCGCGCTGGCCCGGAGCCCTGCGGTCGGCGCGGGCGCGCGCACGCACCGGGGCCGGCTGGAGCTTGGCGGCAAGCATGGACCCGAGCATCAGCACGGCGACGATGCCGGCGATGGCGAGGCCCACGGAGGCGGCGAACACGAAGGTCGCGCCGGCGATCATCAGGCTGAGGACGGTGAAGACGATGGAGCGGATGCGCTGCATTTTGATTTGCCCTTTCTCTGACAAGCAATGTGGGGGGCGATCTTGTTCATTGCAAGGCCGAATTTGGTAGCGCTTGCGACCTGCGGCAAAGCGCGGCACAAAGGCTGAATGAACAGAACGCCCCGCCACCATCCGCTCCGTCTGCGCCGCTCGGTGCTGACCGTTCCCGCCGTCAACGCCCGGGCGCTTGCCAAGTCGGCGACGCTCGATTGCGACGCCATCATCTTCGACCTGGAGGACTCCGTTCTGCCGGAGAAGAAGGCCGAGGCGCGCGAGGCGCTGCTTGCGCATTTCGGGGCGCTGGACCGCGCGGCGGGCCGCGAGCATATCATCCGCATCAACCCGCTCGACGGGCCGGACGGCGTGCTCGACCTCGAAACGGCGCTGGCCTGCATGCCGGATGCGGTGCTGCTGCCGAAGGTGTCCGAGCCGCAGGACGTACTCACCGTCGCCGACTGGTTCTCCGAGGCCGGCGCCGACGACGGGCCGCGCCTCTGGGCGATGATCGAGACGGCGGCGGGCCTGCTCAACCTTTCGGCCATCGCCGAGGTGGGCCGCACCCGGGGCGGTCGGCTCGATTGCCTCGTCGTCGGCCTCAACGACCTGCGCGCGGAAACCGGCATCGCCGATATTGCGGGCCGCCCCTTCCTCGTGCCGCTGCTGCTGCAGGTGGTCGTCGCGGCGCGGGCCTCGGGGCTGGACGTCATCGACGCCGTCTTCAACGATTTTGGCGATGCGGACGGGCTTGCGGCCGAGTGCCGGCAGGGCCGCCAGATGGGTTTCGACGGCAAGATGCTGATCCACCCCGCGCAGATCGCCCCGGCCAACGAGGCTTACGGCGTGGCGGAAGCCGAGGCTGCCGAAGCGCTCGCCGTCGTCGCCGCCTTCGAGGCGCCCGAAAATGCCGGCAAGGCGGTCGTCAGCATCGCCGGCCGCATGGTCGAAAAGCTCCATGCCGACCAGGCCCGCCGCACCATCGCCCGGGCCGACCTGATCAACGAGAGAAAGAAGAACGCATGAAAGTCTATCGCTTCCTCACCGCCCCCGACGACGCCTCCTTCTGCCATAAGGTGACGCTGGCGCTGAACAAGGGCTGGGAACTGCACGGCTCGCCGACCTATGCCTACAATGCCGAGGCGAAGATCATGCAGTGCGGCCAGGCGGTGGTGAAGGACGTTCCGGGCAAGGAATACACGCCGGATATCAAGCTGTCGGAGCAGTAAGGCCGACAGGACGCGGCGGGTCAGCCCGCCGCGATCTCCGCGCTCGCCTCGATGCGCTCCATGTCGTCGTCCGACAGGCCGAAATGGTGGCCGATCTCGTGGATGAGGACGTGGGTGATGATGTCGCCGAGGGTTTCCTCGTTCTCGGCCCAGTAGTCGAGGATCGGGCGGCGATAGAGGGTGATGCGGTTCGGCATCTCGCCGGTCTCGACGGTGAAGCGCTCGCTGATACCGCGGCCCTCGAAGAGACCGAGCAGGTCGAAGGGCGTTTCCAGCGCCATGTCCTCGAAGACGTCGTCGGTCGGGAATTCTGCGATCTCGATGATGAGGTTGCCCGTCAGCGCGCGGAATTCCTCCGGCAGGTGGCCATAGGCCTCCAGCGCCAGGGATTCGAAGGTGCTGATGGTCGGGGCGTGGCGTGTCTGCCAATCCTCGGTCTGGTCGATACGGGCCATAGAGTCTCCTTTGCCCGTCATATAGACGATTTCCAGCGTTTTTCGAGGGTCGAATTTGCATGCCGCGCCTGCGCGGGACGCGGACGCCGCACGATTCGAGCCGTCCGGCCCGCCCAGGCGAAGAACGGGGCGGCGGCGCAATCCGGTCTGGGCCGGTATTTTGCAACAAATCGTGATCGGTCAGTTTGCCGCACCCGATGCGCCGGGCGCACCTGTCATCGAACTGTAACCCTATGAAAAGCCGACAGATTCATTCAAGATTAGAACGAGTCTAAATGAATGAGTCAGGAAGGCTGACCTGTTCATTCTTGACAACAAAGGTCGCCTTTTGCTTAATCCCGGAAACTCAGTGCTTTGCGTATGACGGGCAAGACGAAATGCTGGTGTGTAGCTGCAATTTCATCACCGATAAGGAAATCGTTGACGTGGTCAACAGCCTCCTCGACGAGGACTGTTGGCAGCTCATCGTGCCCGCGAAAGTCTATCATGCGATGCAGAAGCGCGGCCGTTGCTGCGGCTGTTTCCCCAACGTCGTCGACATCATCATCCGCACCACCGAGCAGTATCACGCCCGTCGTGACTCGACGGATGCCGAGATATTTGATTTCATGACCCGCCTCAAACAATTCCATGAAGAAAACAGGAGAGCGGACCTTGAAAGGCGACAAAAAAGTCATCGAGCAGCTTAACGAAGCGCTCTATCTCGAGCTGGGTGCTGTCAACCAGTACTGGCTCCACTACCGCCTTCTCGAAGACTGGGGTTACACGCTTCTCGCCAAGAAGGAGCGCGCCGAGTCCATCGAAGAGATGCAGCACGCCGACAAGCTGGTCGCCCGCATCATCTTCCTCGAAGGCCACCCGAACCTTCAGACCGTCGCGCCCATGCGCATCGGCCAGAACGTCAAGGAAGTGCTGGAAGCCGACCTTGCCGGCGAATACGACGCCCGTGCGGCCTACAAGAAGTCGCGCGACATCTGTTATGAAGCCGGTGACTATGTCAGCATGAAGCTCTTCGAGGAGCTGCTGATCGACGAGGAAGGCCATATCGACTTCCTCGAAACCCAGCTCGAACTGCTCGGCACGATCGGCGAAGCGAAATACGGCCAGCTCAACGCGGCCCCGGCCAACGAAGCGGAATAAGTTTCGGCCTTTGCAGATACGAAAAACCCCGGCTTTGCCGGGGTTTTTTGTTTCAGGGCGCCAGATGCGCGAAGGCCGCGACGACCTCCTCGTAGACCTTGCGCTTGAAGGGCACGATCAGGCCCGGCAGGTCGCGCATCGCCTTCCATTCCCAGGCGTCGAATTCCGCCTCGTGGCCGCCCGGCGGCGGGTTGATGGCGATCTCGTTTTCCGCGCCTTCGAAGCGGAAGGCGAACCAGCGCTGGGTCTGGCCGCGATACTTGCCCTTGAGGCCGATGCCGAGGAGATGGGCCGGCAGGTCGTAGTCGATCCAGCGGCCGGCATCCGCGATGAGGGATACGCTCTTCATGCCGGTCTCTTCGTAAAGCTCGCGATAGGCGGCTTCCAGCGGGTCCTCGCCCTTGTCGATGCCGCCCTGCGGCATCTGCCAGAGCTGCGGCGAGCCGTCATATTCCGAATTGCCGACGGGAATGCGCCGGCCGGCCCAGACCTTGTTGTCGGCGTTCAGCACCATGATGCCGACGCAGGGGCGGTAGGGCAGATCCTCGGCCCGCACCACCTTGTCCTTATCCTTGCCCATCGAAGTGTCCTATTTTCTGGCGGGAACGGCCGCGAGCGAGGCGACGCCGACGATCTCGATGCCGCGTGTTTCCGCTTCCTCGCACCATTTGCGGATGGCGTCCACACTTTCGTCGAAGGCCGAGGCGATGCCGATGGCCGTGCCGTTGCGCCGCGCGATGCGTTCCAGTTCGTCGAGTTTCTTCAGCACCGCCGCCTCGGAAAGATCGGCGTCGAGCTGGAGGTCGGCGAAGGCGTGCGGCGCTTCGATTGCGCCTGCAAGGGTGCCGGAGAGCGACTGCGCCGTGCTGCCGTCGTCGAGGAAGAGAAGGCCGCGGCTGGCAATGTCGCGCATGACCGGCTCCAGCGCATCGGCATTCGACAGGAAGCGGCCGCCCATGAAGTTGACGATGCCGGTATAATTGGTGAGCCGCGCCATGGCGCTGTGCAGCTCGGCAAGGTTCTGCGCCTCGCTCATATCCGTGCGCAGCGTGAAGGCGCCGGGATCGTTCTGCGGAAAGTCGAAGGGTTCGAGCGGCATCTGCAGCAGGATTTCGTGGCCGCCGCGGCGCGCCTCCTGCATCCAGCGCGGCAGGCTGTTGCCGCTGGCGGCGAAGGCGAGCGTCACTTCGCCGGGCAGCTCGCGGATCGCCCGCTGCGTGCCTGTCTGGCTGAGGCCGAGGCCGCCGAGGACGATGGCGACGCGTGTGCCGCGCGTGCCGGACCAGGGCCGGGCATATTGATCCATCGGCCGCGTGCCATCGAGACCGATGACCGGGATCTTGCCGTCCGACGTCTCTTCCAGCAGGTCCTCGTTCGGGAAGGCGGCGCTGCGGGCGTCCTGGCCGATCCGGTTCGCCTCGATGATGAGCGGGCCGGCGCCGTCGCGGGCGCCGGGCGAATATTTGCGGACCACGTTGCCGTTCTCGGTCAGCGTTTCCTCGACGCGGGCGCCGGAAAGTCCGTTGGCCCGGCGCACGCCGTCGCCGGCCTCGGCCGTCTTCTGATCGGCTTTGGCCTCGGCGACGGTTTGTTCGGCGGGGATGGGAAGGGAGGCGGTGCGCAATCCGCTCGGTGTCAGCGCCGTCCAGCCGGAAAAGCCAAGGAGGCCGATGGCCGCGAGCGTGAACGCGATCGTTCCGCGCGAGAACCGGGACGGTCCCGCGGGTCCTGGCCTTGCCTTGCGGTTCTGGCCGAGAGGTGCGTGAATATCTGTGCCCAAGGTCAGTCCGCGCTGGCCGGAAGGTGCGGGAAAACGAGGCCCGTGCGGTCACGGGCCTCGTGAAGGCGGGTTACTGCTTCAGCTCGGCCTTTTCCGGATTGGCCGGGAAGGCCGGATCGGTCTTCTGGCCGCGCAGCAGTTCCAGCGCATACTGGAGCTGCTTGTCGTCCTTGGCTTCCGGCGGCACATAGGCCGAGGAGCCCGAGCCGGCGTCCGTCTCGCTCTGGCCCTGGATATGGCCGCGCAGGCTGGATTCGCTGGCGTTTTCGACCTTGCCCTGAAGCTCGGGCGGCAGCGGCTGCTCGACCGTGATGTCCGGCGTGATGCCGGTGCCCTGGATCGATTTGCCCGACGGCGTGTAGTAGAGCGCCGTCGTCAGGCGCAGCGCGCCGGCGTCGCCCATCGGAATGATGGTCTGCACGGAACCCTTGCCGAAGGAACGCGTGCCGAGCACGGTGGCGCGGCGCAGGTCCTGCAGCGCGCCGGCGACGATTTCCGATGCCGAAGCCGAGCCGCCATTGATCATGACGATAACCGGCTTGCCGTCGACGATGTCGCCCGGCGTCGCGTTGAAGCGGCGGGTGTCCTCCTCGTCGCGGCCGCGGGTCGAGACGACCTCGCCGCGCTCCAGGAAGGCGTCGGAGACGTTGATCGCCTGGTCGAGCAGGCCGCCCGGATTGAGGCGCAGGTCCAGCACGTAGCCCTTCAGCTTGTCGGCCGGAACCTCTTCCTTGATCTTGTTGATCGCGGCTTCCAGGTCGTCATAGGTCTTGTCCGTGAAGGAGATGACGCGCAGATAACCGACATCGCCCTCGACGCGCGACTTGACCGCCTTCACGGCGATGATGTCGCGCACGACGGTCAGTTCGATCGGCTTGTCGGCGCCCTTGCGGATCAGCGTCAGCTTGATCGGCGTGTTGACGGCGCCGCGCATCTTTTCGACCGCTTCTTCCAGCTTCAGGCCGCGCACGTCCACGCCGTCGATCTTCGCGATGAAGTCGCCGGCCAGAACGCCCGCGCGGGCCGCCGGCGTGTCGTCGATCGGGGTGATGACCTTGACGAGCTCGTCTTCCATCGTGACCTCGATGCCGAGGCCGCCGAATTCGCCGCGCGTCTGGGTGCGCATGTCCTCGGCGTCCTTCGCATTCATGTAGGACGAATGCGGGTCGAGCGAGGTGAGCATGCCGTTGATGGCGTTCTCGATGAGCTGGTCTTCCTTGGGCGGCGTCACGTACTGGGCGCGCACGCGCTCGAAGACGTCGCCGAAGATGGAAAGCTCGCGATAGGTCGACGAGCCGGCGGCTTCGGCGGGCAGCGTGACCGTGTTGATGACGCTCATGGCCGTGGCACCCATGAGTGCACCGACAATAACAAGTGAAGCCCTACGAATCATTGCGTGCCTTTCCAGGATTTTTTGCGGACCACCACGGTCGGGAATCAACCGGTTTTCCGTTTTTTCGGAATTCAATGTAGAGTGTCGGCTTGTCTGTTTCCAGCGTCAAAGCGTTGACACTCGCGACCCTTTTCTCGCCCATCGTGGCAAGCGGTTCTCCCGCCACGACGAACTGCCCTTCGCGCACATTCACCTTGTCCATGCCGGCCAGCACCAGATGGTAGCCCTCGCCGGCGTTCAGGATGATCATGCGTCCATAGCTGCGGAACGTTCCGGCGAAGACGATCCAACCGTCCGCGGGCGCCGTCACCAGCGCGCCCGGATTGGCGGCCAGCGTCAGCCCCTGCGAATCATGGCCGGTGCCGTCCGCCTCGCCAAACTGGCGCAGGACGTCGCCCGCCACGGGAAAATCGAGTTTTGCCTGCAGCTCCGGGAATTCATATGCCGGAGCAATGCGGTTTTTGTCGGGCATCGTCTCGCGGGCAAGCGCCCTCGCCTTTTCCCGCTCCGCGTCGCTCTGGTTGCGCCGCTCCTCTTCCTTGGAGCGGGCCAGCGCGGCGGCGTCGCGCACCGAGCCGATTTCCTGCTCCAGGCTGCCGATCAGGCCTTCGAGGCTTGTCGCGCGGGCGGCGAGTTCCTCGGCCCGGCGGCGCTCGGCGGCAAGCGTGCGGCTGTTCGTCTGTGTCAGCGCCTCGTTCTCGGCGACCAGCAGCTCGACGCGCTTTTCCGCCTCGATGCGCACCTGCATGGCGTCGGTCAGTTCGGTCTTTTCCCGGTCGATGTCGCTCTTGATGTCCATGAGGGCGGAGAGGTCGTCGATGAGCGCGTCCGTCTCCTTGCGGATGCCGGGCACGACCGCGCCGAGCAGGATGGCGCTGCGCACGGAGGCGAGCGCATCGTCCGGCGTCACCAGCAGGGCCGGCGGCGGGTTGCGGCCCATGCGCTGGAGCGCGGCCAGCACCTCGGCAAGCAGCCCGCGGCGCTCGTGCAGCGAGGCGCGCACGCCCGCCTCCTCCTCGCGCATGCCCTCCAGCCGCTTCTCGCCGTCGAGGATTTTGCCTTCCATCTCCTTGCGCAGCGCGGCCGACTTGACGATCTCCTCGCGCAGAGTCTGCCGCGACTTTTCCAGCGTGGCGATCTCGGCTTCGAGCTGCTTCGTCTTCTCGTCGGAAACGGTGATGGACTGGGAGAGCGTTTCCAGTTCGCGCCGCGTGCTGTCGCGGCGCAGCGCAAGGGCGGCGGCCGGGTCCGGCTCGGCCTTGGGCAATGCCCCGGTCTTTTCCAGCGCGGCGGCGGCGCCCTGCGGTTCGGCACGGAGAGGCTGACAGATGAGCGCCGGCAGCAGGACGGCAGACAGCAATGCCGGCCGCAGCAGGCGGCTGACACCCTTGCCGGAATTGGCTGTGCCCGTCTTCCTCATCGCTTCCCGAATGTCCGTTATGCCCGCTCTATGCTGATTTGCCGATTTCGCCAAGAAACAGCGCCGAAAATACGGCTTTGCCATGATGCCCGTCAGGGCTTGCGCGGCGGTGGCGTCAACTACGATGGTAGGGATGGCCGGAGAGGATGGTGACGGCGCGATAGAGCTGTTCGGCGAGCAGGATGCGCACGAGCTGGTGCGGCCAGGTCATCTTGCCGAGGCAGAGCGTGGCGTTTGCCCGCTCGTAGAGGGCGGGGTCCAGTCCGTCGGCGCCGCCGATGGCGATCATCAGGTCGCGCTTTCCCGAATCGCGGAAGCCGCCGAGAAGATCGGCAAAGGCGGGGGAATCGAGCGATTTGCCGCGCTCGTCGAGCAGGATCAGCACGGCGCCGTCGGGCAGCGCCTTTTCCAGCATCGCCGCTTCCTCGCGCTTGCGCGTCTCGGCATTGCCGGCCCGGCTTTCGCCGACTTCGGCAAGCTTGCCGAGTTCGAGGCCGATGGCGGGACCGGCCTTCGCGAAACGGTCGATATAGCGGGCCGCAAGTTCCTTCTCAGGGCCGGCCTTCAGCCGTCCCACCGAAAAAAGTCCCACCCGCATCGCCCAAAGCCCTGTCCGTTCGGGCGGCGCTCAGCCGCGCCACCGTTGTTCCTCGCCGGACAGGCGCCCGGCGTTCTGAATTAGTGTACCGTACCGTCTTCGATCTCGGGAGCCGCCCACATCCGTTCGATGTTGTAGAACTCCCGGATTTCCGGCCGGAACACATGGATGATGATATCGCCGGTGTCGATCAGCACCCAGTCGCCCGCCTCAAGGCCCTCGACGCGGGCATTGCCCAGGCCTTCGTCCTTGAGATCGGTGATGAGGTGATCGGCGATCGCCGTGACATGACGGTTCGAGCGTCCGGACACGACCACCATGTAGTCGCCCAGCGCCGATTTGCCGGCAATGTTGATGGTGACGATATCTTCCGCCTTGGAGTCCTCGAGGCTGGCGAGGACCAGTTGAAGGGCCCGGTCGGCGGCATCATCGCCCCGTCCCGCGCTCCTGGAGAAAACGCCGACGACGTTTCCCTTTGCGTGCACTGTTGTCAGGTTCGTTCCTTTCCGAATAACAAAACAGCACGTCCGTACCGGCAAACCGCGCCGACACCTACTAAATGTAGGCACCGATGGGTATGAGTTTCAAGACGTCACTTCTGATGGATGGTTTTTTCCAGGGCCATTTGGTCGCGCAGCGCCGTGGAGGAAAGCGGCGAGCGCGGCCCGTGAATGAAGGTCCAGGCGGGCGCGCGGCGGCCCGCCAGCGACATCGCGTCCTCCTCGTCGACGCGCGCATAGTCGAAGGTTTTCGCCATGCGCGAGGAGAGGTAGGCAAGCGTCGAGCCGGGCCGGTCGATGACAGCGATGGGGAAGGTGCAGGCGATCTTCTGCCAGTTCTGCCAGCGATGGAAGGTGCCGAGATTGTCCGCGCCCATGATCCAGATGAAGTGGACGCCGCTATTCAGCGCCTGCACCCGCTCCAGCGTCCTTGCCGTATAGCTCTGGCCGAGCCGCTTCTCGAAGGCCGTTACCTTGACACGTGGACCGGGCGCCATTGCTTCGCTGAGACGGATGCGCTCGGCGAGCGGGGCGAGCTGCCGGTGATCCTTCAGGGGATTGCCGGGGGTGACCATCCACCAGAGCTGGTCGAGACCGAGGCGGCGCAGCGCGATTTCCGCGACGAGCGCATGGCCCTGATGCGGCGGGTTGAAGGAGCCGCCGAACAGGCCGACCTTCATGCCCTTTTCGACATGCGGCATCCTCAGATAGCGCTCTGCCACCGCCTCCGCCGTCACGTCAGGGCCGCACCTGTCCGGTGCCGCGCACCCGGTATTTGAAGGAGGTGAGCTGCTCGACGCCGACAGGGCCGCGCGCATGCATCTTGCCGGTGGCGATGCCGATCTCGCCGCCCATGCCGAATTCGCCGCCATCGGCGAACTGGGTGGAGGCGTTGTGCAGGAGGATCGCCGAATCGATTTCCGTGAAGAAGCGCTCGACGACGGCGGGATCTTCCGCGATCACCGCCTCCGTATGGGCGGAGGACCAGCGGTTGATATGCTCGATGGCCCCGGAAATGCCGTCGACCAGCGAGACGGAGAGGATGGCGTCGAGATATTCCGTTGCCCAGTCCGCGTCCGTTGCGGGAACGAGGTTCAGGATGCGGGCGCGGATTTCCTCCGTCGCGCGCACTTCGCAGCCGGCGGCCACGAGGCCCTCGACCAGCGGGGCGAGATGGGTATCGGCAACAGCGCGGTCGATCAGCAGCGTTTCCATCGAGCCGCAGACGCCCGTACGGCGCATCTTGGCGTTGACGACGACCCGCTTCGCCATGTCGAGGTCGGCCGACTTGTCGACATAGATGTGGCAGAGGCCTTCGAGATGGGCGAAGACCGGCACGCGCGCCTCGCTCTGCACGCGGGCGACGAGGCTCTTGCCGCCGCGCGGCACGATGACGTCGATGGCCCCGCCGAGGCCGGACAGCATGGCGCCGACGGCGGCGCGGTCCGTCACCGGCACATATTGGATCGCATGCTCTGGAAGGCCGGCGGCCTTGAGGCCGGCGACGAGGCAGGAATGGATCGCCTGCGATGAATTCACGCTGTCCGAACCGCCGCGCAGGATCACGGCATTGCCGGCCTTCAGGCACAGCGCGCCGGCATCCGCCGTCACGTTCGGCCGGCTCTCGTAGATGACGCCGATGACGCCGAGCGGCGTGCGCACGCGCTCGATATGCAGGCCGTTCGGGCGGTCCCATTCGGCGATGACGTCGCCGACAGGGTCCTTGAGCGCGGCGATATCGCGGATCGCGCCGGCAATGCCCTCGATGCGCTCGGCCGTCAGCGTCAGCCGGTCGATGAAGGAGGCGGCGACGCCGCTTTCCTTCGCATTGGCAAGGTCGATGGTATTGGCGGCAAGGATCGCCTCGCGGTTGGCGAGGATTTCCGCCGCCATGGCTTCGAGCGCGCGGTTCTTCTGATCAGTCGTGGCGATGGCGAGTGGGCGGGCGGCGGCGCGGGCGTTGCGGCCGATTTCGGCCATCAGGCTGTCGATGTCGGTTTTCACCTGGTCAAGCATGACTCATGTCCCTCCCCGCCTCGGTGGTGACGGGCAGCCCGGTCACCACGAGATCGTCCCTGTGCACCATCGCGGCGCGCCCGGCATAACCGAGAATGGCGGCGATATCCGCCGATTTCTTGCCGACGATCAGCCGCGCCTCGTCGGCATCGTAGCCGGCAAGGCCGCGGGCGATCTCGCGGCCGCTCGTGCCGTAGATCGAAACCGTATCGCCGCGCGAGAACGAGCCCCAGACGCCGCGCACACCGGCAGGCAGCAGGCTCTTGCCGGCAGAAAGCGCCGTTTCCGCACCGGCATCGATCTCCAGCCTTCCGGCCGGCTGCAACTGCCCGGCAATCCAGGTTTTCCGCGCGGTGACGGGCGACCCGGAAGGGGCGAACCAGGAGGAGCGCGCGCCCTCTTCGATGGCGCGCAGCGGATGGTCGACCTTGCCCGAGGCGATGATCATGGCGCAGCCCGCACCCGTCGCGATCTTGCCGGCGTCGATCTTGGTGCGCATGCCGCCGCGCGACAGTTCCGAAGCCGCACCGCCCGCCATCGCCTCGATCTCGGGTGTGATAGCGTCAATGGTATCGAGGAAGCGTGCCTCAGGGTCGAGATGCGGCGGGGCCGTATAGAGGCCGTCGATATCGGAAAGCAGGACCAGCAGGTCCGCGCCCGTCATCGTGGCGACGCGGGCGGCGAGGCGGTCGTTGTCGCCGTAGCGGATTTCCGTTGTCGCGACCGTGTCGTTTTCGTTGATGATCGGCACCGCGCCGAGTTTCAGGAGCTGGCTGATCGTCGCACGAGCATTGAGGTAGCGGCGGCGCTCTTCCGTGTCGCCCAGCGTGAGCAGAATCTGGCCGGCGACGATGCCGTCCGCCGAAAGGCTTTCCGACCAGGCGCGGGCAAGCGCGATCTGACCGACGGCGGCGGCGGCCTGGCTTTCCTCCAGCTTCAGCGCGCCCGCCGGCACCTTCAGCACCGAGCGGCCGAGCGCGATGGCGCCTGAGGAGACGACGAGAACGTCCGTGCCACCGGCCCGGAGCGCCGCGATGTCCCGGCACATGGCGTCGAGCCATGCCTTCTTCAGGCCGCTCGCCCGGTCGACGAGCAGGGCCGAGCCGATCTTGATCACAATCCGGCGGTATTTTCCGAGCGGTTTGCGGTTCTTCGTCATCTCAGTCGTCGGATCCGGTATTCTTGGCTTGAACGATGATGTCGCGCAGCGCCCGCAGCGTGCCCGTCATGCCGACATTGGCGACCGCGGAAAGCTGCAGCGGCGTCTGCCCGCAGGCTTTCGCCAGCGCCTTGGACTTCTTCTTCAGCTCTTCCTCGTCGAGCACGTCGATCTGCGAGAGGGCGACGATCTCCGGCTTGTCGGTGATGCCGCCGCCATAGGCTTCCAGCTCGCGCTTCACCGTCTTGTAGGCTTTCGCGACATCCTCCTCCTGCGCGGAGACGAGATGCAGCAGAACGCGCGTGCGCTCGACATGGCCGAGGAAGCGGTCGCCAAGGCCGATCCCGTCATGCGCCCCCTCGATGAGGCCCGGAATGTCCGCAAGGATGAATTCCGCGCCGTCGATGGTCGCGACGCCGAGGTTCGGATGCAGCGTCGTGAACGGATAGTTAGCGATTTTCGGCCGGGCGCGGGTGCAGGTCGCAAGGAAGGTCGACTTGCCGGCATTCGGCAGGCCGACGAGGCCGGCATCGGCGATCAGCTTGAGGCGAAGCCAGATGGTCTTCTCATCGCCCGCAAGGCCGGGATTGGCCCAGGTCGGCGCCTGGTTGGTGGCCGACTTGAAATGCGCGTTGCCGAAGCCGCCATTGCCGCCGGCCGCCAGCTTGAAGCGCTGCCCCTCGACCGTCAGGTCGATGATCAGCGTCTCGTTGTCTTCCTCGAAGATCTGCGTGCCGACCGGCACCTTCAGCGTCACGCTCGCGCCATTCGCGCCGGTGCGGTTGCGGCCCATGCCATGCGTGCCGATGGACGCCTTGAAATGCTGTTGGTAGCGGAAATCGATCAGCGTGTTGAGGCCGTTGACGGCCTCGACCCACACGTCGCCGCCGCGACCGCCGTCGCCGCCGTCCGGGCCGCCGAATTCCACGAATTTTTCGCGGCGGAACGAGACAGCCCCTGCCCCGCCGTCGCCGGAGCGGATATAGACTTTTGCTTCGTCCAGGAACTTCATTGGCTCGCCGTTTGCTTTACTTTGATCGTCATGGTCATTTTGCCGTCTTCGATATAGCCGCTTCCCGCAGAGGTCAAAGACTATCGTGAAATTCGTCAGCTACAACGTCCAGTACGGCATCGGTCTCGATGATCGTTTCGACCTGCCGCGCATCGCCTCCAGCATCCACGGCGCCGATATCATCGCCCTGCAGGAAGTGACGCGGAACTTCCATCGCAATGGCCATGTCGACATGGTCGACGAGCTGCGCACGCTGCTCGCCAATCACTACTCCGTCTTCGGCCCGGCCTGCGACCTCGATGCCGGCTCGGCGATCGAGAAGGGCCGGGTGGTCAATCGCCGCTTCCAGTTCGGCAACATGATCTTCTCCCGCTGGCCGATCCTCTCGACCCGCACGATCCTCCTGCCGCGCACCCGCACGCTCGACAAGCTGAACCTGCAGCGCGGCGCGACCGAGGCGGTGATCGCAACGCCCGGCGGGCCGATCCGCGTTTATTCCGTGCATCTCGACCACGTTCACCGCGACGAGCGCATCGCGCAGATCCGCTATCTCAAGGACCGCGCCCGGCTTTACGGCGACGAGGGCGGCGCGATTTCCGGCGCGCATGAATTCGGTCTTGCCGAGCCTCCGGCGCCTGATGACTACGTGCTGATGGGCGACTTCAACATGGTGCCGGAATCGCCGGAATATTGCGAGATGGCCGGTGGTGTCGATCCGCTCTACGGACGGCAGATCCGCGCCACCAACCCGGTGGATGCGATCGCCGGCCTCGGCAAGCGCCATGCCGGCAGCTTTAGCTGGATCAACCCCACGGACCACACCGACCGCATGTTCCTCGACTACTGTTTCCTCAGCCACGGCCTTGTGGAGCGGCTGAAGGATGCCTGGGTCGACGAAACCGCCTTCGGCTCCGACCATATGCCGGTCTGGTTCGAACTGAGCTGACGGGAAGCGGGGCGGATCGCTCCGCCCCGTCCCTGTTACTGCTGCGGCATGGCCGGACGGAAATCGCCCGGCTCCAGCCGCGTCTCGATATGCGGAACCATCGTGCCGCGGGCGACACAATAGAGATCGCTGCATCCGGTGATGCGAAAACCCGCCTTCTCCTGAACCCTGAGCGAAGCCGGGTTGTCGGCGAAGACGCCGGAATGGATGTCCGTGCCGGGCATGCGCGTCAGGAACCGGGCCGTTGCCGCATGCACCGCCTCGGTCATGTAACCGCGCCGCCAGTAGAAGCGGTTCAGCCAGTAGCCGAGACGCCATTCCCCGCCGAGCCACTCGAAGGCGACGCAGCCGATATGCACGTCGTCGCCGGTGGTGATGGCGAAGGCCCAGTCCTCGTTGAGGTCGGTGGTGGCAATCGTGAGCCATTCGGCCGCATCCTGCCGGTCATAGGGGGCGGGCGCCCGCGCCAGCATGCGCGAGACCTCGAAATCGCCGAGCGACTGGGCAATGGCGTCCGCATCGGACATGCGGTGCGGGCGCAGGGTGAGGCGCGCCGTCCTGATGGTCGGGCAGGGGCCGGGACCGGTGACGCGCGCGCGTTCCCTCTGGGTCTGCATGACGTTCATCGCATGCCTCCCCAGCTCTTCAGCGAAACCCAGGTCTTGCGGTCGAGCCGGTACCATTCGACGGGAACCATGCCGCCGACGGCAAGGCTCTGCACCATGCCGGTCGCCTGGAACTGGAAGCCGCACTTCTGGATGACCCGGCGCGAGGGAATGTTCATGACCCGGCAGCGCGCGTCGATCTGCTCGACGTCGCGGGTGCGGAAGACCATGTCGATCAGCGCATGGGCCGCCTCGGTGGCATAGCCCTCGTTCCAGTAGGGTTCGCCCAGCCAGTAGCCGAGCTCGACCGTGCGTCCGTCCTCGTGCGGTTCGATCCCGCAGCAGCCGAGGAAGGCACCGTTGTCGGCTTTCGTAATGGCATAGACGCACTTGCCAATCGTGCCGGCGCGTGTGCGTCGCACGAAATCGGCGGCATCCGCGACCGTGTACGGGTGCGGCATGCGGGCGACCATGTTGGCGATGTTGGCGTTGTTGGCAAGATGGGCAAGGGCGTCGATGTCGTCTTCGTGCGGGGCTCTCATGACGAGCCGCGGCGACAGCAAGATCGGGCAATCGGTCCTCGACCGTTCAGGCCTCAGCCTTTCCTTGGGAGACCGCGATTGGTCTTCCCGCAACAATTCGGTCTGCATGGTTCGTTCCTCCAGAACGGAAAAAGGGAGACAAGGACTTGCCTCATCTCCCTTTTTTCCTGCAGGTCCGAAACCTGTAGCGTCAGCCGGGTCGATGAGACGCCGGCTGTTTTAGAGCGCTACCGGCTTATTCCGCTGCTTCCGCTTTCGGCATTACAGACACGTAGACGCGACCGTTGGCCTTCGTACGGAAATTCACATTGCCAGCCGTAAGGGCGAAGATCGTGTGATCCTTGCCGAGGCCGACATTGGCGCCGGGATGCCACTGCGTGCCGCGCTGGCGAACGATAATGTTGCCTGCGAGGACAGCTTCGCCGCCAAACTTCTTCACGCCGAGGCGCTTGGACTGGGAATCGCGACCGTTGCGCGAGGAGCCGCCAGCTTTTTTGTGTGCCATGGGAGTTCTCCTTTACCTGTCCGGATTATTCGGCTGCTGCAACGGCTTCGGCTTCAGACTTCTTGGAAGCCTTCTTTGCCTTGCCGCCGGCTGCCGCGATCTCGACGATACGGACAGTCGTGTTGTGCTGGCGATGGCCGCGCGAGCGCTTCGAGTTCTGGCGGCGGCGCTTCTTGAAGGCGATAACCTTCTTGCCACGGCCATGCTCGACGACTTCGGCGGTCACGACGGCGCCTTCGACGAAGGGCGCACCGATCGTGGCATCGGCGCCGACGCCGACCATCAGCACTTCGGTGAATTCGATCTTCGCACCAGCTTCGCCGGACAGCTTTTCAACCGTCAGGACGTCGTTGGCGGCCACGCGGTACTGCTTACCGCCGGTCTTGATGACTGCGAACATTTTATATCCTTTCATGTTCGTGCCGGCTCTTTACCCTTGGGGCAAGGCCGTCTTTTTGTCAGTCGCTACGAATGGCGAGGCATTGGCGCACCGCCGGTTTGTTCGGTTCCGGCCGGCACATCCCGCAAATACGAGGCGGCACGACACAAAGAACCTTCGTCGCGGCACAGGTAGGACCTATGCCACTGCACCTTGCGCAATAGGTGAGGCGATGAAAACTGTCAAGGAGATTTCCGTCACCGTTGCAATTAGATGCATTCTACCCCCTTGCAACCCCACCCGACACCCGCTATGTACCGCCCGCGCTTCAAGCGCCGACCGACATCCGGAGAGGTGGCAGAGTGGTCGAATGCACCGCACTCGAAATGCGGCATACCTGCAAGGGTATCGTGGGTTCGAATCCCACCCTCTCCGCCACACTCAAATGCTGAATCCGTCCAAGGGCCCCGATTGGGGCCTTTTTTCTTTTTGTTTCAAAGGGCGTTGGCAGGGCCGTCCGCCCTTCGGAGACCGGGCGCTTGACGTAGAATGGGTCTCCGAATGGCCTGCGTCTCTCTTCGAGCGCCCCTCGACGGCCACAGGACGGCGCAAAACATCCTCGCATTTCCAATGGGTTGCCGGGTTCATGGGGTCGCCCCGTTCGCGAGATAATCCGGTGACGGAGACCGACACGAAGGCGCAGGGCGGTCAGAAGGACGGCCCCGTGGCGGCCGATCAACCGGGCCGGTGCGCTGGTGCATGGGCCGGCGACAGCAGCAAGATCCCTGCCGGAAGTCTCTGATGACAAACAGACTTCGCGCCCATAGCCTGGCGCAATGTCGAACGGGCCCTGGACGGATGAAGAGAATGACCTCATCGTCGCGGATTACTTCGCGATGCTGGCCGATGACATCTCCGGGCGCCGCTACAGCAAGGCTGAACACCGCCGCGCACTCCTCCCGCTCCTGAACGACCGGTCCGAGGGGTCCGTCGAGTTCAAGCACCAGAATATCAGCGCGGTGCTGAAGGGGCTCGGCGAGGACTGGATCCCCGGTTACAAGCCCGCGTTCAACTTCCAGATGACCTTGGTGGATGCCGTGGCGCGGTGGCTGGCGCTGAACCCGGCCTGGCTCGGGCGCCAACCTGGCCTGCAACCCGCAGGCGGTTTGCGCGAGGCGGCGCAGATCTGGGTGGGTCCGCCGCCGACGCTGTCGAACCAGCCGCCGCCGCAAGAACTTGAGCAGATGCTGCACATCGCCCGCAAGTTCGACGTGGCGGGCCGGGACGAGCGCAACCGGGCCCTCGGGCGCGCGGGCGAGGAGCATTTGTTGGCGCATGAGCGCGCGGCATTGCGGACGGCAGGACGTGACGATCTGGCGCGCAAGGTGCGCTGGGTGTCGGAGGAGGATGGCGACGGCGCGGGCTACGACATTGCGAGTTTCGCTCCGGACGGGTTCCCGCGGCTGATCGAGGTCAAGACGACGAACGGATGGGAGCGCACGCCCTTCCACATCACCCGCAACGAGCTGGCCGTGGCCGAGGAGCGCCGGTCGGAATGGCGCCTGTTCCGGCTGTGGAATTTCTCACGCGAGCCGAAGGCATTCGAACTGCACCCGCCGCTGGACGCGCATGTCTCGCTGTCCGCGACGACGTTTCAGGCGAGCTTTCACTGAGGCTCAGTCGAACACCTGCCCCGGCTGTTCGTGCCATGGCAGGGCCGCGACGTCGGTCAGTTTCAACAGGGTCACGGCGGGCACCTCGCGCTTGTAGACCAGTCGCTTGAGGACACCTGGCGCGAGATAGGCGAGCCGCAGCTGTCGGCTGACATGGCGTTCGGCAAGCCCCACGGCTTTCGCCAGATCGGTGACCGTGTTGAATTCGCCAGCCTCCATCCGCCGCCGCCAGCCCCACGCCCGACCAATGGCGCGCAGGATATGCGGATCCTGCGTTCGGTCTTCGCTGGGCAGATAGGTGGCGGGCGGCATGATCTTCGGCCGCCCGTTCTGCTTGCGAACCTTGAGCGGCACGAAGATCTGGATGGACTCGTCGGGTTTCATCATTCCGCCGCCACCTTCTTTCGTGGCGCCATCATGTCGCGCATGACGCCCGAGACGCCGTCGGTCCGGACATCGATCACCAGCCCCTCGGACGTGACGGTGACCCGGCGCACCAGCAACTGTACGATCCGGGTCTGCTCCGCAGGGAACAGCTGGGCCCAGACGTCATCGAACGTCTGCAGCGCGGAGATCACGTCGGCCTCGGCGAAGACGTGACCCTCGCGCGCCAAGTGGGCGATGACCTGCGCCGTGATCGAGGGCGCGCGCATCACCCGCCGCAACTCGGTCACCACGGCCGCTTCCACGAGGTCGGCAGGAAGACGGCGCGGGATGCCTTCATCGCTGGGTTCGCGGTTTTTGATGACGTCCATCGAGACGTAGTACCGGTATCGCCGCGCGCCCTTCTTCGTGCTGCTCGGGGTCATGGCGGAGCCCGTGGCCGTGAAGATCAGCCCCTTGAGCAGCGCTGGCGCCTGCGCGCGGGTGTTGTTGGCGCGCTTTCGCGGATTCTGCCGCAAGATTGCATGGACCTGATCCCACAGCTGCTCGTCGATGATGGCCTGATGCTCGCCGGGATAGGCCTTGCCCTTGTGGACCGCCTCGCCGCGATAGACGCGGTTCATCAGCACCCTGTAGAGGTATCCCTTGTCGACCAAGGTGCCCTGCTTGTTGCGGAGCCCTTTGCGGCGCAGTTCGCGGGCCAGCACGGTCGCTGATCCGACCTCGACGAACCTCTCGAAGATGCCCCGCACGGTGGCAGCCTCGTCTTCATTCACCACGAGCTTGCGGTCCTTCACATCGTACCCGAGCGGGACATAGCCGCCCATCCACATGCCCTTCATGCGGGAGGCGCGGACCTTGTCCCGGATGCGCTCGGCCGTGACCTCGCGCTCGAACTGCGCGAAGCTGAGCAGGATATTCAGCGTCAGGCGCCCCATGGACGTGGTGGTGTTGAAGGACTGCGTGACCGACACGAAAGTCACGCCGTTGCGGTCGAAGACCTCGACCAGCTTCGAGAAGTCCATCAGCGACCTCGACAGGCGGTCGATCTTGTAGACGACCACCACATCGATCAGGCCGTCCTCAATGTCGGCCAGAAGCTGCTTGAGGCCGGGCCGTTCCAGCGTCCCGCCCGAGATGCCGCCGTCGTCATACTGATCGCGGACCAGCACCCAGCCCTCGGAGCGTTGGCTGGCGATGTAGGCCTCGCAGGCCTCTCGTTGGGCGTGCAGGCTGTTGAACTCCTGCTCCAGCCCTTCCTCGGACGACTTGCGCGTGTAGATAGCGCAGCGCTGGCGGCGGACGGGATTTGGACGCTGATCCATCAATCATTCCCCCGCTTTCGTTCGCGCAACCCGAAGAAGCGGTAGCCATTCCAGCGCGTCCCGGTGATCGCCCGCGCAATCGCGGACAAGGATTTGTACGGTCGCCCTTGCCACTCGAATCCGTCCCGCAAGACCGTGATCGTGTGCTCTACCCCGTTCCATTCTCGGATCAGCCTCGTGCCGACCACGGGATTGCGAGGATCGGCGATCTGGCTCTTGCGTGTCAGGGTGCCGCCGACCTCGTCGGCTAGCAGGTCCAGCATGCGCCGGGTTTCGCGATCAGGACCGCCATAAGTCAGTTCCTGGATGCGGTAGGCCAACCGGCTCTCGAGGAACGCCCGACTATTGTTTGGCGCCGCCGTGGCAAAGATCGTCTGCCACTCCGCCTTCAACTGGGTGACGGACATGGACTTCAGCGCGGCCAGGCGCGCGGGGATGGGATCGGGCTTCGTCATGCGTTTCTCCGGTGAGTTGGAGTTGCATGACGGCATTGGTCGTCGGGATAGTGTAGGCAACGTTCTCCAGTATTGTCAGATACTTCGCGTCCATCCTGCCCGAGCAGCCGAACCAGCCCGAGCGCCAGCAGGCCGCAGAGTTCGGCGCGGCGCTCGGAGGCGGTCATCTGGTCGGGAGGGAGCGGGTTCGGGCGTTTCATGTCTCGGCAGCCGTGTTCGGTGGTGTCGTTACCGATCAAAAGCCACCCAGCCGCCCCCGACGGGACATCTCAGCTGAACGAGATGAGTGAATGCGAACAGGAAGGGAACATCAGGGCTTGCCGATCACGGATTTGTCCATGATCATCGGGAGTTGAATCAAGCGAGAGCAGTTGTTCGATGAGGTGAGTTCATGCCGTGCAAAGCAAGCCCGATCGGTCCCCGTATTTCGGCGCTGATCGAGGACGCGCGCGTGAATCTTGCCCTAACGATTCTCTCGGCCCGGGAGGGTGGTGTTAGTCAACTCGGCCCCCTGAGGCGACGTCGCGGTGTCGAGCCCCGAGCTAGGCACTACGGTCGCGATCTATAGTTCAGCTCAGTATTTTCGGAGATTTATATGGTACGCGCCCCGGCCAGAACTTGCCCCAATCTTTCTCGGCTATTCGACGATGCAGAGCCGGAACTGCTGTCCGGATTCCTCAAGAGCAAGGCTTTCGAGAGGCTGAGCTGGCTTGGGCCCTACAGGTTCGACCCCGAGAATCCGGACGGTCCGTCGGTTGCCAGAAATATGCTGCCCCAGGAAAAGAAGGACCGGCTGGGGCCTCTCGAAGCTGAAGCTGCCCGGATCGTCACAATCGCAAGCGACCGTGGCGAGTATGTCCTCGAAGGTCTCGCCAAGACCACGCTCGAACCCGAGCGCGCCAAGGAACTTCTGAACCGGCGGGACAAGCTCGCGCGAAGCCTGTGGGCTTACGCCAACGAACACGGCTTGTTTGAAGCGGCGGAGAACAGCCTGCACCTGCGTCTCTACCGGCGCTACGACAAGCACTACCAGACCTTCATGGCCGAGCCTTCGGTCGATGGGGGCCCCGACGCCGGCAGTGCATTGCTCGACGAGCTTCTGGTCGACCTCAACAAGCGTCTCGATCGCGGCGACGGCTACAGCATCGACAAGTTCGACATCCCCGAGGACGGCGATGAACCGGCGGCGGAGATGTACCTGCTGTTCCATCCCGATCCCCCCACGAGCGTTCGGGAGATCGATGACGATGGCAATCGGTCGAGCATCTATTTCCGCCCGCCTGGAGAGGCGATGATCGTCTATACGCCATCGACTGGGCGGGTCCATGTCCGCGCAGGCAACCGAAAGCTCAGGCACACAGTTGCCGAACGCTTCATCGAGACTGCCCTCGAGCAGACTTACTCCAACCAGCCCGTCGACTTTCAGGCCTACGACATTTCGCAGTTCCTGCAGGGGCTCGATCTTGAACCGCCGGAACTTGACGACGTGGTGATCGACCGCGCGCAGGTGATCCGCGCTGACATCAGCATCGGCAATCTCGCCAACCGCCTCTCGCTTTCCACCACGATCGACCAGGACATCTCAGAGATCATCGACAGCCATCCGGGCCTTCCGAGGATCTTCGAGCGGGCGCTCGCAATCCGCTTCGTCGAGATTGCGGTCCGGTATTTCCGCGCGGGACGAGATGAGGCGCAAACCCTCAACTTCACGCTCACCGACCGCAACACGAGCAGCCTTCTCAGCATCGACGACCCTTTCGAGCGCGTTCTGGGGCATCGCTTGCTCAGACACTGGAACATCCTCCGTGATGGCCGTGCACCGGGCGATGAGGAGAGCATGGCTGTCATGCCCGCCTTGCTGGCCATATGGGATATCGGAGCTGACAGGGTCACCGGCGCATGGCTCCAATCTCGCGGTGTCGATCCTGGCCTGCTGAACGATCTGGGCTTCCTCGTGCCGGCCGGCTGGGAAGGCGACGACCTGATCGACGATGAAGACGAGGTCGGCCCGGTGGCAGCCGAAGTGGTCGTTCGTATCGAGAAGGGAGATGCGGAGGAAGAAGACCGTAAGGTGGCCGACCTCAAGGTCACTGAGGGACAGGCGACGTCTGCGGGCAACCCGGATCGCTACAGGATCTATCGGGTGCGTGACGGCTGGGTCGCGCAACACCTGAAGGAAAGTCTCGAAAAGGCGCTCGATGCGCCCGCCATCGAGAAGCTGACCGATCATCTCCTCTACCTTGGAACGCTCAGTATCGATGGCGGCGATGTTCCGATCTACCTTGCGCGTGGTCTCGACCGGGAGAGGGTCCGGTCTGCCGTCGATACGGAACTTCGGGCGCGCCACAACCTCGGTATTGGACTGGTTCTGCAGGCCGGCACCGCTCCTGGACCGTGCCTGGCGGCCAATGTTCTGACGCCACTTGTTGATCAGATCGACACCAAGCAAGCCGAAATCGCGTTGGTCGCAGACAAGCTCCGGTCCGTGTTCCGGCGACATCGGATATTGGCCCGTGGAGGCATGACGGTCGGACTCACCCGTAGCGGCGATGATATCGCGACCCTCTTCGTGCCAGGGAAAGGCACCATCGACATCAAGGGCGAAAACCGCATCCAGATCATCCAGCGGCTGGTCGATGCCCACAACAACGGCCCGACGCCGATGTCGACCAAGGATCTTGTCAAGGGAATCGCTGAAGACCAGTCCCTGTCGAACATCTTCAAGCAGCCGCTGTGGGACAAGCTGAAGGCGAACTTTCTGAGAAGTCTTGGCGCCAAGGGGCCGTGGGAGATCGCAATCTGACAGCTGGCTCCGATCCGGCTCCGATTGGGGGGTCTGACGGGCTCCGATTCCTCAGGCCAATGGGAGTGCTCCATCGATCAGAGGAGCACTTCCATGCCGACTCCCTTCCCCTCGCGCCAGGCAGCCCCGACGAGCTGGTCCGGCACCGCGAAGACCAAGCCCACCAACCACAACTCGGAATGGCGCTGCACGCGCTGTGACAAGCTGCTCGGCGTCTGCCGGGACGGCCGCATGCACCTGCGCTTCGCGCGGGGGCACGAGTATCTCGTGGGCTTCCCGGTTCAGGCCACCTGCCGCGGCTGCGGCACGCTGAACAACGCGACCGCGCCCGCGCGCTGACGCGCGCATTCACCCAATCCCCTGAAATCGCAGAGACGCGCGACGTCCTGACCTGGCCACGAGAAGGCGCCGGACGCCTGGCCGCAAGGCAGGCGTCCAATGTCCTTCGCGTGGCACGAGATCCGTGATCACCTCATGCATTCATCCTCCAACCTTCACTTCCAGCGCAGTTTCGACGCCGTCCGGCGTGAACAGGCCGCCCTTTCGGCGTTCCGTGATCCGGCGGCCCTGCTGGACGGTCTGCATCGCACCCCCGGCGATCCGGACCGGAAGAACCGGATCCTCTCCGCGCTCGTCAGGGCGGCGCAGGGCGACGGTCCCGCGTTCAACTGCGCCCTGACGCTGCTGTTGCTGGCGCTCTGGCCCGGCCTCGACGCCATCCGCCGCCGGTCGCTCTGGCGCAGGCTCGGCACCGCCGACGAGATCGCGTCCGATGTTCTGGCGCGCACCACCGAGGCTGTCCGCGGCCTCGATCTCGGTCGCGTCAACTGGATCGCGGCCACGGTGCTGCGCAACGTCGAGCGCGACATGATCCGCATGCGCCAGCGCGACCAGACGCGCGAATATCTCGCCAGCGGCGCCGACCCCGACGAGGTGGCGGACAGCGGCGAAAGCGGGATCGGCGCGGCCGGGTACGCAAAGCTGAACGGCGCCATGCGGAAGCTGCTCGGCGACGACGCCCTCCTGGTGATCCGCGTGTCGATCGAGGGCTTCTCGCAGGCCGAGGTCGCCGTCGAACTGGGGCTGACCGAGGCGGCCGCCCGCAAGCGGTACCAGCGCGCCATGCGCCGGCTGCACGGCGCCCTCCAGGAAATCCCCTGAACCGATGTCCCGATCCGGTCCCGCCGGTGGCTTTTCCCATTCGAGCGCCCCGAGCGCCTTCCCTCCAACCGAAAGCAGACACGCATGAACCGCACTGCCGATCTGTCGCTCGAGGATTTCAGGCGTCTTCCGGGGCTCTATCGCCGCTGGGAACTGACCGAGGTCTGCGAGCCCAACCGCAACTATCAGATCGAGGACGCCGGCGCCCATGCCGACGGGACGCCGCTGCTGGCGATCTACGTCGCCGAGCCCGCGCCCGACGTCCGCGAGGCCGCGTGATGCGCCTCCTCGATCACCTCATCTCACGGAGAACCGCCATGCCGGACCAGCCGGACGACATCACCCGTCTTCGCGCGGCGAGCTACGCGCTCGAAGACCTCCCCGAAACCATCGCTCTCCCGCAGCGCGCCGGCGACGAGCCGCGCGAGCCGCTGCCGGTCGTCGAGGCGACCGTGGACGAGATCGCCTTCGCGATCGTGGAAGCGGAGCGTGAGAGCACGGCCGCCTACCGCCGCGCCGACGCGCTGAAGCGCCTCTACAAGCTCGCCCGCGAGGCGGGGTGCATCGGCGCCGACCGCGCCGCCACGGCGGTGATGAAGAAGGAGGGCCAGTGATGGCCCTTCCCATCATCGGCGCCGACGAACGGCTCGCGCAACGCAAGGGCATCAAGGGCGTCATCTTCGGCCGGTCCGGCATCGGCAAGACCAGCCTGCTCTGGACGCTGAACGCCTCGACCGCGCTCTTCCTCGACCTCGAGGCCGGGGATCTGGCGGTCGAGGGGCTGGAAATCGACACGCTCCGCCCCCGCACCTGGAAGGAATGCCGCGACTTCGCGGTGTTCATCGGCGGGCCGAACCCGGCGCTGCGCGAGGACCAGCCCTACAGCCAGGCGCATTTCGACGAGGTCTGCGGCCGATACGGCGATCCGGCGGTGATCGGGAAGTACGAGACCGTCTTCATCGACTCGATCACCGTGGCCGGGCGGCTCTGCTTCCAATGGTGCCGCGGCCAGCCCGAGGCGTTCTCCGAGAAGACCGGCAAGCCCGACATCCGTGGCGCCTACGGTCTGCATGGCCGCGAGATGATCGGCTGGCTGACCCACCTGCAGCACACGCGCGGCAAGCATGTCTGGTTCGTGGGCATCCTCGACGAGCGGCTCGACGACTTCAATCGCAAGGTCTTCCAGCCGCAGATCGACGGCTCGAAGACCGGGCTCGAACTGCCCGGGATCGTCGACCAGGTCATCACCATGGCCGACATCCCGGACCCGGGCGGCCAGCCGCAGCGCGCCTTCGTCTGCCAGACGCTGAACCCCTGGGGCTATCCGGCCAAGGACCGCTCCGGTCGCCTCGACAGGGTCGAGCCGCCGCATCTCGGCCGGCTGATGGAGAAGATCCAGCGTCCCGCGGCGCCAGCCTCCGAACGCCTGACCTGGCCGCCGGTGACGCCCACCGATCCCGCGCCCGCGCAGGCACCTGACCATGGCTGAGCGCATCTCGCCATGCCCCGTGTCCCGATCCGGTCGCCGGGGTGGCTTTTCTCCTCTGACGCCGCTGCGCGTCCCATCCTCCAACTGAAAGGAGCCGCGCAATGTCCGGACCCTGGAACGACTTCAACTCCGCCCAATCCAACACCAACGTCATCCCGAAGGGCACGCTCGCCAAGGTGCGCCTGACGCTCCGCCCGGGCGGCTTCGACGACCCCTCGCAGGGCTGGACCGGCGGCTGGGCGCGCCGCGCCGCCACCGGGGCCGTCTATCTCGACGCCGAATACACGGTGCTCGAGGGGCCCTATGCCCGGCGCAAGGTCTGGTCGCTGATCGGCCTCTACAGCCCGAAGGGCCCTGACTGGGCGAACATGGGGCGCGGCCTGATCCGCGGCATCCTCAACTCGGCGCGCGGCGTGTCCGACAAGGACAACTCGCCGGAGGCGCAGTCGCGCCGTCGCATCAACGGGTTCGGCGATCTCGACGGCGTCGAGTTCGTCGCCCGCATCGACATCGGCACTGACACCAACGGCGAGGACAAGAACGAGATCCGCGCTGCCGTCACGCCCGACCATCGCGACTACGCCGCGCTGATGGGCACGGTCGCGCCGCAGTTCGCCGCCGCCCCGGCGCAGGGCCACGCCCCGCAGCAGCCCACCACGGTCACCCAGCCCAGCCAGCCCGCGTCCGCCCCCAGCGCCGCCGGTCGGCCGAGCTGGGCGCAGTAAGGGGGAGACCGGCCATGCGCCTGCGCCCCCGCCAGAAGACCTTCGTCGAGCGCAGCGTGGCTGCGCTCGCCTCCCGCGGCAACACGCTGGGCGTGGCGCCCACGGGTGCTGGCAAGACCATCATGCTCTCGGCGGTCACCGGCGAGATGATCGGCGACGGCGCCAAGGCCTGCGTGCTGGCCCATCGCGACGAACTGACCGCGCAGAACCGCGCCAAGTTCCAGCGCGTGGTGCCAGGCGTCGCCACATCGGTCATCGACGCCACGGAGAAGTCCTGGGGTGGCCAGGTCGCCTTCGCCATGGTGCCGACGCTGGCGCGGGCCTCGAACCTCGCGGACATGCCGCGCCTCGACCTGCTGGTCGTGGATGAGGCGCACCATGCGGTCGCCGACAGCTATCGCCGCATCATCGACCGGGTGCGCGAGGCCAATCCCGACGCCCGGATCTTCGGGGTCACGGCGACGCCGAACCGTGGCGACAGGAAGGGCCTGCGCGAGGTCTTCGACAATGTCGCCGACCAGGTCCGGCTGGGCGAACTGATCGCCTCGGGCCACCTGGTGCCGCCGCGCACCTTCGTCATCGACGTGGGTGTGCAGGACGAGCTCCGCTCGGTCCGCAAGACGATGTCGGATTTCGACATGGCGGAGGTGGCGGGCATCATGGACCGCGCCCCCGTCACCGACGAGGTGATCCGCCACTGGAAGGAGAAGGCAGGCGACCGGCAGACCGTGGTGTTCTGCTCCACCGTCGCGCACGCCGAACACGTCACTGAGGCGTTCAGGGCAGCTGGCGTTTCCGCCGCGCTGATCCATGGCGACCTGGCGGCCGAGACCCGCAAGGCGATCCTCGCCGACTACGCCACGGGGGACATCCGCGTCGTGGTCAACGTGGCGGTGCTGACCGAGGGCTGGGACCATCCGCCCACCTCCTGCGTCGTGCTGCTGCGGCCCAGTTCCTACAAGTCCACCATGATCCAGATGGTCGGGCGCGGGCTGCGCACCGTCGATCCCGAGGAACACCCCGGCGTCGTCAAGACCGACTGCGTCGTGCTGGATTTCGGCACCTCGAGCCTGATCCACGGCACGCTGGAACAGGATGTCGATCTCGACGGCAAGACCGAAACCGGCGAGGCGCCGACAAAGACCTGTCCTGCCTGCGAGGCGGAGATCCCGCTGGCTGCCACAGAATGCCCGCTCTGCGGTGAGGCGTTCCCCCGCGAGGATCTGGATGCGGGCGAAGGCGGGGACGCCGCGCCGCTCTCGGGCTTCATGATGACGGAGATCGACCTGCTGAAGCGGTCCAGCTTCGCGTGGGTCGACCTTTACGGCACGGACGACGCGCTGATGGCCACGGGCTTCGCAGCCTGGGGCGGCATCTTCTGGCTGGGCGGGGTCTGGTACGCCATCGGCGGGGCGAAGGGCGAGCGCCCCCACCTGTTGGGTGTCGGTGAGCGCACCGTCTGCCTCGCGCAGGCCGACGACTGGCTGAACACTCATGAGACCGACGAGAGCGCCTTCAAGACCCGGTCCTGGCTGCGCCAGCCGCCGACCGAGAAGCAGCTGCAATACCTGCCGCCCGAGTGCCGCCATGACTTCGGCCTGACGCGCTACCGCGCCTCCGCGCTGATGACCTTCGGCTTCAACAAGCGCGCCATCCGCCAGCTGATCGACACGGCGGCCTCGCCCGAACGGAGGGCGGCATGACCCATGTCCTCCATCACCCCCATCACGGCCGAGGACCGGCGGCGGCTGTGGCATCCGCGTGGAACGCTCTGTGCTGTCTGCCGGCAACCCACCCGTGGCTTTGGCTGGTTCGATCCGCACCGAATGAGGCGGCCCCGGCCATCGGTCTGGTTCTGCTCGATGCCCTGCCAGTCCTTCTGGACGCACTTGGCCAGGGAGCGTTTCGCCATGGTTGACCTGACCGAGGAAGAGCGCGCCGCGATCACCGCCACCATGAAGCGCGTGGCGCTGCTGATGGACGAGATCGGCTGGGCCACTCCGCTTGCGGATCTGACCGAGGCGCAGGTGCGCGCACTGATCGAGGAGGCCGTCGAGGGCTTCCGCGAGGCCATGTCCGACATCGCCCGGGCGCAGACACCGGAGGTGCCGTTTTGACCAAGCTCTGCACGAAATGCGGCGTCAAGAAGGACGTCTGCGAGTTCGGACGCCGCCGGCTCAGTCCCGATGGTCGGCAGACCTGGTGCCGGGATTGCCGCCGGGAATACCAGCGTGCCTATGCGCAGAACTTCCGCAATCCCGAGAAGCATCGGGAGGCGCAGCGTCGCTATCGCCTGCGCCACGCCGAGAAATATCGGGCCCACAGCATCGTCAGGCGTGCCGTCAAGGCTTGTCGGATCGTCGTGCCGGTCTGGTGTCAGCGATGTGGCTGCGTGACCGACCTCGAAGCGCATCACCACGACTATGACGCGCCGCTCTCGGTCGAATGGCTCTGCTCGACCTGCCACGGGCTCGCCCACCGCAGCTACGAGGGAGGACAGCATGCTGGACTATAACCGCCGCCCCAGCTTCGCTGACCGGGTCAACGCCGCCATCGATCAGGCGCTCACCGCCGATCAGGCCATGCGGCCGCCCCGCGACTACCTCGGCGGCTCGCGCCTCGGCCATGCCTGCGAGCGCGCCTTGCAGTTCGAGTTCACGGCGACGCCGAAGGACGAGGGCCAGGACTTCAGCGGCCAGTCGCTGCGCATCTTCGCCATCGGCCATGCGCTCGAGGATCTGGCCGTCGCCTGGCTGCGCGGCGCGGGGTTTGATCTCTACACCCGGAAGGGCAACCGGCCCGATGGCGGCCAGTTCGGCTTTTCGGTCGCGGGCGGGCGCATCCGGGGCCATGTCGATGGCATCGTCGCCGCGGGCCCTGAGGGCTTCGGGCTCGCCGTTCCCGCGCTCTGGGAATGCAAGACGATGAACGCCAAGAACTGGCGCGCCTGCGTGAAGGACGGCGTCACGAAGTCGAAGCCGGTCTACGCCGCCCAGATCGCGGTCTATCAGGCCTACATGGAAACCAGCGTGCCCGGCATCAGCGCCGCGCCTGCCGTGTTTACCGCGATCAACAAGGACACGGCCGAGATGCACCATGAGCTGGTGCCTTTCGACGCCGATCTCGCGCAGCGCATGTCCGACCGGGGCGTGCGGATCCTGCAGGCGACCGATGCGGGCGAGTTGCTTCCGCGCGTCGCCACCACGCCCGACTACTTCGAATGCCGCTTCTGCCCGTGGTCCGAGCGCTGCTGGAGGCTTCCCGCATGAGCGACGACGGCATCCTGCACTTCAACCCGTGGATGGACTTCAACGACGGGCCACCGTCCGAGAACCCCTTCGGCTGCGACCCCGACCCCGAGCAGATCGCCGTCTTCCTCGATACCGTGTTCAGCTGGTGCGAGGGGCTGATCCCGCTCCGCGGCTTCGTCGACAAGGGTCAGGGCCGGGACGGCAAGCCCCACAACATCTGGATCCCGGCTGACGAGACCGCGACCGAGAAGCTCGCGACCTTCGCTGCATGGGCGAACCGCGAGGGCGCCGCCGTCTATGTCATCCCCGGCACGGTGGCCGAACAGGGTCAGGCCCGCGCCGCCGATGTGCTGCAGATGCAGGCCATCGTCGTCGATCTCGACGCAGGCGACATCCCGGCCAAGCTGGACCATGTCACCCGCCACCTCGGCACGCCCACGCTGATCATCGAGAGCGGTGGGCGGACGCCCGAGGGTGCGGCGAAGCTCCATGTCTGGTGGAAACTGACCGAGCCCGCCGAGGGCGACGACCTGGCCACCCTCTGCCGCCTGCGCGGCGAAATCGCGGTGAAGGTCGGCGGCGACACGCATTTCCGCTCGGCGCACCAGCCGATCCGGGTGCCAGGCACCGTCTATCACAAGCACGGCCATCAACGCCTCGTGCAGATCCGCGAAAGTCGTGACGTCGAGGTGGATCTTGCCGATTTCGCCGAAAAGGTCGCCGAGATGCCGCCGCTGCCGGGCGTAGGCTTCGCCAGCGACGTTGCCGCGCCGGCCAAGCCCGGCATCGACGCGGTGCTCACCACGCCGGTGCGCGAAGGCGCGGTCGACGACTGGTCCCGGTTCCAGGGAGCCAGCGCCGCCATCGGCCACTACGTGCGCCTGGTGCACGAGGGCCGCCTCGACCCGTTCGCGGGCTGGGAGGCGATCTGCGGCTACAACGCCGCCATGCTGCGCCCGTCCTGGCCGCTCGATCGGCTGATGGTCGAGTCCGAACGCCTCTGGGAGCTGCATGTGAAGCGCAACGGCCCGCCGCTCCTGCGCGCGGCCCATGTCGGTGCCCCGGCCAGCCCGCTGCCGACCTTCAGCCTTGGCGCGCTCCTCGACGACACGAGCCCGATGCCCGAGGACATCATCGGCCCCCGGGTGCTGACCCCGGGCGGGCTCCTGGTGATGGGGGGCGCGCCGAAGGTCGGCAAGAGCGACTTCCTGATCTCATGGCTCGTGCACATGGCGGCTGGCGTGCCGTTCCTCGGCTTCACGCCACCCCGGCCGCTGCGCGTTTTCTACCTGCAGGCCGAGATCCAGTATCACTACCTGCGCGAACGCATGCAGCAGATCGCGCTGCCCGCCGCCGTGATCGCCGCCGCGCGCGACACCTTCATCGCCACCCCGAAACTGAAGCTGCTGCTCGACGCGGAGGGCATCGCCCGCGTGGCCGCGGCGATCAGGGCCGCATTCCCCGACGCGCCGCCCGACATCATCGTCATCGACCCGATCCGCAATCTCTTCGACGGCGGCCCCGAGGGGGGCGGCGAGAACGACAACACCGCCATGATGTTCTTCCTGAAGGACCGGGTGGAGCTCCTGCGCGAGGCGGTCAATCCGGATGCGGGCGTCATCCTCGCTCACCACACGCGCAAGGCCACCAAGCACCAGGTCAAGGACGATCCCTTCCTCGCGCTCTCCGGCGCCAGCGCGCTGCGCGGCTTCTATACCTCGGGGCTGCTCATGCACCGGCCAGACGAGGACAGCAGCGTCCGCAAGCTGGAGATCGAGCTGCGCAACGGCCCCGCGCTGCCAGGCAAGCTCATCGACAAGGTGAAGGGCGAGTGGGTCGAACTGAACCCGTTGAACGAGCGCCTGGTGCGCAAGGAGGTCGGCGCCAAACTCGATGCCGAGCGGCTGCGCAAGCATGATGTCATCCTCGGCATGTTGCTTGATGAGGCGGCAAGCGAGCGCCTCTACACCGCCATGCAGTTCGCCGAGACCTTCGAGAACCGGGGCGGTCTGGGCAGCAAGCATACCATCCGCGAGCGCCTCAGCGTGCTGTCGACCAAGGGCTTCGTGAAGTTCCTGCGCGACCCCTCGGGGTTCGGCTTCCCCGTCACCCGGTCGCGGTTCGGCTACCTCTGCGTCGAGGGTATGCAGTTCGGCGCGCCCGTCGAGGAGGTCGATCCGGACACCGGCGAGGTCACCACAACCGCCCGTCCGGTCCTGCCCAGCCACTTCAAATGCCCCCAATCCGGGCTCTGCTTGCAGGTCGAAAACCCCGCCGTCTGGGTCTACCCGGAGGGGCTCGAAGACGACCTCACTCATATGAGTGAGGCCTGACTCATATGACAGCGCCAACTGTGCACTCAATGAAATCAACGGGTTACGGGCAAATAAGAGTTAGGTCCCTGACTCATGCCCGAAGACTTCGTGAAGTCTTATTCCGCAATGATTTCAGCCACTTGTCCTCCCCGGAACAGTTAGGTGTCAAACCCCCATACTACGTATGGGAGGGCCACCCAACAGGGTTGGCCACTCCTCCCATACGTCCGGGCCAGCCGCGCGCGCCGCCGTGACGGTCTGTTGTGCTTCCCGATCCGACGACGGCGGCCCCGTACCGCCAAGCACCAGACCGCCGTCGTCTTCCACCACCACAGGCCACCGGCAAAGGAGACCCATCATGGCTCAGCCGACTCTGATCCCGAATTGCGACGGCGCAAGGTTTGAATCGCTGCCGCTCGACACACCCCGCAACCGCTGCATCCTCGCGCTCGACCTCGGCACCTCGACCGGCTGGGCGATCCGCGGCCACGACGGTCTGATCACCAGCGGGACCGTCTCGCTGCGGCCGGGCCGCTTCGACGGCGGCGGCATGCGCTACCTGCGCTTCACCAACTGGCTGACCGAGATCGACCGGCTGTCCGGTCCAGTCGCCGCGATCTGGTTCGAGGAAGTCCGCCGCCACGCAGGCACCGACGCCAGCCACATCTACGGCGGGCTCATGGCCACGCTGACCGCATGGGCCGAGCTGCGCGGCGTGCCCTACGAGGGCGTCCCGGTCGGCACGATAAAGCGCCATGCCGCTGGCAAGGGCAATGCCGACAAGGCCGCCATGGTCGCCGCCGTCCGCGCCCGCGGCTTCAGCCCGGCCGACGACAACGAGGCCGACGCCATCGCCATCCTGCTCTGGGCGATCGAGACGAAGGGAGGTGTCGCATGAGATGGCATCCCCATGGCTACGGCGGCCGACGCCGGGATCCCGAACAGGTCAAGCGCGAGGGCTGGCAGGAACAGGGCGTCCTCGCGGTCTCCGCCGATGACGACCGCCTCACCTGGCCCGAGCGTGAACTGGTCCGCCAGCTCGGCGAGAAGCTCTATGGCCCGCGCCCTTCCGACAGGGAGGCGCGTCATGGCTGATCGGGAATGGACCGCCGACTGCGTCGCCGATCATTTCGAGGAGGCGTTCCGTACCCTGCGCAAGCTGCCGCCGGTGAAGGCGCTGGGCTACTTCAACACCTGGCCCGACATTGTGCGCACCAGCCGCGAGATCGCGGCGATGGAGCCGCAGCCGATGCGGGTCTGGCCCTCGGCCGCCGCGATCACCCGGCTCGAGCAGACCTTCGACTGGGTGCTCTGGATCGAGGAGGCGGAGCGCAAGCTGGTCTGGTCTCGTGCCGCCCGCGTGCCGTGGAAGCAGATCAGCGGCGAACTGGGGTGCGACCGCACGACCGCATGGCGGCGTTGGCAGTTGGCGCTGACCAAGATCGCTGCGCGCCTGAATGCGCAGTGACTCCAATGTGTTGCAACACTTTTTCCTTCGACATCTGCAACATGATCGTGCTATTCCGAAGGCAAGATGGGGAGAGTGCGCTGGAAGGCTCGCTCTCCCTTTTGCGTTGACAGGGGCCTTCTGGACCCCGGCATCCAGCAAGGGTCCGGCCGGGGTCCAGCCCACGGCAGTTTCCGGTTCCTTCCTGGGCGTTTTCGTATGCTGGCGGGCGAAGCGCGGAAGATCGCCAGCGACAGGGCCGGATTTTTGGGAAGCCACCCGGAAGCCGGCGCCCCGCGCGCCCCGCGCAAACACCAATGAACGCTGGTCTTCCGACCTGACACCGCTGGTGGCCGCTGGACCCCGCTTGGAGTCCAGCCCGGCATCCGGAGTCCGGAAGTCACCGGCATCCACCCGACCGAGGAACCTTGCCCACCATGACGCTGAGCTTCGCCCCGGATGCGATCGAGACGTGGCCGCTGTCGCGCCTCCAGCCCTACGCGAAGAACGCGAAAGCGCATGGCGCGGACCAGGTCGCGAAGATCGCCGCCAGCATGGCCGAGTTCGGCTGGACCGTGCCGTGCCTCGTGGGCGAGGACGGGGAACTGATCGCGGGGCACGGGCGCGTGCTGGCCGCTACGCAGTTGGGGCTGACCGAAGCGCCGGTGATCGTACTCGGGCATCTGACCGAGGCGCAGCGGCGGGCGTACCGCATCGCGGACAACAAGCTGACCGAACTAGGCACCTGGGACGAGGCGCTGCTTTCGGCGGAACTGAACGACCTCTTGGCCGAGGATTTCGACCTGTCGCTGGTCGGCTTCTCGGATGGCGAGTTGGACAAGCTGCTGGCCTTCGTGCCGGAGGGGGACGGTGAAGAAGGTGGCGCCGGGGGCTCCGTGCCGCCGGTGACCATCCCCGAACCGCCGCGCAATCCGGCCTCGCGCACGGGCGACCTCTGGATCCTTGGTGACCACCGGTTGCTTTGCGGGGACAGCACGAACCATGACGACGTGCGCCGCCTGATGAACGGCGAGCGCGCCGTGCTGTTCGCGACCGATCCGCCGTATCTCGTCGACTATGACGGCTCGAACCATCCGACCCGCAACAAGGATTGGTCCGCCTCCTATGGCACGACCTGGGACGACAGCTCTCAGGGCGCGGAACTCTACGACGGGTTTATCGCCGCCGCCGTCGCCGAGGCGATCACCGAGGACGCGGCCTGGTACTGCTGGCACGCCTCCCGCCGCCAGGCGATGCTCGAGGCCTGCTGGGAGAAGGCGGGTGCCTTCGTCCATCAGCAGATCATCTGGGTGAAGGACCGCGGGGTTCTGACCCGCTCCCATTACCTCTGGAAACACGAGCCCTGCTTCATGGGCTGGCGCCGCCCGAACCGCCCGCCGAAGGTGGCAGAGCAGACGCTGCCATCGACCTGGGAGATGCCGTCTTTCGCCAAGGACGAGCGCCCCGATCACCCGACCCCGAAACCACTGGACGCGTTCGGGATCCCGATGCGCCAGCATGTGGCGCGGGGCGGCCTCTGCTACGAGCCCTTTTCGGGCTCGGGTTCGCAGATCATGGCGGGCCAAGCGAATGGCCGCCGGGTCTTCGCGATGGAGATCAGCCCGGCCTATGTCGACGTTGCCGTCGAACGCTGGCAGGCCGAGACCGGCCGCGACGCGATCCTCGACGGTGACGGTCGGACCTTCGCGCAGGTGAGGACCGAGCGGCTGGGCGACGATGCCGAAGCCCCCGCCGATCCCCCGGCTACGGACGCCGCCCCCGAACCCGCGCGAAAGCGCAAGACCGCCGCGTGACATGCATGACCTGGCTTTACCTTCCTCCGGACGCGCTTTCGGAGCCGGAGACGCATGCCTCTTCGGCCTCTCCATCTGCTCCGGCGCGGGCGGTCTCGACCTCGGGCTCGCCATCGCCATCCCCGGATATCGTGCTGTGGGCCATGTCGAACGGGAAACCTACGCCGCAGCCACTCTCGTGGCGCGGATGGAGGACGCGTCCCTGGATCGAGCGCCTGTCTGGGACGACGTTGGAACCTTCGACGGCCGCCCGTGGCGCGGCGCGGTGGACATCGTCACTGCGGGCTATCCGTGCCAGCCGTTCTCGGTCGCGGGCAAGCGCCGGGGCGCGGACGATCCGCGGCACCTCTGGCCGCATGTCGCCCGCGTCATCGGCGAGGTCCGGCCGCCCTTCGTCTTCCTCGAGAACGTCGCCCATCATCTCCGCCTCGGCTTCCCCGAAGTCGCCGCAGGACTGGTCGGCATGGGCTACCGCCTTGCGGCAGGCCTCTTTACGGCGGCGGAAGTCGGCGCGCCCCACAAGCGGGAGCGGCTGTTCATCCTCGCCATCCGCGAGGGGGACGAGCTGGCCGACCCCGCGCGCCTGCTCTGGTACCCGGTCGAGTGGAGGGAACCGGACGGAACTGCTGCGGCTCTGGCCGACGCCGAGGGCCAGCGCCAACGAGAACCGGCAAACGAAACCGACGCCATCGCAGGCTGCGGTCCAGCACGGCATGAACCTCGCGACGATAGCCGCGATGTGGCCGACGCCGCAGATCGACAGCTTCCGCAACCGGGGTGGCGACAGGCGCGACGAGAAGGGTCTGGACCGGATGGCGCGGGACTGGCCGACGCCGATGGCGAACGACGGATGCAAGCCGAGCGCGGGCAACCGGCGGACAGCAGACCTGACCCATGCAGCCGGGATGTGGATGACGCCGACGGCGCGCGATCACAAGGACGGGGCGACGAGCCTCGCGAACACCCCGGTGAACGGCCTGCTTGGCCGCCAGGTCCTGGTGACGCCGCTGGCTGGGAGCGATACCTGCGAGCCGCGCCGGACCTTGAACCCGCTGTTCGTCGAGGCGCTGATGGGCTGGCCCACCGGGTGGACCGGCTTCGCCTCTGTGGCAACGGCGTGGTCCCGCTGGTTGCAGCGCATGCGCTGCGAACTCTCGCGGCTGAATTGCTGGCCGATGGATGAGGCGGCGACATGAAGCAGACCCGCCTCATGTCGCTGGTCGAGTCCGTCGCCAACGTGATCGTCGGCTACGGCGTCGCGGTCGTGACGCAGATCCTGATCTTCCCGGTCTTCGGGCTGCACACGACTCTGGCGCAGAACCTGAAGATGGGCGCGGTGTTCACGGTGGTGAGCATCGCGCGGTCCTACGTCCTGCGGCGACTGTTCGAACGGCTGCGGCGGGCCTGATGCGGCTGCTGGCGGATCGGCTATCCCGCTGGTAGCATTGGTGCATGTCCGAAGGCTGGCAACATATCGAGATCAACGATCACGGGACCATCGTCGTCCTGCGTCCGATTTCGGACGAGGGTCGGAACTGGTTCGCGGAGCATGTCGGCGAACCGGAAGCTGGTGGCATCTACACCTGCGAGCCACGCATGGCGCAAGATATCCTTCAAGCAGCCGCCCGCGATCTGCTCTCGTGGCAATGAGAAACCGCCGCCCAGTCGGGGCGGCGGCCTGAGTTCTTGTGCGTGCGATCAGGCTGCCGGAAGCCGATAGACCCGCCCCCGGTTCTCGACCTTCTCCGAGGTCACTTCGAGCCCGAGCTTCTTCTTCAGGGCCCCGGCCATCGCGCCGCGCACCGTGTGCGACTGCCAGCCAGTCGCGGCCATGATCTCCTCGATGGTCGCGCCGTCCGGCGCGCGCAGCATGGCGATCAGGGTCGCCTGCTTGGTGCCCTCGCGCGGCGTGCGCGCCTTGGGCGTGGTCTCGGTGCCGGTGGCGGCCTCCGGCGCTGGCTCCTCTGTCGGCGCGTCAGTCGCGCCCACAGGCGCGGGGTTCGCGTCCTCGGTCTCGATGCCGATGGCGGCGAACCCTGCGGCGGTGGCGACCAGTGTGACTCCATGGCCGTCGCCGCTCTCGCGCCAGACGGGTTCGCCCTTGCGCATGTCGGCGTCGACCTCCTGCAGGAAGCCCTTGGCGAGCAGCGCGCCGACCACCTTGGCGGCGGCGCCGCCGCGCAGGCTCTCGGGCAGCGGCAGGGCAATGCGCTCGGGCCGCTGGGCGGCGGCGCTCAGGATCATGGCTTGGGTGTCGGAAAGCTTGGTCATGGGGTCGGCTCCGTATTCGGGCTCGCGTCATGCGGCGCCTTCTACGACCCCGAGCCACGCAGGGCGCGCGGCGGGAGTTCCGGCAGTGCCGGAGATCAGCGAGCGTGCTCGCCCTCGCCGAAGGCGCTGTCGGTGATGCGCTTCAGGAGGCTGGCGTAGTGTTCGAGGGTGCCGACCATGGCCCAGCCCGCCTCGTCGGGGGCGCAGTTGAAATGGTCGTCGCTGAGCGCCTGCAGGCGGGCGAGCATCTCGTCGATCTCGGCCTTCTTGCCGATGAAGGCCGCGAGCGCGGCTTCCTTGTTCCGGCGCACCTTCTCGGCGCGGAGTTCGTGGCGCGGGGTGGTGATCGGGTTCAGGCGGGTGGTCATCGTGGTGGCTCCGTGGTGAGTTGCATCGTCCTTGTGGGATGGACGTTCGCTCCGGTGGCGCCGCTTATCAACTCGATAAGCACATGAATCTGAATGATAATCGGAGCCGTCGATGCAGGGCATGAGCGAGCGCCAGTACGCCGCGCATGTCGGGCTGTCGCGGGGCGCGATCCAGAAGGCCAAGGCCGCCGAGCGGCTGGTCCTCTATCCCGACGGCAGCATCAACGCGGCCGCCAGCGACGCCAGACGTGCCGAGACGACCGACCCGTCCAAGACCCGCAAGCCGCCCGCGCCGAAGCTCAAGCCGGTGCCCGAGGCGGCGGTGGCAGCTGTCGGCGACACGCTCCGCGAACAGGGTCTGGCGGTGCCGGCGGTCGGCGGCGGCACGACCTTCCTGCAGGCGAAGACCGCGAACGAGGTGCTGAAGGCGCAGGAACGGCGCATCAGGCTCCAGAAGCTGAAGGGGGAGTTGATCGAGCGGGCCCGCGCGCTGGCGCTGGTGTTCCGGCTGGCGCGGGAGGAACGGGACGCATGGGTGAACTGGCCCGCGCGTGCGGCGGCGCTGATGGCGGCCGAGCTCTCGGCCTCGTGCAGCGACGCGACAGGCCAGCAGATCACCGTGGAGCCAGCCGCGATGCAGAAGGTCCTGGAGAAACATGTACGCGCCCACCTCGACGAACTCGCCGAGGTCCGGCCCGACTTCCGATGATGATGATGGCCTGACGGACTTCGACGGCGCGGGCGAGATCCTGCGCGCCTGGGGCAACGGGCTGCGGCCTGATCCGGACCTGACCGTCTCGGAATGGGCGGACCGGCACCGGATGCTGTCGGGCCGCGCCTCGGCCGAGCCGGGGCGGTATCGCACGGTGCGCACGCCCTATATGCGCGAGATCATGGACCGGCTGTCGCCCGGCGATCCCACCCAGCGGATCGTGTTCATGAAGGCGGCGCAGGTCGGCGCGACCGAGGCGGGCAACAACTGGATCGGGTTCGCCATCCACCAGGCGCCCGGCCCGATGCTGGCGGTCCAGCCGACGGTGGAACTCGCAAAGCGCAACTCGCGCCAGCGGATCGACCCGCTGATCGACGAGAGCCCCGAGCTGCGGGAGCGGGTCAAACCGGCCCGGTCGCGGGACGCCGGCAACACCATGCTGTCCAAGGAGTTCGCGGGCGGCATCCTGATCATGACGGGGGCAAACTCGGCGGTCGGGCTGCGGTCCACCCCGGCGCGATACATCTTTCTCGACGAGGTTGACGCCTATCCGGCCTCGGCCGACGAGGAAGGCGATCCGGTCACGCTGGCGGAGGCGCGGTCGCTGACCTTCGCCCATCGGCGCAAGGTGCTGCTGGTCTCGACGCCCACCATCCGGGGGCTGTCGCGCATCGAACGGGAATATGAGGCGTCCGACCAGCGCCGGTTCTTCGTGCCGTGCCCGCATTGCGGCGCGATGCAGTGGCTGAAGTTCGACCGGCTGCGCTGGCAGAAGGGCCGCCCGGAGACGGCGGAATATCACTGCGAGGGCTGCGACACGCCCATCGCGGAGCACCACAAGACGGCGATGCTGGAGGGTGGCGAATGGCGGGCGACCGCCACGGCCGCCGATCCAACCACGGTCGGGTATCACCTCTCGGCGCTCTACTCGCCGATCGGCTGGCTGAGCTGGGAGCGGATCGTGCGGGCATGGGACGCGGCTCAGGGGTCGGACGAGGCGATCAAGGCATTCCGCAACACCATCCTCGGCGAGACATGGGTCGAAACCGGGGAAGCCCCGGACTGGCAGCGGCTCTACGACCGTCGCGAGCGCTGGACATCCGGCACCGTGCCTGCGGGCGGGCTGTTCCTGACCGCCGGAGCCGATGTCCAGAAGGACCGGATCGAGGTCGATGTCTGGGCTTGGGGTCGCGGACTGGAAAGCTGGCTCGTCGATCACGTCGTGATCGAGGGCGGACCGGACCGGCACGACGCGTGGTCGGAACTGACCGCGCTGCTGGACCGGTCCTGGCTGCACGAGCGCGGCGCCCATCTGCGGATCGCGCGGCTCGCGATCGACACGGGCTACGAGGCCCCGGCGGTCTATTCCTGGACGCGGGCGCAGGGGTTTGGGCAGGTGTCGCCGGTGAAGGGCGTCGAGGGGTTCAACCGTTCCAGCCCGGTGTCGGGGCCGACCTTCGTCGACGCGACCGAGGGCGGGAAACGCCTGCGGCGCGGGGCCCGGCTCTGGACCGTGGCGGTCTCGACCTTCAAGGCCGAGACCTACCGCTTCCTGCGGCTGGCGCGGCCGACCGAGGAGGAGATGGCCGACGGGGCGGCGTTCCCGCCCGGCTCGGTGCATCTGCCGCATTGGGTCGAGAACGAATGGCTGAAGCAGTTCGTCGCCGAACAGCTGGTGACGGTGCGTACCAAGCGCGGCTTCGCCCGGCTGGAATGGCAGAAGCTGCGCGAGCGGAACGAAGCGCTGGATTGCCGAGTCTATGCCCGCGCTGCCGCCTGGATCGCGGGCGCGGATCGCTGGCCCGAGGAGAAATGGCGCGACCTCGAGGATCAGCTCGGGCCCGCCCCCACCAACACCGATCCCGCCGGACAGATCAACCGGCCGGGACAGGCCCCGCAGGGCAAGCGCCGCTCCGACTGGCTCGGGCGGCGCGGAGGATGGTTCTGAACATGACGGACTGGACGGAAACCGAACTTTCGGCGCTGCGCCGGGCCTATGCCAGCGGGACGACGCGGGTCAGCTATGACGGCAAATCGGTGGACTACGGCTCGGCCGAGGATCTGCTCGCCCGCATCCGGACCATCGAGCGCGCCATCGCGGGGATCACGCGTCCGCTGCCGGTGGCAGGGCTGGCGGGCTTCTCGCGCGGGGATCGCTGATGTCAGCGAACTGGTTCGACCATGCCATCGCATCGGTGGCGCCGCGCATGGCGGCGCGCCGTGTGATGGCGCGTCAGGCCTTCGAGACCCTGACGCGGGGCTATGACGGAGCGGCGCGCGGACGGCGGACCGAGGGCTGGCGTGCGCCGGGATCCTCCGCCGACACCGAGATCGGCGTGGCCGGGGCACTGCTCCGGGATCGGATGCGCGATCTGGTGCGCAACAACCCGCATGCCGCCAAGGCGGTGGCGGTGCTGGTGAACAACATCATTGGCTCGGGCATCATGCCCCGCGCCGCCAGCGGCGACGACAAGCTGGACCGCAAGGTCGACGCGCTCTTCGAGCGCTGGACGGCGGAGTGCGATGCCGATGGCCAGCTGGATTTCTACGGCCTGCAGACGCTGATCTGCCGCGAGATGGTCGAGGCGGGCGAGGTACTGGTGCGCCGCCGTCTCCGGCGCGCGAGCGACGGCCTGCCCGTGCCGCTGCAATTGCAGGTGCTGGAGGCCGACTTCCTCGACGCCACGAAATCCGGCGCCCTCAGCGCGGGGCGGTTGGTGCAGGGGATCGAGTTCGACGCGGTGGGCAAGCGCCGGGCCTACTGGCTGCATTCCGAGCACCCGGGCGACGCATACGGGGCCTTGCAGAACGGGTTGCAGAGCCGCCCCGTCCCGGCGAGCGAGCTCGCCCATGTCTACGAGAAGCAGCGCACGCAGGCGCGCGGCGTTCCCTGGGGCGCGCCGGTGATCCGCAGTTTGCGCGACCTCGACGACTATGAGGTGGCAGAGCTGGTCCGCAAGAAGACCGAGGCCTGCGTGACCGCCATCGTCTTCGGCGACGACGAGGCGCAGCAGGGCATCGCGCCCTCGGTGGTCGATGCCGATGGCAACCGCGTGGAGCAGTTCGAGCCGGGGCTGATCGCCTATGCCCGCGGCGGCAAGGACATCCGCTTCAACCAGCCCGCCGCCACCGGCGGCTACGGCGAGTACAAGCGGGCCAGCCTGCACACGATCTCGGCCGGGTTCCGCGTGCCCTACGAGCTGCTGACCGGCGACCTCAGCCAAGTCAACTATTCCTCGATCCGGGCGGGTCTCGTGGAATTCCGCCGCCAGATCGACGCCGTGCAGTGGCAGCTGTTCATTCCGATGTTCTGCGCTCCGGTCTGGCGCTGGTTCACGGAAGCCGCATGGGCTGCAGGACAAATCCCGTCGCCCATCGTGCCGGTCGAATGGTCGCCGCCGAAGTTCGAGGCGGTCGATCCGCAGAAGGACGCGATGGCGAACCTGCTGTCGATCCGCTCGGGCACCATGACGCTGGCCGAGGTGATCGCGAAGCAGGGCCGCAACCCGGACGCGGTGCTGGCCGAGATCGCCGCGACCAACGCAAAACTCGACACGCTGGGGCTGGTGCTCGACAGCGACCCGCGCCGTGTCACGAAAACCGGCAGCGCGCAGACCGGCGATCCGGCGACCGATCCCGCCGCCGACGCACCGGATACCGACGACTCCTCCGCCGACGCGGAAACCGACCCGGCGCAGGCCGACCAACAGGACTGACCCCATGGACACGATGATCGAACTGCCGGCCATGCGCCGGTCGGCGGAGCTTGCGCCGAACACGGCCGATGCCGACAGCCGCACCGTAGAGGTGGTCTGGTCGGCCGGGGCCCGCGTCCGCCGCGCCACCTTCTTCGGCGAGCCCTATGACGAGGTACTGAGCCTCGACCCCGCCCATGTCCGGCTCGACCGGCTGAACGCGGGCGCGCCGTTCCTGAAGGTGCACGAACTCGACACGCTCGACGCAGTGATCGGTTCGGTCGTGCCGGGCTCGGCGCGGATCGAGAACGGACGCGGCATCGCCTTGGTGCGCATCTCCGAGCGCGCCGACGTCGAGCCGATCTGGCGCGACATCCAGGCAGGCCACATCCGCGCGGTCTCCATCGGTTACCAGGTCCACCGCTTCGAGGTCTCGAAACCCGAGGCCGCCCGCGAACTCTGGCGGGCGGTGGACTGGACGCCCTTCGAGGTGTCCGCCGTCGCGGTCGGCGCCGACCCCGCCGCGGGCTTCCGCGCCCAGCATCCCCTTCACGACTGCGTCCTCCACCGCCGGGACGCCCCTTCCACCACGAAAGGACCGATCCCGATGACGGAGCAGAGCCAGACCCCGGCGAGCGACGCCGCCGCACCCGCCACCACCCAGCCGACCGAGCCGGTCGAAACCGAGGACACCACCATGACCGAGCCGAAACCGGCTGCGCCCGACCCGAAGGTCGCCGCCAGCGAGACGCGCAGCCAGCCGAAGACGCAGGCAACTCCCGCGCCCGACACCGAGGCGGTCGCAACGCGCGCCCGCGAGGCCGAGCGCGACCGCGTCTCCACCATCTACGATCTGGCCGCGCGGCTGAACCTCGAGCGCGGCTTCGCCGAGGACCTGGTCAAGCGCGGCGTCAGCATCGACGAGTCCCGCCGCCTGATCCTCGACCAGGTCGCGGCCAAGTCGGACGAGACCCGGACCTTCCCGCATGTCTCCGTGCCCCTCGGCGGCCGGGACGAGCGCATCACCCGCCGCGACGCGGTGGCCAACGCGCTCCTGCACCGTTACAGCCCGACGCTGTTCCAGCTGGAGGACGCCGCCCGCCAGTACCGCGGCATGACGCTGCTGGAACTGGCCCGCGAAAGCCTCGGCAACGCCGGGGTCAACACCCGCGGCCTGTCGCGCGACGAGGTGGCGACACGGGCCCTGCATTCGACCTCGGACTTCCCCGAGATCCTGTCGGCGGTCACCAACAAGACCCTGCGGCAAGCCTACGAAGCCTATCCCCGCACCTTCATGCTGTTCTGCCGCCAGGTGCTGGCGACGGACTTCAAGGCGATGCACCGGGTGCAGCTCGGCGAAGCGCCGCAACTGCTGGAAGTCGGCGAGAGCGGCGAGTTCAAGCGCGGCACGCTCGGCGAGAGCAAGGAGAGCTACAAGGTCAAGACCTATGGCCGGGTGGTCGCGATCACCCGCCAGACGCTGATCAACGACGATCTCGACGCCTTCACCCGGATCCCGGCGATGTACGGCAACTCCATCGCCCAGCTCGAGTCGGACGTGGTCTGGGGCATCATCACCGCCAACCCGGCGATGGCCGACGGCAACGCGCTGTTCCACACCACCCACAAGAACCTCGCGGGGACTGGCACGGCGCTGGCGGTCGATGCTGTGGGCGCGGCGCGCGCCGCCATGGCCAAGCAGACCGGCCTCGACAAGAAGACGGTGCTGAACGTCCGCCCGGCCTTCCTGATCGTGCCCGCCTCGCTGGAACTGAAGGCCGAGCAGCTGGTCGCACAGAACCTCGTGCCCGCCGCGACGTCCAGCGTGGTGCCGCAGTCGATCCGCACGCTCGCGCCGATCAGCGAGCCCCGGCTCGACGCGGCCAGCGAGACCGCCTGGTACCTCGCGGCCAGCCCGAACCAGATCGACACCATCGAATACGCCTATCTCGAGGGTCAGCAGGGCGCCTACATCGAGACCCGCAACGGCTTCGACGTCGATGGGGTTGAGATCAAGTGCCGCCTCGACTTCGGCGCCAAGGCCATCGACTGGCGCGGCCTCTACAAGAACCCGGGCGCATAAGGCCCGCTTCCTGAACCCTGACACGCGGGCGGTCCTGACGGGCCGCCCTTCGTCTTTCCACGAGGATCCCCGTCATGAAAAACTACGTCCAGCCCGGCAACTCCATCACCCTGACCGCGCCCTATGCCGTCGCCTCCGGCGATGGGCTGCTCGTCGGCTCGATCTTCGGCATCGCTGCTGGCGCCGCCGCCCTCGGCGAGCCCGTCGAGACCGCGCTCGTCGGCGTCTTCGACATCACCAAGGTCGGCTCGCAGGCCTGGACCGTCGGCGCCAAGGTCTATTGGGACGACACCAACAAGCGCTGCACCACGGTCGCGACCGACAACACCCTGATCGGCGTGGCCGTCGAGGCGGTGGCGAGCGGCGCCGGCGACACCATCGGCCGGGTTCGCCTGAACGCGGCCTTCTGATGAGCGCCTTCGCCGCCGCCGTCGGCGCGCTCTTCGCCGATCCGAACATCGGCCGGGATGCGGTCTACATCGCCGACGGCGTCGCGCCCGTCCTGGTGCGCGTCGTCGCCCGGCGCGCGGACGCCGTCACCGACTTCGGCGACGCCCGGCTCTGGTCAGAGACCACCCGGATCGATCTGCGCGTGGCCGAGGTTCCAGCCCCGCGCTCCGGCGACCGCATCGAGATCGATGGCGACGCCTTCCTCATTCAGGGCGAGCCTGTCCGCGACCGCGAGCGGCTGGTCTGGACCGTCGATCTGAGGCCCGCATGACGGCCATGAAGCTGAAGCTCGCCATCGATCCCGACATCGTCGCGATGATGGCGGCCGAGGTCGCGGCGGGCGAACGCGCGGTGACGGCTGCCATGCGCGAGGCCGGGACCGGGCTGAAGTCGGCGTGGCGGCTGCAGATCACCGGCGCGGGGCTCGGCACACGGCTCGCCAACGCGATCCGCAGCCAGAACTTCCCGAGGTCGGGCGAAAGCCTCGACGCCGCGGCGCTGGTCTGGTCGAAGGCGCCGGTCATCGTCGGTGCGCATGACACCGGCCCGCTGATCCGCTCGAAGAACGGGTTCTGGCTGGCGATCCCGCTGCCCGCCGCGGGCAAATCCCTGCGCGGCGGCCGGATCACCCCCGGCGAATGGGAACGACGCCGGGGATTGCGGCTACGGTTCGTCTATCGCCGGACGGGCCCGAGTCTGCTGGTGGCTGAGAGCCGGCTGAACACGAAGGGCCAAGCGGTAGTGTCGCGCTCGAAGACCGGACGCGGCAAGGTCACCGCGCCGATCTTCCTGCTGGTGCCGCAGGTGAAGCTGCCGAAGCGGCTGGACCTGGCGCGGGATGCGGACCGGGCATTGGACGGCGTGCCGGGGCTGATCGTGGCGAACTGGGTGGAGGGTAGGTTGTGATCGCATCGATGCGCAATCTTGCTCGGCAGCCACGAAACCGACGGCTCGGGTCACCCCGCGCAGCACGACAGCTTCGCGACATCCTTGTCGAAGGTCTGCGCGGCGAGCTTCAGGCCCTCGACCGTGGTGAGATAGGGGAAGATCGTCTCGCCGAGCGCCTTTGTCGTCATGCCGAACTTCAACGCCAGGACAAGCGTCTGGACACTGTCGGCGCCCTCCGGCGCCATGATCACGCCGCCCAGCAGGCGGTCGGTCGCCCGGTCCGCGACCAGCTTGATCAGGCCGCGCGTGTCGCGGGCGGCGAGCGCGCGGGGTACGTTGTCGAGGGTCAGCACGCTGGTCTTGACGTCATGACCCGCCGCGCGCGCCTGCGCCTCGGTCAGGCCGACGCCGGCGACCTGCGGATCGGTGAACACCACCCAGGGCATCGCGGCGTTGTCGTAGCGCTCGGCCCCGCCCAGCACGGCGTTGCGGGACGCGAGCTTGGCGCCATAGGCGGCCATGTAGACGAACTGGTCCCGGTCCGTCACATCGCCCGCCGCATAGATGCCGGGGCGTGTCGTGGCCATGTCGTCGCCAACCTTGATCGCGCCGCGTCGATCGGTCTCGATGCCCATTTCGGCCAGACCCAGCCCTTCGGTGTTGGGCGCGCGCCCGGTGGTCAGGACAAGGTGATCCGCGGTCAGATCGTGTACGTTGCCGTCAACCGTTACCGTCAGAACGGCGCGGTCGCCGTCGCGCCGCGCGGCGTCATAGGTCACGCCGTCGAGGATCGTGAGACCTTCGGCACGCAAGACCTCGGCGAGTGCCCTAGAGACCTCCGGCTCTGCCCGCGGCAGCAGGCGCGAGCGGCAGACGATGGTGACGCGTGTGCTCATCCGCGCCATCATTTGCGCGAGTTCCACGCCGATATAGCCGCCGCCGAGGAAGATCAGGCTTTCGGGCAACCGGTCCAGCTCCAGCAGCGACGTGCTGTCGAGCGTTGGTGCGTCCAGGATACCGGGGATGTCGGGCACGGCGGGCCGCCCGCCGGTGGCGACGATGACCTTGGGGGCTGTGATCTTGCGCCCGCCGATTTCGACGCCGCCTTCGACCAGACGTGCCGGACCCTCGTCGAGATAAGTCACGCCATCGTAGCCCGGCAGCAGGTCGGCGTACTTCTTCTGGCGCAGTGTCGCGACAAGATCGTCCTTGGCCGCAACCAGCGCCGACCAGTCGGCGACCTGCGCCTCGCCGTTCAGGCCCGGGAACCGATGTGCTGTCTGCGCACCGTGCAGGGCTTCCGCGGCCCGGATCATCGTCTTGGAGGGCACGCAGCCCACGTTCACGCAGGTCCCGCCGATGGTGCCATGGCCGATCAGCGCGACGCGCTTGCCTCCCTCGGCGGCGGTGATCGCGGCCGAGAACCCGGCCGATCCGGCGCCGATCACGGCAAGGTCGAAATCGCCCTTGGGCGCGCAGCAATCGTCTTTCATCAAGTCATCCATCCGTTCGAGTGGTCTGGCGCCGCTGCCGTCTCCAGACCGCGTACACGGTCAGTGCGACGAAAAAGGCGAGCGCGGGCAGCAGCACATAGTCGAGCCAGCCAAGCCAGGCCGACAGGCCCACGGCGCCGAGAAGAACGACCAGGATCGGCGTGAAGCAGCAGAGCGCTGCGATGACGGTGCCGACGACACCTGTCGCGATCAGCTTGCGGTCGGTCTGCTCGGTCATCTCGTCAGCCCGCGACACGCGCCGGGTAGCCTGCATTGGCCGACGCGGTCGCGATGGCGTCGGCGCTCGTCGCGGCGGTGTCGAAGATCACCGTGGCGGTGCGGGCCTCGAAGTCGATCTCGACGGCGCGCACGCCCGCGACGCCCTCCATCGCACGCTTCACGGTGACCGGACACAGCGCGCAGGTCATGTTGTCCACCGCGAAGGTGACGGTCTGCTCGGCGGCGACGGTCTGCGCGGCAACAGGGATGGCGGTGATCGGCACAACGGCGGTCAGGCCGAACAAGGCGAGTGCAAGGATCTTCTTCATGTGGATGTCCTTTCGGGGTCAGTAGAGAAGCGGGGCCCACCAGTCGATGGTGAGGGCTGCGAGAACGAGGATCAGGGAGGCCCAGAGCGCCGACTTGGTGATGCGCGCCGATGCTGGCCTTGCGCAGTAGGAACCGGGCTCGCAGACGGTCTGCTTGCGGAAATACAAATGCCAGAAACCCGCCGCGATGAAGCCGAGCGCGATCACGGCGAAGATCGGCTTGTAAGGCTCCAGAGCCGTCAGGTTGCCGATCCAGGCGCCCGAGATGCCGAGAGTCAGAAGCACCAGCGGCCCGATGCAGCAGGCCGAGGCGAGAAAGGCGCCCAGCACACCGCCCGCCGCGAGCCAGCCCTTTCGGGCGGGGCGATCCGCGCCCGTGCTGTCCGTTCTGTCGTCTGTCAGCGCCATGTCGCGCACCTCTCGTCTGTGATTGACGATGGGTGTAGGGTCTGTAGCAACTACAGGCTCAAGAGGAAACTTGCCCATGATCGATCACGAGCGCGAGAGCGGCTTCACACGCGGAGATCTTGCCCGGACGACCGGCTGCAACATCGAGACGATCCGATATTACGAGAAGACCGGCCTGTTGCCTGACCCGCCCCGGACCGACGCCGGCTACCGCATCTATTCCGCCGCGCACGCCACGCGCCTGCGCTTCATCCTGCGCGCCCGCGAACTCGGGTTCTCGATGGAGGACATTCGCGGCCTTCTGGGACTTGGCGACGGCACCGCGCCGACCTGCGCGGAAGTCAAGGAGCGGACGGAGCGCCACCTTGCCGATGTCCGCGCGAGGATCGCGGATCTTCGGCGTATCGAATCCGTCCTTGCTGCAACCGCATCCAGGTGTTCGGGCGCCGAAGTCCCCGACTGTCCGGTGCTCGACGCGATTTCCAACCCGACCGACCCATGACACCCCGCGAAACCATCCTCGCCGCGCTGCACGCGCGGCTCTCGGCGCTGCCCGCCACCGCGCTGCGGGGCGACGTGCTGCCCGAGCGCGTGCCGGCGGAAGGCCTGCTGATCATGCGCGACGGCGAGCCGGGGGAGCCGGAGGTCACGCTGTCGCCGCTTCGCTATCACTACCAGCACCGAGCCGAGATCGAGGCGGTCGTGCAGGGCGCGGACCGTGACGCCGCCTTCGACACGTTGACCGCCAGCATCGGCGCAGCGCTCGCCGCCGACCGCACGCTGGGCGGCCTCTGCGACTGGACCGAGGCGGAAGCTCCGCGCCCGGTCGATCTGCCCGTCGATGGCGCGGCCAGCCTGAAGGCCGCCGTGATCCCGGTGGTGCTGCACTATTCCACGGCCGACCCGCTCGGCTGATCCCGACAACCCGAGGAGAACACCATGGCACGAGCCCAAGGGGCGCGGGCGCTGATGGCGCTTGCGTTCGAGACGACCTATGGCACGCCGCCCGTGAGCGGCTTCACCCGCATGCCTTTCGCCAGCACCTCGCTGGGGGCGGAGCAACCGCTGCTGAACTCTGAGCTGCTCGGCTATGGTCGCGATCCGCTGGCGCCGATCAAGGACGCGGTGACGGCCGATGGCGATGTCGTGGTGCCGCTCGACGCCGAGGCCTTCGGCTTCTGGCTGAAGGCGGCCTTCGGGACACCGACGACCACGGGCGCCGAGGCCCCGTACAGCCATGAATTCCAGTCGGGGTCCTGGACGCTGCCCAGTATGTCGATCGAGACCGGCATGCCCGAGGTACCGCGCTATGCGATGTACTCGGGCTGCGTGCTCGACCAGATCACCTGGCAGATGCAGCGGTCGGGGTTGCTGACGGCAACCGCGCGGCTGGTGGCGCAGGGCGAGACGGTGGGCACGACCACCAGCGCCGGAACGCCCGCCGCGCTGGAGCTGAAGCGCTTCGGCCATTTCAACGGGGCGATCACGCGCAACGGCACCGCGCTCGGCAACGTGGTCTCGGCCGAGATCACCTATGCCAACAATCTCGACCGCATCGAGACCATCCGCTCGGACGGGCGCATCGACGGCGCGGACCCAAGCATCGCGGCGCTCACGGGTCGGATCGAGGTGCGGTTCGCCGACCAGACGCTGGTGACGCAGGCCATCAACGGCGAGGCCTGCGAGATGGAATTCGCCTACGTCCTGCCCTCGGGCGAGAGCTTCACCTTCACGGTGCACGCCGTCTACCTGCCACGCCCGCGCATCGAGATCTCGGGTCCGCAGGGCGTGCAGGCAACGTTCGACTGGCAGGCGGCGCGCGACAGCGTGGTCGGCCGGATGTGCACCGCAACCCTGATCAACGACATAGAGGTGTATTGAGGATGCTGACGCTCGACCTGACCAACGCGCCACGCTGGCATGACCTCGCCCCTGGCGTCCGCGTGCAGCTCCGCCCGCTGACGACGGCGCTGATGGTGGCGACGCGCAGCGACCCCGTAGTGGAGGCGGTCCCCGAGGAGGCCTCGGACGAGGAACGCGCGGTCGCCTTCGCCAAGGCACTGGCCCGCCGCGCGGTGCTCGCCTGGGAGGGCATCGGCGACGCCGACGGCAACGCCATCGACCCGAGCCCGGAGGCCATCGACGCGCTGCTCGACGTCTGGCCGATCTTCGAGGCCTTCCAGCTGACCTACGTCTCGAAGGGCCTGCTGCTGGAGCAGGAAAAAAACGTCTCCGCGCTCTTGCCGAATGGTCCTTCGGCGGGGGCGAGCGATACTGCCAAGCCTGCGCACCCTACGAGGGCCGCGAGCAAGCCTGCCCGGACTGCCCGGCGCGGCTGAACCGTCCGGAAACTCCGGAGGGTTGGCAGGTCTGGGACCTGGTCGGCCGTCTCGGTGGCCAGCTGCGTGTCCTGCCCGGCGCGGTGATCGGGTGGGACATGTCGGCGGCGCTGGCGCTCGGTGACGCGCTCGGCGTGCCGCCGCTCGCCATGGCCGAACTGCTGCCCGTCATCGAAGCGGTGATGGTCGCCAAACTCAACGAACAGATGGATCATTCCCATGGCGGAAAAACGGGTTAGCGTCCGCCTCGCGGCCGTGGGCGGACGGCAGGTGCGTGCCGAACTGGAGGGCGTGGGCGAAGCCGGATCGCGTGGCTTCGGACGGCTGAGCCGGGAGATGGAAGCGGCCAACTCCCGGCTGGCGGCGTTTTCTCGTCGTGTAGCTGTGGCTGCAGCCGCCGCCGTGGCAGCCGCTGCAGCCGCTGGCGTGGCAATGATCCGGTCCGGCCTGCAGACCGTCGATGCGCAGGCGAAGCTCGCGCAGTCGCTGGGGACCACGGTCGCCTCGATCCAGACGCTGGAGCGGGCGGGCGAACTTGCGGGCGTGTCGATGTCCGGCATCGAGCAGGCGACGAAGGATCTGACGCGCCGCCTCAGCCAGGCGGCCGCCGGAACCGGTCCCGCCGCCGACGCGCTGGACCGGCTGGGGCTGTCCGCCACCGACCTGATCGCTCTGCCGCTGGACCAGCGTGTAGGCGCGATCAACGCCGCGATCGAGAGCTTTGTGCCGGCCGCCGAGCGCGCGGCCGTCGCGGGTCAGCTCTTCGGCGAGGAAGGCTCGATCGCCATGTCGCGGATCGACACCGCGACGCTGCGCCAGGCGACCGAGGACGTCCTCGCCTTCGGGGTCGTCGTCTCCGAGCAGGATGCGGACCAGATCGAGCGCACGAACGACGCCATCTCGCGGCTCGGGCTGATCTGGCGCGGGCTGTCGAACCAGCTGGCGGTCGCCGCGGCCCCCGCGCTGGAAGCTGTCGCCAACGCCATGGCGGCGGTCGCCAGCCGCACCGGGCCGCTTGGCGTCGCGATCCGCGGGCTCTTCGACAACATCGGCCGCCTGACCACCTATGCCGCCACCTTCGCAGCCTTCCTCGCCGGACGCGGGGCCGCCGGCATGGCCGCTGCGGCGCTCTCGGTCCGGGGTCTGGCCACGGCGCTGGTCGTCCTGCGCGGCGCGCTGATCCGCACCGGCATCGGCGCGCTGATCGTCGGCGCGGGCGAGCTCGTCTACCAGTTCACCCGGCTCGTGTCCGGCGCGGGCGGCTTCGGCGAGGCGATGTCGCTGCTGAAAGACGTCGCGGTCGAGGTCTGGGAACGCATCAAGATGGGCGCCGCTGCGGCGGGCGCGGCCGCCACGGCGATGTTCTTCGACCTGAAGGCTGATGCCGCATCCGGCATGCAGAGCGCCATCGAGAGCGTGGTGGGCTTCGGCAACACCGCCGTGAACACGTTCGAGGGCGCCTACGAGGCAATCAAGGCGATCTGGGGCCTGCTGCCCGCCGCCATCGGCGATCTGGCGTTCCAGGCGGCCAACAGCCTGGTCGACGGCGTCGAGGCGATGCTGAACGGTGTGGTCTCGCGCATCAACGGCTTCATCGGCGGCATCAACCAGGGGCTGGAAGCCCTCGGGTCCGAGCGCCGCATCTCGCTGGTGCCCGACCTCGACCTCGGCGAGATCGAGAACCGATTCGAGGGGGCAGCCAGTGCTGCCACGACAGCGGCGCAGACGGCCTTCGACCGGGCCTTCGAGGGCAACCCGCTCACCGCTCCCGATCTCGGGCTCACCGCAGCGGCCAATACCGCCCTCGCAACAGCCAACACCTATCGTGGTGCGGCGCGCGATCTGGCTGAGGGTGCCCGTGCGCCCCTCGAAAGCTGGCAGGCGCTGCGCGACGCGGTCCGCGGCACCGACCAGGACGGCGCCGACGCTTTGGCCGAGACGACCGCTGCGGCGGAGCGCCTGGAGACAGCGCTTGGCGATGCCGGACGCGCCGCGACGGGCGCCGGTGTGGCGGCCGAAGCCGCCGCCGCTGCAGCGGAGCCCGCGACCGACGCGGCCGTCACCGGCTGGCAGGCGGTCACGGCGGCGCTGTCCGATTACGCCAGCAAGGCCCGCGACATTGGCGGCGACATCGGCCAGAGCCTCGTCGGCGCCTTCCAATCGGCCGAGAACGCGGTGGGCCAGTTCGTGAGGACCGGCAAGCTGAACTTCCGAGATCTCGTCACCTCGCTGCTCGCTGATCTCGCCCAGCTCGCGGCGCGGCGGTTCATCCTCGGGCCGATCGCGAACGCGCTGTCGGGCGTGTTCTCCGGCGCGGGCGGCATCTTCGCCAACGTCCTGCATGCGGGCGGCATGGTCGGATCGGCTGGACCCTCGCGGATGGTCCCGGCCATGGCCTTCGCCGCCGCGCCCCGGATGCATGGCGGCGGCATGGCCGGACTTCGTCATGACGAGGTGCCCGCGATCCTGCAGCGGGGCGAGCGCGTGCTGTCCCGGCGTGAGGCGCAGAGCTACGGCGCGGGTGGCGGCGTCAACGTCACCATCATGGCCCGCGACGCCGAGAGCTTCCGGCAGTCCCGCACGCAGGTCGCCGCGGACATCGCCCGTGCCGTGTCGCTCGGGCGGAGGGGCATGTGATGGCGTTTCACGAGGTCCGGTTTCCCGACAACATCAGCCGCGGCGCGCGCGGCGGGCCCGAGCGGCGCACGCAGATCGTCGAACTCGCCTCGGGCGACGAGGAACGCAACGCGAGCTGGGCCAATTCGCGCCGCCGCTACGATGTGGCCTACGGTATCCGCCGCGCGGACGATCTGGCGGCTGTCGTGGCTTTCTTCGAGGCGCGCAACGGTCGGCTGCACGGCTTCCGCTTCAAGGACTGGGGCGACCACAAGTCCTGCCTGCCTTCGGGAACGCCGTCGCCCACCGACCAGGCGATCGGCACCGGCGATGGCGCGACGACCGCCTTCCAGCTGGTGAAGCGCTACGCCTCGGGCGCGCAATCCTGGACGCGCGCCATCGCGAAGCCGGTGGCGGGCAGCGTGCGCATCGCGCTGTCGGGCGTCGAGCAGCCCTCCGGCTGGTCGGTCGACACCACGACCGGCGTCGTCACCTTCAGCGCCGCGCCGGGCGCTGGCGTCGCGATCACCGCCGGGTTCGAGTTCGACGTACCCGTCCGCTTCGACGCCGACGCGCTCGACGTGACGCTCGACCTCGAGCGGCTCGGCTCGATCACCTCCATTCCGCTGCTGGAACTGCGCCGATGAAGACCCTCGACCCTGACCTGCAGGCCCATCTCGACGAGGGCACGACGACGCTCGCGTGGTGCTGGCGGATCACCCGGGCTGATGGCGTCACCGTCGGCTTCACCGACCACGACCGGACGCTGAGCTTCGATGGCACTGCCTTCGAGCCCGAGAGCGGGCTCACGGCGTCCGAGGTGCGCTCGGGGTCAGACCTGTCGGTCGATGCACAGGATGCCGAGGGCGTGCTGACCTCCGACCGGATCACCGAGACCGACATTCTCGACGGCCGCTGGGACGCGGCGCAAGTCGAGGTCTGGCGCGTGAACTGGGCCGACACCGGCCAGCGCGTCCTGATGCGCCGCGGGGCCATCGGCCAGATCCGGCGCGGGAGGCTGGCCTTCGTCGCCGAGGTCCGCTCGCTCGCCCACGTACTCGGCCAGACGGTCGGGCGGACCTTCCAGGCGACCTGCGATGCCGCGCTCGGCGACGCGCGCTGCGGGGTCGATCTGGAGCACCCGGCCTTCAAGGGCACGGGCGCCGTCATCGATCTCCTGCGGGACCGGGCCTTCACCGCCTCGGGGCTCGGCGGGTTCGCTTCCGGCTGGTTCACCTTCGGCACCATCGAATGGACGAGCGACGCGAATGCGGGGCGTCGCGCGGAAGTGCTGGGCCATGACGTGACGGACGGCGTCGCGATCCTGACCCTGCTCGAGGCGCCGGTGCGGTCCATCGCCGAGGGCGACGCCTTCACCATCCGCGCGGGCTGCGACAAGCGCATGGAGACCTGCGGCGCCAAGTTCGCCAACACCGTCAACTTCCGGGGTTTCCCGCACATCCCGGGCCAGGATGCCGTGCTGCGCTACGCCACGAAGGACGGCGGGCACGAGGGGTCGGTGCTGTGAACGCCGCTGATCCCCAGCACGTCATCACCATTGCGCGGTCCTGGCTCGGAACGCCGTATCATGATCAGGCCAGCCTGCGCGGTGTCGGCTGCGATTGCCTCGGGCTGGCGCGGGGCGTCTGGCGCGAGGTCGTCGGCCCCGAGCCGTTCCCGATCCCGCCCTACAGCCGGGACTGGGGCGAGACCGGGCCGCGCGAGGTTCTGGCCGAGGGCGCGCGGCGCATGATGATCGAGGCGCCTCCCGTAGAGTCCGGCCCGGGCACGCTGGTCCTCTTCCGCATGAAGCCCCGGGCCATCGCCAAGCATGTCGGGATACTGACGAGCCCCGACTCCTTCCTCCACGCCTACGAGCGGCTCGGCGTGATCGAGGAACCGCTCACCCCATCCTGGCGGCGGCGCATCGCCTTCGCCTTCCTGTTCCCGCAACGCTGAGACCCGAACATGGCCACCCTCGTTCTCGGCGCGGCCGGCGCCGCCATTGGCGGTTCGATCGGCGGCGCGATCCTCGGCGTCAGCGCCGCGACGATCGGCGGCTTCATCGGCTCCAGCATCGGCTCGGTCGTCGACAGCTGGATCATCTCGTCGCTGGCGCCGACGCAGCGCATCGAGGGCGCGCGGCTCGACACGCTGCGCATCACCTCCGCTACAGAAGGCGCGGTCATCCCGCGGCTCTATGGCCGGATGCGGCTGGGCGGCAACATCATCTGGGCGACCGATTTCCGCGAGGAGACCAAGACCACCACGCAGGGCGGCGGCAAGGGCGGCGGGGGCGGCAAGGTCAAGACGACCGAGTATCTGTATTACGCGAGCTTCGCGGTGGCCTTGTGCGAGGGCCCGATCACCGGCATCGGCCGCATCTGGGCCGACGGCAAGCCGATGGACCTCTCCAGCGTCACCTGGCGCTGGTATCCGGGCGACGAGACGCAGGCGGCCGATCCGTTCATTTCGGCGAAGATGGGCGCGGCCAGCACACCCGCCTATCGCGGCACCGCCTATGTCGTCTTCGAGGAACTGGCGCTCTCGACCTACGGCAACCGCTTGCCGCAGCTGTCCTTCGAGGTGTTCCGCCCGCTCGCCGATCCCGACACCGCCGAGGGGCTGGTGCAGGCCGTCACCATGATCCCGGCCTCGGGCGAGTTCACCTATGCCACGCAGGCGATCCGAAAGACCGATGGCGGCGCGACGGCGCCCGAGAACCTGAACGCTCTGGCGGACTCCACCGACATGGTGGAGGCGCTCGACCGGCTGCAGGCGATGGCCCCGGCGGTCGAGAGCGTGAGCCTTGTGGTGGCGTGGTTCGGCGACGACCTGCGCGCGGGCTCCTGTAAAGTGCGGCCGGGTGTCGAGGTGTCGGCCAAGTCGACCACGCCCGCCAGCTGGTCGGTGAACGGCGTCAGCCGCACCAACGCCTTTCTCGTCAGCCGTGACGACCAGGACCGCCCGGTCTATGGTGGCACGCCGTCCGACTTCGCGGTGGTGCAGGCCATCCAGGAGATGAAGGCGCGCGGGCTGCGGGTGACCTTCTATCCGTTCATCCTGATGGACGTGCCGCCCGGCAACACGCTGCCGAACCCCTATTCCGACAATGCCGCCGAGACGGGCCAGCCCGCATTCCCCTGGCGGGGGCGGATCACCTGTTCTCCGGCCGCAGGTTACGCCGGGACCGTGGACAAGACCGCCACGGCCGCAAGCCAGGTCGCGGCGCTGTTCGGCGCAGCCACGCCCGCGAGCTTCAGCGTCTCGGGTCAGTCGGTTTCGTGGACAGGCACGCCCGGCGACTGGGGCCTGCGCCGAATGGTGCTGCACTACGCCCATCTCTGCGCGGCAGCGGGCGGGGTCGATGCCTTTCTGATCGGGACCGAGATGCCAGGGCTGACCACCATCCGCTCGGGCGCAACCACCTATCCGGCGGTACAGGCCTATCGGGACCTCCTCGCGGATGTGCGCTCAATCCTCGGGTCCGGAACGAAGATCGGCTATGCGGCCGACTGGTCGGAGTACTTCGGCCACCAGCCGGGCGACGGCAGCGGTGACGTGTTCTTCCACCTTGATCCGCTCTGGGCCGATCCGGAGATCGATTTCGTCGGGATCGACAACTATATGCCGCTCTCGGACTGGCGCGACGGGTTCGAGCATCTCGACGCGCAAGAGGGCTGGCCCGCGATCTACGACCGGGCCTATCTGCAGGGGAACATCGTCGGCGGCGAAGGCTTCGACTGGTTCTACGCCAGCGCAGCGGACCGCTCCGCGCAGGTGCGCACCCCGATCACCGATGGTGCGGCCAGCAAGCCGTGGGTCTTCCGCTACAAGGACCTGCGCGGCTGGTGGTCGAACCCGCACTATGACCGCCCCGGTGGCGTGGAGAGCGGGACGGCGACGGCATGGACGCCGGAGTCGAAGCCGGTCTGGTTCACCGAGCTCGGCTGCCCGGCCATCGATCGGGGCACCAACCAGCCCAATGTCTTCTTCGACCCGAAGTCGTCGGAGAGCTTCACGCCGCATTTCTCGCGGGGCTGGCGCGACGACGCGATCCAGCGCGCCTATCTCGAGGCGACGTACCTCTGGTGGGGCGAGACCGGGAACAACCCTGTGTCCTCGGTCTACGGCGGCCGGATGGTGCATGTCCCGGAATGCGCCGCCTGGACATGGGACGCGCGACCCTATCCCTTCTTTCCGGCGCTCACCGATGTCTGGACGGACGGGGCGAACTGGCGACTGGGGCATTGGCTGACCGGACGGCTTGGCGCGGTGTCTTTGGCGGCGCTCGTGCGGCACCTCTGCCTGCGCGCCGGGCTGCCCGAGGCGCGGATCGACGTCATCGGCCTCTGGGGCGCGGTCGAGGGCTACGCCATCACGGCGCTGGAGAGTCCGCGCGCGTCGATCACCACGCTGTCGCGCCACTTCGGCTTCGACGCCGTGGAGACCGAGGGCGTGATCCGTTTCATCATGCGTGGCCGGGCCTCTGTCGCGACCCTCGCGCCCGACGATCTGGTGGCGGCCCGAGAGGGCGACGTGCTGGAGCTGACGCGCGGACAGGAGACGGAGCTGCCGCAGGCCCTGAAGTGGCAGGTCGCCCGCGCCGACGAGGACTACGACGCGGCCCTCGTCGAGGCCCGGCGCATCACCGTGGACACGACGCGCATCGCCTCCGAGTCCTTCCCGATGGCCGTTCCGCCCGAGGAGGCCGAGCGGCGCTGCCGCCGCGCATTGATGGAGGCGTGGGTGGGGCGCGAGACGGCGGCGTTCCGTCTGCCGCCTTCGCGCCTCGCGCTCGATCCGGCCGACGCGATCCGGCTGGAGCATAACGGGCGGCTGGTCGATCTGCGGCTCGTCTCCATCGCCGACGCCGAGGCGCGCGGCATCGAGGCGGTCCGCCAGGACCGGGCGACCTACGACCTGCCGCCCGGCGATCCGCGGGCGGCGTCACTTACGCGCGCCGTGGTGTTCGGCGCGCCGGAAGCAGTGCTGATGGACCTGCCGCAGCTGACCGAGGACCAGCCCGCACATCGGCCGCTGGTCGCGGCGCACGCGGTTCCCTGGCCGGGCGAGATGGCGGTGTTCCGCAGCCCGTCGACGGACGGGTTCGAACTGCTGACCACGTTCGGCAGCCGCGCCCGGATCGGCGCGCTGGTCTCGGACTTCTACCCGGGCCCTACGTCGCGCTTCGATCTTGGCAATGCGCTGGTGGTCGATCTGCTGACCGGCACTCTCGAAAGCGTCACGGACCTGACACTGTTCGGAGGGGCAAATGCGCTCGCCATTGAGAGCACGTCCGGCACCTGGGAGATCGTCCAGGCGGGCGCGGTCGAATTGCTGGCGCCTGGCCGGTATAGATTGACGCGGCTCCTGCGCGGTCAGCGCGGCACCGAGGGCGCGATGGGCAACCCGGCTCCGACAGGCGCTCGGGTCGTGGTGCTGGACGACAGCCTTGCGTCCCTGCCGATCGCCGAAGCCGATCTCGGCATTCCGTGGAACTGGCGCATGGGCCCCGCGAGCCGCCCGGTCAGCGACGAGACATATGTGGCGCAGGCCTTCACGCCCGAAGGCATCGGGCTGCGGCCGTTCTCCGTCGCCCATGTCGAGCAGCCGTGGCGCACGCCGCGCACGCCCGGCGATCTGACGATCCGCTGGACGCGCCGGTCCCGCGCGCTCGCGGCCGACAGCTGGGGCGGACTCGAGGTGCCGCTCGGCGAGGAACTGGAAGCCTACGAGGTCGAGATCCTCGACGGCGCCACCGTGAAGCGGGTGCTGAGCACCGCCACCACCAGCGCGGTCTACACCGCCGCCCAGCAGAGCGCCGATTGTGGTGCGCCGCTCGCCCCCGGCGACACGCTCGACATCCGCATCTTCCAGCTCTCCGCCCTCGTCGGGCAGGGCTCACCGAAAACCGTCACGCTCTTGTTCTGAAGGCCATCCCATGTCCGACGCCACGACCCATCTCCTGCTGCCCTACATCCTCGCGGCGCAGGCCCAGAAACACGTCACCCACAACGAGGCGCTGCGGCTGCTCGACGGGCTTGTCCAGCTCTCCGTTCTCGACCGGGACCTGACTGCGCCGCCTGGTTCGCCAGCCGATGGCGACCGCTACATCGTCGCCTCGGGCGCAACCGGCGACTGGGCGGGGTGGGACCTGAACGTCGCGCTCTGGACCGATGGCGCCTGGCTTCGCCTGCCGCCACGCACCGGCTGGCGCGCGTGGGTCGAGGACCAGGGACTGCTCCTGGTCTACGACGGCGCGGGCTGGGTTGGGACGACACCGGCTGCGTTGCAGAACCTCGCGCTGCTGGGGCTTGGCACCACAGCGGACACCTCGAACCCGTTCTCGGCCAAGCTGAACGCCGCGCTCTGGACGGCGAAGACCGTGGCCGAGGGCGGCACCGGCGACCTGTTCTACACCATGAACAAGGAGGCGGCAGGCGACGATCTCGGCCTGACGCTGCAGACCGGCTTCGTGACCAAGGCGCTGGTGGGGTTGTTCGGCTCCGACCGGTTCCGCCTCGCGGTCTCGGCCGACGGCAGCACCTTCTTCGATGGCCTCAGCGTCGACAACGCCACCGGCATCGTCGATCAGCCCCGGCTGCCGCGGTTCAAGGCCTGGACCAACTACGACAACTACGTGGGCGTGGGGACCTGGACGAAGATCGGCCTGAACAACACCGACTACAACGATCAGGGGGCGTTCGACGCCGCGAACAACCACTTCGTGGCACCCGTCGACGGCACCTACCTGTTCGGCGCGACGCTCCTCTACAAGATCAACGCCAGCGCCACGGCCCGCATGCGCGGGCGGCTCGTCCTGAACGGCACGACGGAAATCCGCGGCTCCCTCGGCGAAATCTCCGCCACCCACGTCTCGCTCGCCACCGCGATCTGGCTGCAGACCATGGTGCCGCTCACCGCGGGCGATACCGTGGAGCTGCAGGGATATTTCCGGGTCGCGGACGGCTATTTCGCCGCCGACCACACGTCCTTCTGGGGCTGCAAGGTCGGCTGAGCGGCGGAGGGAGGATCTCAATGACCCCACCCCGATCCGAGGGCTTCGTCCGCATACCCGAGCACGAGTTCGAGGCGATCCTGGCGCGCGCCGCCGAGGAAGGCGCGAAGCGCGCGCTGGCCGATGTCGGGCTCGACGGCGACGAGGCCGCGCTCGACATCCGCGATCTGCGCTCCCTGGTCGACTGCATCCGCCTCGTGCGCCGCACCGCCATGCAGACGGTCGTCCGCATGATCACCACCGGCGTGATGCTGGCGCTGCTCGCCGGCATCGCGATCAAGCTCAAGATCTTCGGCGGCAGCCCGTAGCCGCGCCCCATCCACATTCATCAGCCCGCAATGACCCGCCCTCGAGGCGGGTTTTTCGTTTTCGGAGGACCCCATGACCACGACCTTCTACGATCACTGGCGCAACGTGCCGGAGAGCGCCTGGCGCTGGCCGAACTTCAGCCCGGCGGAGATCGCCTGCCGGGGCACCGGCAAGCTGCTCATCAACGAGCCCGCGCTCGACAGGCTGCAGGCGCTGCGCGACCGGTTGGGCAAACCGCTGATCGTGCGTTCCGCCTATCGCAGCCCCGAGCACAACCGCGCCGTGGGCGGCGCCACCCGGTCGAAGCACCTCGACGGCGCGGCCTTCGACATCGCCATGGCGAACCATGACCCGGTGGCGTTCGAGGCAGCAGCGCGGGAGGTCGGGTTCCTCGGCTTCGGATTCTACCCGCGATCAGGATTCATCCATGTCGATCTCGGGCCCGCTCGCCAGTGGGGCGAGTGCTTCCCAATCCGGGCGACAGCCTTCGCGGCTGAAACGCCGCCTGCGCGCGAAGTGCTGGGCGACAGCCGCACCATGAAGGGTGGCGGGGCGGCCGGTGTCGCCACGCTGGGCGCTGCCGGCGTGGAGGTCGCACACAGCGTCCTGACCGAGACCCAGACCGCCATCCTGCCGCTGGTGCCGTACCTCGACACGCTCCGCTGGGTGTTCATCGCCGTGGCGCTCGGCGGGATCGCGATCACGATCTACGCGCGGCTGGACGATTGGAAGCGGGGCCGCCGATGATTGGTGCGCTCCTCGCTGGGTTCGCCACCAACCCGTGGGCCCGGACGGCTCTCCGCTACGGCGCCATCGCGCTCACAGTGCTCCTGTTCCTGTTCGCACTCCGGCGCTCCGGTGAACGCACGGGCCGCCTCGCCGAACGTCTCGAAACATTGGAGGAAACCAATGATGTTCAACGCCGGATGCTGGATGCGGCGGCTCGCCGTCCTCGCGACCGCCACGAGCTTGCTGACCGGCTGCGCAACGGTCGCTTCTGAACCGCGCCTCGCAACCGTCTGCCCTCCCGTCATCGAGTACAGCCGTGAGTTCCAGGCGCGCGCGGCCGACGAGCTCAATCTGCTGCCGGAGGCGTCGGCTATCGCCGAGATGATCGCCGATTACAGCGTCATGCGGGATCAGGCGCGTAGTTGTCGCAGCCGAAGCCCATAAACACTGCAATGGAAAAAGCGCAAACAAAATCGCCTTATCCTGTTGATAATAAATAATAAATGAGCGCTCTAGGCTTTGTACCTACTGCGCTGGAGGAGCCGATCAATGCCCCCCAAGTATCCAAACATAACAGTCCAGCTGACTGGACACGACAGCAATGCGTTTATGATCCTCGGCTTGTGCCGACGGGCCGCAAAAGAAGCGGGCCTCTCGCAGCAAGAGATCGATGCGTTCTACCAAGAGGCTACTAGCGGGGATCATGACCATCTGATCCAAACCGCCATGCGCTGGTTCAGCTGCGAGTAGCAGCCGAACCGGCCTGCGCCGCCTTGTCGGCATAGGTCGCCGCGAAAATCGTCTCCGAAAGCCATTTCTTGAAAGATGGATTGTCGCTGAACTGTTTGAACAGCTCGGTATGGTCAGATAGCAGTTCGATGACCGCGCGCTCCAGTGCCTTGTCGTGCTCGATGCGGGCGTTCTGCTTGTCCGAATTCTGCATCGCGTTTTGATAGGCCTTGTCGGCCGCGACCTTCGTGGGCAACTCCTCAGCTATCACCTTCCCGATCTTGTCGGCGTCCTTCCAGTCGATGTTGCCGAACATCTCGTTGAACGTCTTGAGGATGTTGCTGAGCAGGTCCAATTCCGGCTCAGGCTTGCGACCGCCTCCGCCCAACGGCACAGGGCCGATTTCCGCGTCGGCATCGGGAAGCGCAATCGCCATCGTCGCCTGCGCCTCGACCCTGTAGCTGTCCATGTCGATGGCCTCCAGAATGCCCTTCGACAGATCCTGCTCCTCCGGAGCAGGCAGTTTCGGCGTCAGGAAGTTCAGGAAAATCGAGAGCTTCTCCCATTCCGCGTTCGTATAGGGCAGGATGGCCGCGAGAAATCCGTAGGTGCGCGTGAATGCCTTCGCCTTGCCCTTGAAGTCGACCTGTCCATCCTCATCGAGATCGGCTTTGTAGACCGCGACGCACGCATCGAGGATCGGGTCGAGCTTGTCGCGGTCGGCGCCACCGAGGTACAGCGCCACGAGGTCCTCCACCCGCTCCCAGGAATAGACCTGATAGCCATCGAGCCGCGCTTTCAGGTCGTGCAGCTTGTTCGGATCGGTCTCTTCGCTCAGGATCGTCGTGCGGTAATAGTCCTCGAACGACGCCTTGATGCCATCCACGTCGTTCATGAAATCCAGCACGAAGGTGTCGTGCTTCTGCGGATGCGCCCGGTTCAGGCGCGACAGCGTCTGCACGGCCTTGATGCCGGACAGCGTCTTGTCCACGTACATCGTGTGCAGCAGCGGCTCGTCATAGCCGGTCTGGAACTTGTCGGCGACGATGAGGAACCGGTACGGATCCTTCTGTATCAACTCCTCGATCTTGTTGCTGGGAAAGCCGTTGAGCGACGCCTCGGTGACCTTCTGGCCGCCATATTCATGCTCGCCCGAGAAGGCGACGATGGCTTGGTATGGGCTCTTGCGCTCCTTCAGATACTCCCCGAAGGCGTGAAAGTACTGGATGGCCCGGTGAATCCCGCTGGTCACCACCATGGCGCGCGCTGCTCCGCCGATTTTGCGATGGGCCATCACCTGGTCGTGGAAATGGTCGACCATGATCTCTGCCTTCTTGCGGATGGCATGGTCATGGGATTCGACATATCGGCGGAGCTTCTTTTGCGCCCGCTTGGCGTCGAACTGCGGATCGTCCTCCACCGTCTTCATGAGCCGGTAGTAGCTCTCGACCGGCGTGTAGTGCTTGAGAACGTCGAGGATGAATCCCTCTTCGATGGCCTGCTTCATCGAATAATTGTGGAAAGGGACGTGCCTGACTTTCCCACCCTCGGGGACCGCCGTGCCGAAAATCTCCAGCGTCTTGTTCTTGGGTGTCGCGGTGAAGGCGAAATAGCTCGCGTTCGGCAGAACCTTCCGCGCTTCCATCAGCCGGTTGATGGTATCCTCGACGGTTTCGTCTTCCTCCTCGGCACCATTCGCGGCAAGCGCGATGTTCATCTTGGCTGACGTCCGGCCGCCCTGGCTGGAATGCGCCTCGTCGATGATGATGGCGAAGGTTCGCCCGCGATGGCCGTCCCCAATTTCGTCTAGGATGAACGGGAACTTCTGCACCGTGGTGATGATGATCTTCTTGCCCTGCTGCAGGAACGTCCGCAGCTGCTGCGAGCCTTCGGTGACCGCGCCGACGATGGAAGATACCTGCGCGAACTGCTTGATGGTGTCGCGGATCTGTTTGTCGAGATTGCGCCTGTCGGTGACAACGATGACGGTGTCGAAGGTCGGCTTGCCGCCGGTCTCCAGCCCGATCAGCTGGTGGCCGAGCCAAGCAATCGAGTTGCTCTTGCCCGAACCTGCCGAGTGCTGGATTAGGTACCGCCGCCCGGCGCCGGAGCCCTCGGCGTCAGCCAGCAGCTTGCGCACCACGTCGAGCTGGTGAAAGCGAGGGAAAATCTGCTTCGGCGGCTTCTTCTTTCCTCGCTCGTCCGTTTCCTCGACCACCTGCGCATAGTTCTCCAGGATGTCGGTGAGGTTGCGCTTCGTAAGGACTTGCTTCCAAAGGTAATCGGTCTTCAGACCATGCGGATTCGGCGGGTTGCCCGCGCCGTCATTCCAGCCCTTGTTGAAAGGCAGGAACCAGGACGCCTTGCCCTTCAGGTGGCTGCACATCCGCACCTCGTGGTCGTCCACGGCGAAGTGGACGACGCAGCGGCCGAACTGGAACAGCAGCTCCTTGGGATCGCGGTCGCGCTTGTACTGCTCGATCGCGTCCTCGACCGTCTGCTTGGTCAGGCTGTTCTTCAACTCAAAGGTGGCGACGGGCAGGCCGTTGATGAACAGCGCAGCGTCGAGCGACAGCTTGGTCGCATCCTTGGAATAGTGCAGCTGCCGGGTGACGCTGAACACGTTGGCGGCGAACAGCTCCTCGGCCTTCGTGTTGCCGGGGGTCGGCGTCCCGAAGAACAGCTCGACCGATCCAGGGCCGTGCTTCACGCCGTTGCGCAGCACGTCGATGACACCGCGCTTGGCGATCTCGCCTTGCACCCGGTGAAGGAATTGCAGCCGCTTCGGACCGTCTTCTCCGATGCCGAGGGCTTCGACGGCCTCTGGCTGTGTGGCGTTCAGGAAATCGAACAGCTTGGCCAGGTCGATGGCGTGGTCCCGGTCGAAATCCTTCGAGGCGCCAGCGACGTAACCCGCCTCGTCGATCAGCGAGCGGACGATGAGGGTTTCGAGGCCCTTTTCGCTTGTGTCGGTGTGCTGGCGCATTTCGCGGCCTCCTTGAACCGAGGGGCCGGCATCGACCCGAATTAGGCCCGCTTCGCTCAGGAACGCCTCGAGCATTGGGTCTTTGGCCTCGAAACCAGCAACCAAGCGTCGCGCCGCGTCAGACGGCATTTCCAAACGAACTCGAGAGCTGTTGGCTTGGGTTACGGATGAAATCCCTATTTGGCCGAATGGAACACCTACATAAGCAGCTACCATTGATACCAGGCGCTGCCGCTCTTTCTGATTCATCTCATCCGGATCGCGCGCCACGATCAGATCGACCAGCATTTTCTGCTCTGCCGTCATCGGCGGCGGATCACCGCGTGCAATGATGCACGGTGACTTTTTGTATCGTTGGAGGTAGCTCACGCCCCATTTTTCGTTGTCCGCCCGCTCGTGACAGTTTGCGCACAGGGCAATGAGGTTTTCGAGCGAATGGTCTTGCGACTTGCTCCATGGAATCAGGTGCGCGTACTCGAGCGGCAGCGACGTGCAGCAGACAGCGCAATGATGACGAGCCTCGAAGAGCACATCGCGCTTTATTTCGATTGGGATTGCGGGCCTACTCGTCGGCATCGGCCCCCTCCATCACCTCGGCGGCGTCGCCTTCCAGCTCCTCCTCCAGCGCGTCATCCTCATCCAAGATCGGCTCGTCCTCGGGCGCTGCGATCTCGACGTGGCGAACGTCCAGCTTGCCGGTAACAACGTCAGCGATCAGGCGCTCTCGGTACTCCTGAATAAGCCCAATCTCGCGAGCAGCCCGTTCGGCCGTTTCGTCCAACGGAGTACATTCCCGGGTCAAATACTCCAGGATCGCGTTTTGCTCGTTCTCCGGAGGTATTGGGATGGGAATTGCTTTCATGTAGCTTTGCGTGAGCTTGTTACGCGTGGCGCCGCCAACATAATTCGTGTAGTCGACGCAATTCAGGGCATGCACAATAAACTCAGGTCTATTGCCGGGCTTTGGCCGTAGTACATGGATGTGATTATTCGGCCAGACTTTTCCTTGTGAGAAGAAAGCGACTGGCTTGTTGCGATCAAAGAATGGGGCACCGTCTTCGCCAAGCAGGATCAGATCTTCGTCGAACAAGAAGTCGTTCAAATGGTCGATGATTTGGTTCGCACCCCAATACGGGATCTCACCGAGCATCTTTTCGCGGGCAGACGCTTCGAGCGGTACGCGCTTGCCGTCTAGACAAATGGAGAGGTGCCGCAACGGAGTTACTACCCACTCTTCAGGGATTTCCGGCATCCAAGCAATGCCGGTTGGCTTTATTGCAACATTCGGGTTCAGGCCACGCGTGATGGCCCGGTTTATAATCGCCTGCTTCTGCTCGTTTAACAGCCCGATCAGCCGCCGCTTGTTGCGGATCAGGCGACGGACGCGCAGGTCATAGACCCGGATGAACTGCACGATCTTACGCTGTTCTTCTTCAGGCGGTTGCGGGACATGGATGGCCCCGAAACGATCCGAGTATAGGCGCAGAAAGCCGGACATGCCGGTTCCTAGCCCTTTCGATTCCTGGCGAAACTTTGCTCGGTAGATAGTGGTCTTGAAGAGGTCGACGAAGTAGTCAGGATTCATCGGCCGGAGTGGCTGGAAGACGGCATAGTCCGGGCTGACCAGACCGTCCTCGCGCGCAACCGCGAACATGCCGTTCGACGCTTGCATGCGGTTCAGCACCATCTGGCCGGTGCGGACGCGCTTGTATCCCTTGAGCTCTTCCGGCGTGACTGGCTTGGTCGACACCTTCGCATGGGGGATCAGACCATGAGCCTGTCGCATAGACAGTAGGGTTTCCGTCCCGGTGTCGGTCCGGTCGTCGATCTCGCGAAACAGATACTTGCTTCGTAGCACGTCCCACCGACCTGGCAGATCGCCAAGCCAATCGCGCACTGCTGGGTGATAGTCTGAGAGATGCTTCTGTGAATCATCGTCTCTGGCGAGAGTGGGGAGCGACGGGGCAGAGACAGGTTCGGCGTCTGAAATCATTGGCTGCTCAAATAAGGAGGGCTGGGGGTCGCTGGGCTGCGGTGGGGCGGTATCGGCCCGGGATGGCCGCCGAGGGGTCCAGCCGGGGATCTCGGCATTGGGCGCGGCCTGGACCGCCTCGATAGGCTGACCGAACAGCAGGAACTCGGAGATCGCCAGCGGCTCGATGAACCGCAGGCTCTCCGCCTCATCGCCCTTCAGCTGCTCGCGCAGTTCCATAAGCAGCCGCCCGAGCACGTTCATGCCGACGAGCGTGCCGTCCGGCTGTTCGGTGGCACCCCAGAAATCCTTGCGGCGCACCTTCTTCTCGACGATGGGCCGATCCCCGGTGGACAGGAGGAGCCGTCCGAAGGTGGCCCAATTCTGAGCCAGCTTCACGCGCAGGCACCAGCGCATGATCTTGACCCGTACGCCATCCCAATCCGGTCGGGACGCCCGGTGGTAGGGTTTGCTGCGCATCTTGGCGGTCATCGGGCTCCGCTCCCCGATGATCATGCGCTGCACCTCTGGCATGTGGGGGAAGCGGCAAGACTGGTAGAGCGCTTCCGACGTCCGGATCCGAACACCGTTCACGACAAGCGGAAAGCCAGGCGCCATGTTCGACAGCCCGCCATAGCGCTCGTTCGTCTTCAGGAAGACGGCGCTTTCGATGGGGACATATGTGCGAACTTGGCTGGGCTGGGACATTAGAAGTCTTCCCGCGCCAGCATGGCCATGAACCTGCGCATCGAGGTGTCGCTGTTGGTCGTTCGGGGGAAGAGCGGGTACCAGGGATCCCCCGCCCAAAGAGCCAGCGGCGCATTGTTTGGGCAGTTTCGGAAAGTGACAATTAGGGAGCCAAAGCCGAGTGTCTCCAAGAGTGAATTTCCAAGCGGCCTTTGATACTTGTTTAGATGTGGGCACATACTCCGAATGCGCGCTCCAGCCTTCAGGAATTCCTGTTCGAGCAGTTGTCGACCTTCATCACTCGAAAAGATGCCATTTCCGCCTACCTGCCCTGGAACTCGTAAGCGAGGCTTATGGGTCATTGCTTCCACGTATGCCTTCACCAAGTCATCTTCTGGAATTTGTGTCGGTCGGAGAACATCCGAGGAATTTGTCTGGCCTAGTTGATCTTCGAGGGCAATTGCGCGCCACCACTTCAGCTTGATCGATTTTCCGGCTGCCTTTGCGGCAGCTTGAATACGTCCATTCGCGTAATTGGAACCATTGCTATGAAGTGCGATTGCGATGATATGTAGGGTCGCATCCTTTGGAGCCGACTTGGCGATCCAACCTTCAACGTCTTGTCTGACACGGTTTCCTGTGAAACTGGCGTCATCCAAGTAAACAAAGGAGTGTGGATCGGCGCCGCAGTCGCTGACGGAGTATCCACATCTTTTCTCAAGGATTTTGCTGAATAGCGCGAGCATTTCCTTCTGGCTTGCACCACCTCCTTGGACATCAAGGAAACTCACTCCCCCCCAAAACTTGCATGGATCCTCGCCTACGAGGCTGTCGGTTTGAAAAAGGCCAGAGAGAAACTTGCGCGTGTTCGCGCGAGAAAAGTAAGTCGACTTTAGGACGTGATCGATTTCGCGCAAGATTGGCAGGCGAACATGCTCGTCAAATTGACTGACCCAACGCTCGACATGTTCTGGTGTTGGCGCAGCAAGATCCCCTTCACGATAGTCAGCAGTTGTCTCGACAATCGAGGCTAGAAGTTCATCACGTTCAGCCATTCCTCGTTCCCCTACCAATGCAATACATTCATCGTGCCCCTTACAGCCCCTCGAAATAGGTCTTGATCTTCTGCGCCATCAGCTTGCGCCGCTGCTCCAGGAAGTCATCGAAGGATGGGATCTCTCCGTCCAGCATGCACTCCGGCAAGCAGCTCATCCGAAGATTGGCCCGCATCTCCTCAATCGTCGTGATGCCACCATACTTCTTGGCACCGCCGTTGCACTGGTCCGCCAGCTCGCTGAAGTAAGTCTTCGGGTCGCGGTCACCGATGCCAATGTTGATCTCGCTTTGGGCCAGGACGAAGTTGGCGATCTGGTTATAGCGGCCGCGCGTCAGCCCCTGGCCCTTGAGGTGATTGCGCGGATAGACGTGATGCACGTCGCTCCGGTTCAACAGCAGGTCACGCACGGTGATGTCCCGCGACAGGAACCCGAGGTCGCCGAGCTTCACCTGCGCTGCCCGATAGACGAGGAAATAGGGGCTCGAGGCGGACGATGTGTCCATCTCCTGCGGCAGCAGAGTGTTCCAGAAGCTTTCGGGCAGCTCCGCGTCGATCACGGCATCGGTGTATGTGGCCAGGCCGCGGGACTCGATCTGACGGATATCGAAATCGAAGGCCGTTTCGGGGCTGCCAGAATAACGCCCGCGCAGGAGCGACATGACGTACCAGCGCCGGACGAGACGCTCGATGTCGGCGGCCGGCATGCCTTCGGCGCGGCCACGAAGGTAGAGAATGTACGCAAAGTTGATGGCGTTCTGGCTGCGGATCAGGCCGGAGGTGACGAACCCGGCCGAGCGCAGGATCATCGTGAGCCTGTCAAAGTGGGTCTTGTTGATGAAGTTGAGGACACCGGCCTTCAGCTTGTCGAAGGCCTCCTCGGCGACCGCTTCCTCGTACTGCTTCGTCTCGAAGTTACGTCCCGACAGCAGGGCGACCAAATCCTGAAGCTTGCCCCTGCGGAACTCCGACGTGAACGCCACGCGCAGCATGTCGGTGTAGGACGGGTCGTAGAGGTCGTCGTTCACGTCCTTCAGCCAACGCATCTTTGGCAGGAACTCGGAAGCGGCGAATGCCTTGTCGCCCTTCTCGATGCGAGGCAGGAATTCGGGCGCGACGGCGAGGTGGCAGAAATAGTCGATCGCCTTCCGCAGCATGTTGCCGCCATAGGTGTCGTTCGCCGCGATTTTCGACATAGCGAAATCCGCCTGGCTGAGCGATGCCCCGGCCGAATTCACCCGGATGAAGATCTCGGTGACCGTCTCGATGTCGAGATCTTCGGCCAGCTCGATGATGCCGACCTGATTGTTGATGATCTTGCGGACCTTCTCCAGCACTAATGAAATCTGGTCCTGATCAACGTCCGGATTGCGCGCTGTATATTCGCGCGTAAGCTTGGTCAGGCTGGCGTCAGGCGCGAAGACCGTTGCCAGGTCGGGGATCCACGAGGCGTCCTTCTGGATGGCCGGGTTCGAAACCTCGAAGCGCTCCTCGACCGGGTGGAACGCGATCCGAATGCGTACGGTCTCGTAATCCTTGGTCAGCACCTCCTGGCCGAGCAACGCGGCCATAAGCGCGGTGACGCGCTGTTGCCCGTCGATCAAGATGCGCTTGCCCGAGGATGTGGAACCGTCTTTAAGCCTGACCGACGGGTTCCGCCAGGCGATCAGATAGCCAACTGGGTAGCCCTGATAGAGCGAGTCCAGAAGGTTGCGGACCTTGGTCGCATCCCAGACGAAAGGGCGCTGGATTTCGGGTATCGCGATCTCGCCGGACTTCACCCAGGTGAGAAGGGTTTCGATCGGATGGGGGGTGACGGAGTAGCGTTGGGTGGCCATGCTCAGCGGCCTCCCGTTAGCACGTCTTCAAGAAGGCCTTCGGTTTCCTGCTCAAGCGCCCGGATGTCGGCTTCGATCTCCTGAAGTGTCCGCAGCGGCTGTGGCTTGTAGAAGTGCCGCGTGAAAGAGATTTCATAGCCGATAACCGTCTTGGACGGATCGATCCAGGCGTCGGCCGCATGAGGCAGAACCTCGCGACGGAAGAACGCCTCGATACCGCCGTCTTCTAAAAACGGCACCTGTTCGGTATCCCTCAACTCCGTGTCCGGCTCGAATTCGACGATCGCTGTTTTGCCACCGACGGTCCGATGGTAGTTGCCGTACAGCGCATCAGATTCAGCATCGGCGCCCGGCTTGATCTTGGACGCCTTCTTGATGACCGGTTCCGCCCCGGGATCCTTGATGCCCAACCCTGCCATCAGGAGCTTCTGGCGCTTGGCTGTCATACGGACGCCGCGCTTGCCCGCCACAGCTTCGGCTTCTTCAAGGAAGCGGTTGAAATCGAGATGGGGGCCTTCGCCAAGCCGCTCAGCCACCGCTTCCACAACGCCAGTGAGGGGCTCTTCAGCAGCCTCCGCGCACGTCTTCGCGAAGCGACGCTGCGCGCTCGCGGACAGTTCGACCTTCAAGCGCAAGGGCCGCTCGACCGTCACCTTCCAGTAACCGAACGCCGCGTTGGGGAAGATCTTCGACTGCTCGCTTTCCTCGCTGTTGAGGAAGCTGTCGCAGATGCGCTTGATGTCATCTGGCCCGAGAATGCAGTTCTTCTTGCCGAGGTTTTTCCGCAGAGGTTTGAACCACGCCGTCGCATCAATCAGCTGGACCTTGCCCTTGCGGGAATCTGCCTTGCGATTGCTGAGCACCCAAATGTAAGTCGCGATACCAGTGTTGTAGAAGATGTTCAGCGGCAGCGCGATGATGGCCTCAAGCCAATCATTCTCGATGACCCAGCGCCGCACATTGCTCTCACCCGATCCCGCATCGCCCGTGAACAGAGATGAGCCATTGTGGACCTCGGCGATCCGGCTGCCGACCTTGGTGGCCTTCTTCATCTTGCTCAGCATGTTGGCTAGAAACACCATCTGGCCATCGCTGGAGCGCGTGATCAGGCTGTACTCGGGATCGCCATCGTGCTCGATCACAAAGCGGGGGTCGGTGATGTCCTTCTTGCCGCCGAGCCGGTCGAGATCGGATTTCCAGCTCTTGCCGTAAGGAGGGTTCGAAAGCATGAAATCGAACTCACTCGATGGGAATGCATCGCTGGAGAGCGTCGAGCCATACTTCATGTTCTCGGCTTCGGCCCCTTCACCTTTTAGGATGAGGTCCGCCTTGCTGATGGCGAATGTCTCGGGATTGACCTCCTGCCCGTAGAGGTGGACCGACACCTCTTTCCCGTGGTCGGTCGCCAACTTGATCAGCGTCTCTTCCGCGACCGTCAGCATGCCTCCCGTGCCGCAGGCACCATCGTAGACGAGATAGGTGCCTGACTGAATTTCATCCGCGATCGGCATGAAGATCAGGTACGCCATGAGCTCGACCACGTCGCGAGGCGTGAAGTGCTCTCCGGCCTCCTCGTTGTTCTCTTCGTTAAACCGCCTGATAAGCTCCTCGAAGATTGTTCCCATTGAGTGGTTGTCGAGCCCGGGCAGGCGCACACTTCCGTCTTGGTGCAGCACGGGCTTAGGGCTGAGATTAACTGATGGGTCGAGGAACTTTTCGATCAGGAACCCGAGCGCGTCGGCTTCGACAAGCGTTGGGATCTGATTGCGGAACTTGAACTTGTCGAGCACTTCCTGAACGTTCGGGGAGAAGCCGTCGAGGTAGGCCTCGAAGTCCGACTTCAGCTGCTGGCGGCGCGCGCGAGACGTGAGGTCGCGAAGCCGGAACTGCGATGTGTTGTAGAAGGCTTCGCCCGACGCCTGGCAAAGAGCCGCGTGCTGGTTGGCGACTCCTGCCTTATCCAGCTGCGCCTTCATAGCCAAGACAGCGTCCTTGGTCGGTTCAAGCACGGCGTCGAGCCGACGAATGACGGTCATCGGCAGGATGACGTCCCGGTATTTGCCGCGAACATAGACATCGCGCAGAACATCATCAGCGATGTTCCAGATAAAATTGCTGATGTTCAGATCGCTCACTCGGGCCCCCTCAAACTTTCTTTTTTCGCAGCTTTTTTCTGCAGATCGATCCAGCCATCGAGGTCTGACCTCTTGAAGCGCCATGCGCCGGCCACTTTGAAACCCGGCAGATCGCCGCGCTTGGCGAGCCGATAAACCGTCTTTTCGTCGACGTTCAGGTAGCCAGCCACATCTCGCACGGTCATGGCTTGGTCAGCCGCATCCGCCATCATATCGCCCTCTTTTTCTTGACCATATCAGGGTAAGCTGGGGCAAGCCAGTCCAATGCTGGCCGCGGCTGATCGCGGGCCATACTGCTAGCGCGCCCATCAGAGGTGTGAAGAACTGCTTTGTCGGACGGCATGGTCCGAGCGGGGGCCGCGTGGTCTCTCTCGACCGACACTTCAGCGAGGTGCTGGGAAGATTCCCTCGCGCTGGCGGGATGACCTGATGGTGGCAGAGAAGCATGCCGCCGCGGAGCTCAATCGAGCCATCTGGTGGCCGTGCGCCAGTTGGTAACGGTTGATGGTACGGGCGGGCGGAGCGTCTCTTCAGGCTAAAGACCGAGTGTCTGACGGTCGTTGATGCGCAGATTTTTGCGGCGATCCCGTGCCGAAGCCATCGACACGGGAGAGAGTTCGGTATTTGTTACACTCCCTCCGCCATTCCGTTACGATTATTCTCCTCTCAAACAAGCCGATGCGACTCGCCAGAGCGGGTATGTTCCGTGCGTCCGGCCTTGGATTCACGTGGATAGTGCCGGCATTCTGTCGGGCGATGCTCTGCACTGAGCGTATCCATCCGGATGCCGGCGACGAGCGGTGAAAATCTGGCTTTCGATCCATCTGGGATCTACACTGCCATCGCACCGAAACCAGCCGGGTGAGGATTCAGCCATGGTGACGTTCACAGTCGCGACCAGCCTTCAAATCGAGGCGGATACTGCCGAGGAGGCCGCCTTGCTCATGTATCGCGAGCTCAGCAGAGGGCCGGTGCCGCTTGCCTATCGGGTCACGGATGGGAAAGACACGGCGACGGAATTGTCGCTCGATAGGGATATCGCGGAAGAATATGCGGTGACCGACCACACGGCCGATCCCGGCAACTGGTGAACGAGGCCGTCACCGGCTTTCCTGATCGGCCGCGTGTTGCATTTGCCTTCCTGCAGGATGGCACGGTCTCAAGCGCGCACCTCGAACACCATGTTGAACGGCGTTTCCGTTGCCCGGCGGAAATGGGTGAAGCCGGCGTCTAGGGCGACCTTTCGAAGGCGCATTTCTCCGGCCTGCGCACCGAGCCCGAGGCCCACTTCCTGGGCGAGGGACGCGGGCGTGCAGATCATCGTCGAGGCTCCATAGTAGACGCGGCCCACCGGGTTGAGATTGTCCTTGAGATGATCGTGCGCGAAAGGTTCGACGATCATCCAGGTTCCGTTCGAGGCCAGCGTTTCCCTGACGTGCCGTCCGGCACCGACGGGGTCGCCCATGTCGTGCAGGCAATCGAACATCGCGACGACGTCATAGTCGCGCCCCGGAAACCGGGCTGCGGCGCTCTGCTCGAATGTGACCCGGTCGGCCACCCCTGCGCTCTGGGCCGCAGCCTTTGCTCTCTCGATCGACGCGCCGTGATAGTCGAACCCGGTAAACCGCGAGGCGGGATAGGCTTGCGCCATCAGGATGGTGGACGCGCCATGTCCGCAGCCAACGTCAGCGACGCGGGCGCCCGACTTGAGTTTTGCCTCGACGCCGTCGAGCGCCGGAATCCATTCGGCGACCAGATGGCTGTTGTAGCCGGGGCGGAAGAAGCGTTCCGTTCCGCGGAAAAGACAGGTGCTGTGTTCATGCCAGCCGAGGCCGTTGCCCGTGCGAAACGCATCGGCGACTTTCGGCTCGTCCATCCACATGGACTGGACGACCTCGAATGCGCCGACGAAGAAGGCCGGGCTGTTTTCTTCGGCAAAGACCATCGGCTGTTCCGGCGTCAGGCTGAAGCGATCCGTTCTTTCATCGTAGCTGATATAGTCGGCGGCGGCCTGCGCGCTGAGCCATTCCCGCAGGTAGCGCTCTTTCACGCCCGTTTTCGCTGCCAGTTCCCGGGCGCTCACCGGCTCGCCGTCGCCCATCGCCCTGAAAATACCCACCTGATCGCCGAGCACGACCAGCGCGCCGGTGACGGCCGCGCCGACATCGCCCACGAGGCGGCCGACGAGCGCATCGAGTTTCTGCATATCTGGTTCACGCATGGAAGCCTCCCAAGGCCAGGACATGCATGTAAATTAGCATAATGAGATATACGATCAATCGATACCGATGATCGGGGTCGATTCAATCGACCTTGATGTCCCGGATGTTCGAAACCGGAATGCCTTCGATACCGAGACCCTGCGGCAGGACGCCGTTGAGGACGGGGCAGACGAAGAAGAGGTTGCGGTGGGTATAGGCGGCCTCGTGGTCCATGATGTGGGCGAGGGCCTTGAGGTAGACAGCAGTGGAGCGGAAAAAGTAGACGCCGGCGGAGGCCTCGCTGGAGATGACCCGCTTTTCGGCGGTTTCGACGACTTCTCCCGCCGCGTTGCGGCGCAGGTAGGAATAGACCGGCTTGTCGGAAGGGAAGGTCAGGGCGAGGGCGCCGGTGTGGGGCTGGTCGAAGAGGGCTTTCGGGTCGATCTCGCAGTCGAACAGGATGTCCGTGAGGTCGAGACAGATCGCCTCGTGCATATCGGACAGCAGGGCGCAGCCGGCGGCGGCGGTGAGGGCGGCGCCGCGGGTGTAGGTCGAGAGGAAGACCTGCCGTGCCGCCGGATACCATTGCGAGAGGGTGTTTTCCGCAAAGCGGCGGCTCGGCGGGTTGTCGTGGAGCACGAAGACCAGGTCGGCGTCGGTCACGAGGTCGCTCGTCCACCAGGACCGGCTTTCCAGCGCGCGGCGCAGGAGTGGGAGGCCCTCGACGGGAATTTCGGCCTTTACCGAACCGTCCGGCTTGACGAAATCGGGGCCGGCGAGGGGGACGATGACCTTCATGCGTCGGGCTCGTCGGCGGATTTCGCAAGGCCCTGATCGTCGAGATAGGTGCGCAGGTCCTCCGGGATGCCGAGGCCGTGCATGGCGTCCGCCGGCACTTCGTAGACGCCGATGCGGGCGCCCTCGCGGATCATGTAGTTGTAGACCGGGCAGGTGTAGAACTCGTTGTTCACCCGGTCGTTGTTGGCGATCATGTCGATGGTCGCCTTGAAGAGATCGCCGGCCCTGCGGAAGAAATAGACGCCGACGGTCGCAAGGTCGGAGATCGGCTTCTTCTCCGCCACCTCCTCGACGAGGCCGCGGCTGTTGATGCGGGCGAAGGACCATTTCGGGTTCAATTCCCGGTCCCTGAAGACGAGGATCGAACCGTCGAGATTGCGGTTCCGGCAATCCTCGATGAAATCGTCGACGGAAAAATCGATGACCTGATCGGAATTGGCCACCAGCACCGCGTCGTCGTCGTTGAAATAGCGACGGGCCAGCATGATCGTGCAGAGCGTGCCTTCGGTCAGCTTCTCCACCTTCACTATGTCGGCCATGGTCTCGATCCGCGCCACGACGTCGGGGCTGGCGGCGACATGTTCGGAGCGCAGGAGCGTGACGAGCTTGCTGCCCTTGGGGCGGGCATTGTCCAGCACATGTTCGATCATCGACTTGCCGCCGACATCGATGAAGGGCTTCGGGCGTTTCCAGCCGGCCTTGGCGAAACGGCTGCCTTCGCCGGCCGCGGGTACGACCACCACCGTGTTCATCATCCGGTAGCTCTGCGCGCGGCGCTCCAGCCCCTCGACATAGTCGTGGAACTTCGAGGGTGTGTAGAAGCTGTGGTAGCGCGTTTCCGGGATGGAGACGGCCGTCACCGTCTCGCCCTTGAGAATGACCTGGTTGAGGCTGGGCGCGATGAAGAACTGGCCGCCGACGCGGTCATTGGCGCGGATCGTGTCCTTGGCGGCCTCGATGAAGGTGCGCGCGGTCCCGAAATAGTAGAGGCCGGCAATGGCGTTCTCGCTGATGACGGATTTTTCCGCCGCCTGGCTGACCTTGCCGTCGCTGCCCGTGCGCACATAGGACCAGCGCGGATGGACCGAGGGGAAGGTGACGACGCCGGCTGCCGCGCCCTCTTCCCGCACCTTGTCGAAGAGTTGGGAGAGGTCGGCTTCCACCACCTGGTCGCCGTTGCTGATGAGGAGCGGCGCGTCGAGGTCGAGCTGGTCGACGGCAAGGAGGCATGAGCAGAGCGCGCCCTGTGTCGATGCGGCGATCGGGATCACCACGGAATCCTCGCCGGCGCGTAGGCGCAGGATCGAATCGATGGAGAATTTCGCGATATCCTCCTGCCGGACGAGGAAGAAGAAGCGCGCGTTCTCCACCGTCGCCTGAAGCGCCGACAGCGTATATTCGATCATCGACTTGCCGCCGACATCGACCAGCGGCTTGGGGAAGAAGAACTCGGCCGGATCGAAGAAGGGCGAGGGCGCGGCGAGCGGGATGAGGATCTGCAGGGGTTTCGTCATCGTCTGTCCTCGTCAGGCCGCGGCATTGATGGCCGCGATGCGGCCGGCAATGGCGTCGTAATGCACGTCCCCCGTGTCGCCGACGACCATGACATGGCCGCCGGAGGCCTTTGCGGCGGCGATGCCGTGGTCGTTGTCTTCCAGGATCAGGCATTCCTCGGGCTTCAGGCCGAGCTGGCTCATGGCGCTGAGATAGATTTCGGGGTCGGGCTTCGACTTCGACACGTCCTCGTTCGACAGGATGACGTCGAGATAGCCCTCGAGCCGCGAGAGCTTCATCATCAGTTCGATCGTCGCGCGGATGGAATTCGAGCAGACGGCGATGCGGATGCCGTCGCGCTTGAGCTGGGAGAGGGCGCGCTGGTGGCGGAAATCGGGCTTGCAGTTGGAATGGGCAAGCTCGGCGGTGAACTGCTGCTTCATCTCGTTGATGAAGCCGTGCAGCTCGACCGGCAGGCGCTTGACCTTGGTCAGCATTTCCAGCTTCCGGCGGGTGGGCAGGCCGTCATAGGTCGCCAGATGCGCGTCGCGCTCGATGGCCATGCCGAAGAGATCGAGCGCGCGGTTCAGGGCCTCGTAGTGCCAGTCCTTGGCGTCGATCAGGACACCATCCATGTCGAAAAGAACGGCCTTGATCATGTCGTACCCCGGAAATAGGTCAATGCGGCTTCGGGAATGTCCGTGCAGAGCATCACGCGCTCGTCCTCGGCCATGTTCACGGTCTCGCGCCATTCCGCCCATGCGGCCTCGTGGCTGCGCCCGTGCAGTTCCGGCGAGACGAGGGCGGCGCGCTTGTCGTCGGCAAGCGCCTGCCGGATCCATTCGCCGGGGCTGTGGGGAATTTCGAAGCAATCGAGCCATACGCCCTGGCTGGGCGCGTAGTAGGAAGGCGCGGTCTCCACGTCGCTCCGGCGGGTGAAGGTGGTCGCGCCGATCTTCAGGTAGCCCCGCATGTCCGGCACGGACATGTCGAAGACGAAGGCATTGGCGACGCCGTATTCGGCAAGATTTTCGGTGACCGCCTGCGCAAGGCCGTCCGCCTTGATGTTGAGGGCCAGCCAGCCATCCGCTTTCATCGAGCGATAGAGGTCGAGAAAGGCCGGGAACGGCATGGGGGCGTTCCGGTGCGTCGGCGGATCGTGGGAAACCACCAGTTCGCCGTCGAGATCGCGAATATCGGTCTCGATGCCGAAGCCGCCTTCGAAGGCGCGGCGGAAGGCGGAAAGACTGTTCTTCTCCCCCGGCTCCAGCCAATAGCCCCTGTGCGCCAGAATGCGGCTTCTCATGCCTGCCCCTTGAATCGGATGTCCATTGTCTGCGCACGTATCATCGGAAGCTGGCTCGAAGCCTTCCTTCCGGAATGCGTGTCATTTCCGCTTCGGATCTGCGATTTGCGGCGGCGCGGCGGGCTTTGCGCATGGACGGAGCGCCTGCGCCATGGCATAGGGCGCGCAACACGACGAGGCCGCCCTTCCATGATCCGCATCGAGAATATCAGCAAGTCCAACAGCCACCGCATCCTCTATATCGAGGCCTCCGCCGCGCTGAACCGCGGCGAGAAGATCGGCCTCGTGGGGCCGAACGGTGCGGGCAAGACGACGCTCTTCCGCATGATCACTGGGCAGGAGCTGCCGGACGAGGGGCAGGTTTCCGTCGAGAAGCATGTCTCCATCGGCTATTTCAGCCAGGATGTCGGCGAGATGGAGGGCCGCAGCGCCGTTACCGAGGTGATGGACGGGGCCGGGCCGGTGAGTTCCGTCGCGGCGGAATTGCGCGAACTCGAGGCGGCGATGGTCGATCCCGACCGGCTCGACGAGATGGACGAAATCATCGAGCGTTACGGCGAGGTGCAGGCGCGCTACGAGGAACTCGACGGCTACGGGCTGGAGAGCCGGGCGCGCGAGGTTCTCGCCGGCCTCAGCTTCAGCCAGGAGATGATGGACGGCGATGTCGGCAAGCTCTCGGGCGGCTGGAAGATGCGCGTGGCGCTGGCCCGCATCCTGCTGATGCGGCCCGATGTCATGCTGCTCGACGAGCCGAGTAACCATCTGGACATCGAAAGCCTGATCTGGCTGGAGCAGTTCCTGAAGGGCTATGACGGCGCGCTCCTCATGACCTCGCACGACCGCGAGTTCATGAACCGCATCGTCAACAAGATCATCGAGATCGATGCCGGCTCGCTCACCACCTTCTCCGGCGACTACGGCTTCTACGAGCAGCAGCGTGCGCAGAACGAAAAGCAGCAGCAGGCGCAGTTTGAGCGCCAGCAGGCGATGCTCGCCAAGGAGATCAAGTTCATCGAGCGCTTCAAGGCGCGCGCCTCCCATGCTGCGCAGGTGCAGAGCCGGGTGAAGAAGCTCGACAAGATCGAGCGCGTCGAGCCGCCGCGCCGGCGCCAGACGGTGATGTTCGAATTCCAGCCGGCGCCGCGCTCGGGCGAAGATGTCGTCAACCTCAAGAATGTCGACAAGGCCTATGGCAGCCGCACGATCTACAAGGATTTCAGCTTCCTGATCCGCCGCAAGGAGCGCTGGTGCGTGATGGGCGTCAACGGCGCGGGCAAGTCCACGCTGCTGAAGCTGGTCGCCGGCGCGGCCAATCCTGATGTGGGCAGCGTGACGATCGGGGCGAGCGTCAAGGTCGGCTATTTCGCACAGCATGCGATGGACCTGCTTGACGGCGACCTGACGGTCTTCGAATGGCTGGAGCAGGAGTTTCCGCGCGCGGGGCAGGGGCCGCTGCGCACGCTTGCCGGCTGTTTCGGCTTTTCGGGCGACGACGTCGAGAAGAAGTGCCGGGTGCTTTCGGGCGGTGAGAAGGCGCGGCTCGTCATGGCGGCCATGCTGTTCGATCCGCCGAATTTCCTGATCCTCGACGAGCCGACCAACCATCTCGACCTCGACACCAAGGAAATGCTGATCAAGGCGCTGGCCGACTACGAGGGCACCATGCTCTTCGTCTCGCACGACCGCCATTTCCTCGGCGCGCTGTCGAACCGCGTGCTGGAACTCAACGGCGACGACGTGCATCAATATCCGGGTGGTTATATGGAATATGTCGCCCAGAGCGGCCACGAGGCGCCGGGCCTCGCCAGCTAGAGCATTCCCGCATTTCGGGTTATCACTGCGGGATGACGGATCGGAAGAAACCGCTTTATCGCAGCGTCAACACGCGGACCCATGGCGTGCGCCACGGCGCGGGCGGCGAATACCGCTGGTCGCGGCGGCGCGAGGACCGCGTGCATGACGGAGCCATGCGCGGCGGGCAGCGCCACGGGCTGGATTATACGCCGCTCTTCAGGTTCCTTCTGTCGCGGGTCGGTGAGGATTGGGATACGGTCTTCGCCGAGGCAGCGGCGCGGCTCGACAGGCACGAGCCGGTATTCTGGATGGTCGCGCGGTCCGAGGCGGAGGAAAAGCCCTTCGTGCGGATCGGCGAAAGCTCCTATTATTCCGGCCTGTTCGTGGATGAGGACAACAGGCTGCGGCTGGTCGATCCTGACCTCAGGGTGGAGCATATGGAACCCGGCTGCGCCTGTTGCACGCACACATTCAACGGCATCCCCTTCACGCGCAAATATTCTCCGCCGGCCGACTAGCCGGTTGCCGGTCACGCACCGCTGGCGAAGCGGCGGCGGACGGCTTATGACGGCGCTAGGGATTTCAGGGCGGAAACGATGGCAAGGCGGATCGGGATTGTCGGCGGCGGGCCGGCCGGGTTGATGGCGGCGGAAGTGCTGTCGGCGCGTGGCCATGCCGTAACGGTGCTGGAGGCGATGCCGACCATCGGCCGCAAGTTCCTCCTCGCCGGAAAATCCGGCCTCAACATCACCCATTCCGAACCCTATGCGCGCTTCGCCACCCGTTTTAGCGCGGCGAACGCGCGGCTGCGCACGGCGCTCGACGCCTTCACGCCGGACGATCTTCGCGCCTGGGCGCTGGGGCTTGGCACCGAGACTTTTGTCGGCACCTCCGGCCGGGTGTTCCCGACCGTCATGAAGGCCTCGCCCCTGCTGCGGGCCTGGCGCGCGCGGCTGGAAAAGCAGGGCGTCGATATCCGCGTGCGTCATCGCTGGACGGGTTTTTCGCCGGATGGTCTTCGGGTCGATACGCCGGAGGGCGAGGCGGTTCTGGCATTCGACGCGGTGCTGCTGGCCCTCGGCGGGGCGAGCTGGCCACGGCTTGGCTCGGATGCGGCGTGGGTGGAGGAGCTGGCCGAGCAGGGTGTCGGTATCGCCCCCCTCCGTCCCGCCAATTGCGGTTTCGACGTGGACTGGTCGCCCTTCCTCGCGGAGCGCTTCGCCGGTGCGCCGGTCAAGGGTGTCACCGCGCAGTCGGCGGCGGGGACGATCCCGGGCGAGTTCGTCATTTCGAAAACCGGCATCGAGGGCAGCCTCGTCTATGCCCATGCCGCTGCCCTGCGCGACGCGCTGGCGCAGGACGGGGCCGCGACCCTCGTGCTCGATCTTGTGCCGGGGCGGACTCAGGAGCGGCTCGCCGCAGATCTCTCTCGGCAGGGTGGTAAGGCGAGCTTTTCCACGCGCCTGCGCAAGGCGGCGGGGCTGGATGGTGTGCAGGCGGCGCTGCTGCGCGAATGCGTGCCTGCCGCATCGACACTCGACGCGAACGCCCTTGCGGCGGCGATCAAGGCCGTGCCGCTTTCCCTTGTCCGGCCGCGCCCCATCGCCGAGGCGATTTCCTCGGCGGGCGGCATTCGCTTCGATGCGGTCGACGAGACCTATATGCTGAAGGCGATGCCGGGGGTCTTTGCCGCCGGCGAAATGCTCGATTGGGAAGCGCCGACCGGCGGTTATCTCCTGACCGCCTGTTTCGCGACGGGCCGTGCGGCAGCCGCAGGCATCGATAGCTGGCTATGCGATCAGGCGAAATAAGCGAAGGTCAGCCGCGCCTTGGGGCGTGGCTGAGGCCGGCGGCGGCCATTTTCAGGGAGTCGAGATAGCGGTCGCGGTTGGCGATGCCATCGGCGCGCGGGGCGACGAGGCAGAGCGTGGCGGCCGCGTGGCCTTCGTCCATCACCGGCACGGCGAAGCAGTGCGTGAAGCTGTCGACGATGCTGTTGAAGGTGAAGAAGCCGTCGCGCCAGGCCTGACGCGCCTGCGCCAGGAAGGCCGCCGGTTCGAGCCATTCGCCGTTCGGCAGGCGAAAATCCTCCGGCGGAATGAAGGCGAGGATTTCCTCGTCCGTCATATGCGCGACGAGCAGGCGCCCGGAGGCGGTCCACGGGATCGGCACCGACTGGCCGATATCGGCGGAGATGCGGAAGGGTCGCGCGCCCTCGCGCATGCGCACGACGGTGTATTTGTTGCCGTCGAGCATGCAGAACTGCGCGGTCTCGCGCGTTTCGTCGGCCAGCCTTTCCAACGCCGCCTCGCATTCGCGGGTGAAGTCGAAATGGTTCTCGTAGGCCGCGCCGAGGAAATAGAGTTTGCGGCCGAGATAGACGCGGCCCTCGCCGCCGGTGAATTCGAGGATGCCGTTGCGCAGCAACAGGTTCACCAGCTCATAGACCGATGAGCGCGGCGCGCCGATCTGCGCGGCGATCTCGTTGGGCTTCAGCGCCTGCCGCTTCTGCCGCAGGAAGTCGAGGATCTCGAAGGCGCGGTCCAGCCCGCGAGCGCGCTTTCCCCCTGCTTCGTCGGTAATCGCATCCATCGCATCCATTCCCCGGCTGTCGTCGGCCAAGCTTCTCATGCCCACCGTCCCATCTGTCAATCCGCCCGCGGACGCTGGCTGGACGAAATTTCCTGCCCCCCTCTTGCGGGCTGGAAAAATCGGCATAAGATCGCGACGTCCATTATTAAGATCACTTGTACATTATATTGGACAATGACGGATGGCAAGCCCGAACGCTGGCCGCAAAAAGGGGAACACCATGAAGAATTCTGCAAACCGCTCGTCCGCCACGCTGCGTGGCCGCCTTCTGGCCGGCGCCGCTGCTGCCGCCGCGCTTCTCGCCATGTCCGCCGGCACCGCTTCGGCGGCCGCGAACTGCATCAAGGGCGATCGCAAGGCGCCCTACACGGTCGGCTGGGCGAACATCTATTCCGTACCGACCTGGATGAAGCAGACCGAAGGCACCATCGCCGCCGAGGTCGAGGAGCTGAAGAAGGCCGGTCTCGTCAAGGACCTGATGATCACGGACGCGCAGGGCAACGCCCAGACGCAGATCCAGCACATCCAGTCGATGATCGACGCCAATGTCGACGCCATCGTCGTCATTGCCGGCTCGTCCAACGCGCTCGACCGCGTCATCTCGGACGCCTGCGACAAGGGTATCGCCGTCGTGAACTTCGACAGCCTCGTCAACACCGACAAGGTGACGGCGAAGATCAACACCGATTCCAACGAATGGGGCGCGGGCGCCGCCAAGTGGCTTGCCGACCAGCTCGGCGGCAAGGGCAAGATCATTGTCATGAACGGCCCGGCCGGCATTTCCGTCAGCGATGACCGCCGCAAGGGCGCCCAGCCGGTTCTCGAAGCCAATCCGGGTCTCGAAATCATCACCGAGACGAACACCGAATACAACGCGGCCCCGGCGCAGGAAGCCATGACGAGCCTGCTCTTCGCCAATCCGGAAATCGACGGCGTGCTTTCGCTCGGCGGCGCGCTTTCGGCCGGCTCCGTCATGGCCTTCGACCGCCAGAGTCGCGAGCAGGTTCCGATCACCGGCGAAAACGCCCGCCAGTTCCTGGAACTGTGGAAGGAAAAGGGCCTGAAGGGCTGGGCCACCATGCAGCCGAACTGGCTGGGCGCGCTCTCGGTCTACACGGCCGTCCAGGCGCTCGAAGGCAAGGACGTTCCGGCCTTCATCAAGGTGCCGCTGCCGGTCATCGACGACAGCACCATCGACAGCTACCTCGCCCGCGCCGACCAGTTCCCGGCCGACGGCTACATCTACTCGGATTACGACAAGGCGCTTTTCGACAAGCTTCTGGCCCAGTAATTCCGACCCGAGGACGCCGTCATGACGGATGCAAAACCCCTGCTGGAAGCCCGGCAGGTGTTCAAGGGATTTTTCGGCAATCCGGTTCTCAAGGGCGTCGATATCGCCCTTCTTCCGGGCAGGGTTCACGCCCTGCTCGGAGAGAACGGGGCGGGAAAATCCACATTGATCAACCTTCTCTCCGGCGCCCTCCAGCCGGATAGCGGAGCCATCGTCGTCGACGGCAAGCCGGCCGGGCGCTTCAGCCCGGCCGCCGCCCGCGCGGCCGGCATCGCCGTGGTGCAGCAGGAGTTGAGCCTGACGGCCGACCTGTCGATCGCCGAGAATATCGGCCTCGGCGCCTTCCCGCGCCGCTTCGGCCTCATCGACTATGCCGCGCTTCACCGCGGCGTACGGGAGGTCTGCGACATGGTGGGCCTCACCGAGCCGCTCGACATGCCGGTCGCGGATCTCGCGCTCGGCCGCCGCCAGATGGTGGAGATCGCCAAGGCGCTCTACCGCAAGCCGCGCGTGCTCATCCTCGACGAGCCGACCTCCTCGCTCTCCGCCCATGAGGCCGGCATCCTCGCCCGCCTCATCGAGACGCTGCGCGATCGCGGCACAGCACTTCTCTATATCTCCCACCGCCTCAACGAGGTGCAGGCGCTCTGCTCGCATGTCACGGTGCTGAAGGACGGCGGCGTGACCGCCGACCAGTCGCTTTCCGGCATCGACGGCGAGGGGCTGGTGCGCCTGATGGTCGGCCGCGAGACGGGCGATCTCTTCCCGCCGCGCGCCGTTTCCAGTCCGGGCGCGCTGCGCATCAGCGTCGAAGGCTTTTCCGCCGGTCTTGTCCGCGATATCGGCTTTTCCGCGCGGGCTGGCGAGATTGTCGGCATCGGCGGGCTGGTGGGCCAGGGGCAGGAAGACCTGCTGCTCGGCCTCTACGGCGCCATTCCCGCCAAGGCGGCGAAGGCGGAGATTTCCGGCAAGCCCGGCCTTCCCGCCCATGTCGGCGCGGCCAATGCCGCGGGCCTCGTCTATGTGCCGGCAGACCGCAAGCATGAGGGGCTGGTTCTGCCCCATTCCATCGCCTCCAACCTCATCCTGCCCTCGCTCGGCCGGCTGGCCCGCGGCGGCCTTCGCGACCGGACGGCGGAGACCGGCCTGATCGCCGATCTCGCCCGCCGCCTCACCATCAAGGGCGATGTCGCCCGTCCGGTGCAGGCGCTTTCGGGCGGCAACCAGCAGAAGGTGGCGCTTGCCAAGTGGCTGCCGCTCGATCCTTCCGTGCTGCTGCTCAACGATCCGACGCGCGGCGTCGACATCGAGACCAAGCGCGAAATCTACCACATGCTGCGCGCCTTCGCCGCCGAAGGCCGGCTCATCGTCATCGTCAGCTCCGACACGCCTGAACTCGTGCATCTCTGCGACCGCGTCGTGGTGCTGCGCGAGGGACGCGTCGCCGCGCAATTGTCCGGCACGGCGATCACCGAAGAGGCCATTGTCGGCGCGGCCATGGGCGTCAACACAGAAGGAGCGGCCGCATGAGCGCTGTTTCGTCCCCAAGCTGGCTCTACGGCGCCATCCAGCGCCGCCGCAACCGCAGCCTCGGCGGCCTCTATCTCGTCGTCGCCGCCTTCCTCATCCTCTATGCCGTGCTCTTCCCCGGCATTCTCTCGGTCGGCGGCTTCTCCAAGTTCACGCAGAACTGGTTCCCGCTCGCCCTCGTCACCATGGCGCAGGCGCTGCTCATGCTGAACGGCGGCATCACGCTCGCCATCGGCCCGCTCGTCAGCCTCGGCGCGGTCATCGCCGCAACCACCATGGGCACGGCGCTCGGCGTTCCCGGCGGCTTCCTCGCCGTCGCGATCACCGGCCTTGCCATCGGTGCCGTCATCGGCGTCATCGTCGCGCATCTGAGGCTCCCCGCCATCATCGTCACGCTTGCCGGCTCTTTCATCATCACCGGCGTCGCGCTGATCCTCCTGCCGCGCCCGGGCGGCTTCATTCCGGACTGGCTGTCCAACACGCTTGCCGGCCACACGCCCGTCGCCTTCCTGCTGCTCGTCGTCGTCCTCCTTCTCTGGAAGGCGTTCCTGGCTACGCCACTCGGCCTCGGCATCTATGCGGCCGGCGACAATCCCGTCGGCGCGTTCCGCTCCGGCGTGCCGGTCGAGCGGGTGAAGATCGTCGCCTTCGCGCTGTCGGGCCTGCTCGCCGCGCTTGCCGGCCTCTTCGTCGCGGCGCAGACGGGCTCGGGCGATCCGGTCATCGGCGCACCCTTCACGCTGAATTCCATTGCCGCGGCCGTGCTCGGCGGCGTCGGCTTCCTCGGCGGCAAAGGCACGATGCGTGGGGCGATCTGCGGCAGCCTGCTGCTCTCGGTCATGATCAACGTGATGTTCTTCCTCGGCTTCCCGCCGGTCGCGCAATATGTCGCGCAGGGTCTGATCATCGTCGGCGCCGTCGCGGTGCCGGAACTGCTCGCACAATGGAGGGCAAGGCGATGAATGCCGCTCGTTCCCTGTTCCGCAATCCCCCGCTCCTCACCTTCGTGCTCGTGGCGCTGGTCTGGCTTGTCGCCAGCGTCACGCTGCGCGGCTTCGGGGCCTACGGGCACCTGCGCTACCTGCTGGAGCTTGCCGCCGTCATCGGCATCGCCGCCGCCGGCCAGACGCTCGTCATCCTGATGGGCGGCATCGACCTTTCCGTCGGCGCGGTCATCACCGTCACCGCGATCCTGCTGCCGATCATCTCGCCCGCCTGGGATCCGACCGGCCTCGTCGGCATCGCCCTCGTGCTGGCCATCGCCACCGGCATCGGCTTCCTCAACGGCGCGGGCGCGGCCTACCTTCGCGTGCCGCCGATCATCATGACGCTCGCCATGGCGACCTTCCTGCAAGGGTTGCTCGTCATCGTCGCCGGCGGCAGCGCCGTCACGGTCAGCAATCCGGCCGTCATCCTGCTCGGGCAGGCGCGTCCGCTCGGTGTGCCGGCCGGCGTCCTCCTCTGGCTCGCCGTCTCGGCCGTCGTGCTCATCCTGATCCACCGCATGCCCATCGGCGCGCGGTTCCTCGCCATCGGGGCCAATCCGCTCGCCGCTCGCCTTTCGGGCGTCAGCCTCACGCGCAACACGCTGATCCTCTATGCGCTCTCCGGCTTCTTCGCGGGCCTCGCCGGCATTCTCGTGCTCGGCATGAACCGGCAGGGCTATGTCGGCATCGGCGATCCCTATCTGCTGACGTCGATCGCCGCCGTGGTGCTCGGCGGCACCTCCATCCTCGGCGGGCGCGGCACCTATGCCGGCACCATTCCGGGGGCGATCCTGCTCGTCACCACGACGGCGCTGATCACGGTGGTCAATGCCTCGCCCGGCTGGCGCTCCATCATGTTCGGCACGCTGATCCTGGCGCTCCTGCTCATTTCCGGCCGCGAGGCCCGGCGATGACGCTGCGCTACGGCGGGCCGGTCATCGACCCGCACCACCATCTCTGGGACCTCTCGCTCAACCGCCATCCCTGGCTGGAAAAGGCACGCGGCGAGGGGACCGAGATGGTGTTCGGTAGCCTTGCGCAGATCCTCAGGGATTATGGTATAGAGGACTATCTGGCGGATGCCGCACACCAGAACGTCGTCGCCACCGTGCATGTCGAGGCCGGTTGGTCGGATGCGCACCCGCTGGAGGAAAGCCGCTGGCTCGACGGTCTCGACCGTACCTCGGGCGTCGCGCGGCGCTACATCGCCCGCGTTCCCCTCGACAGCCCCGATGCGCTTCGCCTCCTCGAAGCGGAGGCGGCGAACCCGAATGTCGTCGGCATCCGCGATATCGTGAGCTGGCACCCCGAGCCGGCCAAGAGCTTCGCGCCCCGTCCTCACCGCATGGCCGATCCCGTCTGGCGGGCGGGCCTAACCCATCTCTCCCGCCTCGGCCTCGTCTTCGACCTCATGCTCTATCCCTGGCAGATGGAAGAGGCGTTGCATCTCATGCGATCCTTCCCGGACACGCTCTTCGTGCTCAATCACGGCGGCAGCCCGGCCGACCGCAGCGAAGAAGGCATGGCGCTCTGGCGCAAGGGTCTGCGCGCCCTCGGCGGGGAGCCGAATGCCCGCCTGAAAATCTCCGACCTCGTCGCCTACGACAATGACTGGACGCCCGAAAGCCTCGGCGCGGTGATCGACCATTGCCTGGACTGTTTCGGCCCGTCGCGCTCGATGTTCGCCAGCGATTTCCCGGTCGCCGGGCTGCACGCCTCCTTCGACGCGGTCTACGACGTCTTCCGCAACGCGGCTGCCTGTCTTTCGCTCGACGAGCAGCGCGCCCTTTTCTTCACCACCGCCAACGAGACCTACCGTCTCGGGATGGGAGAGCACCATGTATGACCTTCACACCACCGGAACCGGCAATCCCGTCATCGACGACCGCATCCGCGGCTTTCCGCCGGGCCATGCGCCGCTGCCGCTCGAGGCTATCGGCGGCAAGGGCTGGAAGCCCTATGACGGGAAAATGGCGCTGCCGCTGATCTCGCTCGACCAGCAGGCCTTCGCCACGAATGTTGACCTGATGATGGCCTATGTGAAGGATCACGGCGTCGAAATCGCGCCCCATGCCAAGACGCCCATGTCGACGGCGATTTCCGGCGCGCTGCTGGCCGCCGGTGCTTGGGGCACGACCGTCGCCGATATCAGGCAGGCCGCCGTGATGCTGAAGGCCGGCCAGCGCCGGCTGATCCTCGCCAACGAGATCGGCGGTGCCGCCGCTGCCCGCCGCCTCGCCGCCCTGCTCGCCGGCTATCCCTCGGCTGAGGTGCATATCTTTGTCGATTCCGTGCCGTTTGCCGAAGCGCTCGTCGCAGCCTGGGCCGGATGCGCCGACCTGCCGCCGCTCGGTCTGCTGGTGGAGTTCGGAGCCGGGCGCGCCGGTGCCCGCAGCACTGATGCCGCGAATGCGATCCTCGACGTGATCCTTCCGGCCGAAAGCCAAAACTTCAGGCTCACCGGCATCGCCGCCTATGAGGGCGCGGCCGCAACGGCGGATGCGGACGAGACGCTGCGCCGCATCGATGGCCTGATGGACTTGACCGCCGCCTTCCTCCCCACGGTGCGCGCCCGCATCGGCAAGGAGCGGCCGCTTCTCGTCACGGCCGGCGGCTCGGTCTTCTTCGACCGTGTCGTCGCCGGTCTTTCCGCCGCCGTTTCGGCCGATCCCGATTGCAAACTGATCCTGCGCAGCGGGGCGATCTTCCTCCACGATCACGGCGTCTACGAGCGCGGTCTGTCCGGCCTCGATGCGCGCGAAGGCTTCCGCTTCGGTGGCAAGGTCCATTCGGCGGCGCGGGAATTCCAGCCGGCGCTGCGCGTCTGGGCGGAAGTGCTGTCGCTGCCGGAGCCCGGCCTTGCCATCTGCGGCATGGGCCTGCGCGACGTCGCCATCGACCAGGGCCTGCCGCGCCCGCTGGTGCTTTACCGTGACGGCGCGAAGGCCGCCGACTTCACCAGCGCCGAGGTGCTGCGCCTCAACGACCAGCACGCTTTTGTCACCCTTCCGGCCGGCAGCGCGGTCGCCGTGGGCGATGTGGTGGAGTTCGGCATCTCCCACCCCTGCACCTGCCTCGACCGGCACGCCATCCTCTACGGCCTCGACCCCGACCATCAGGTCGTGACGGCCTACCTCACCAGCTTCGGCTGATCCTCCCAGGACGAAAGGAAAACACCATGATCCAGCGTTACCAGAAGGGCTCGCGCATGAGCCAGGCCGTCTCCTATGGCGGTCTCGTCTACATTGCCGGCCAGGTCGCGGAAAACCGCAAGGCCGGCATCGAGGACCAGACGCGCGACGTGCTCGGCAAGATCGACGCGCTGCTCAAGGAAGCCGGCACAGACCGTTCGAAGCTCCTCGCCGTCAACGTCTTCCTCCCGGCCATCGTCGATTTCGACGCCATGAACAGCGTCTATGACGCCTGGATCGACCCGGTGAACCCGCCGGCCCGCGCCTGCGTCGAGGCACGCCTTGCCGACCCGGACCTGCGCGTCGAGATGACCGCCGTCGCGGCGCTCTGACCATGCATAGCGGCGTCGTCAACCCGATCGATTTTGCGGCCGAGGGTCGGCAGGACGGCCATCTCGCCATCCCCTATTCCGTCGACCGCTCGCCCTATTACCAGATTCGCATCCCGATCCTGCGCCTGAAGAACGGCGCGGGGCCGAGTCTCCTGCTCATGGCGGGCAATCACGGCGACGAATATGAGGGCGAACTGCAACTCGGCCGGTTGATGCGGCTGCTCGACGTTGCAAAAATTCGCGGCGCTGTCACCATCCTGCCCATGGCGAACCTGCCGGCGGTGATGGCGGCCCGGCGCTGCTCGCCCTTCGACGGCGGCAATCTCAACCGCGCCTTCCCGGGCGACCCCGCTGGCACGCCGACGGCGCGGCTTGCCCATTTCCTGGAGCATGTCCTGTTTCCGCAGCACGAGGCTGTGCTGGACCTGCATTCAGGCGGCACCTCCATGGCCCATCTCGCCTGCACGCTCATCGAGCGGCAGGCCGATCCGGCGCGTTTCCAGCGCTCGCTGGAGCTGATGCGGGCCATGGGCGCGGGCCACGCCTTCATTGCCGACAACGGGCCGGCAGCGCCGACCTCGATGGGTGCGGCGGGCCGTGCGGGCACGATCGGTCTTTCCGGCGAATTCGGCGGCGGCGGTACGGTGACGCCCGACAGCATGGCCTTCACGGCGGCGGCGATCGACCGCCTGCTCGTGGCGCTCGGCATTACGGAGGGGCCGGTTCTCTCGCGGCAGGCGCTGCCCGCCTCGCCGGACCTGCAGCTTCTCTCGCTCTCGCGGCACAGCCAGGGCATCTATGCCAACCGGCGCGGCTGGTTCGAGCCGGCGGTTGCGCTCGGCGCGCGTGTTGCCGCCGGCGATCTTGCCGGCTGGTATCACGATCTGGAACGGCTGGATCAGCCGGAAGAGGCGCTGCGCTTTGCCGAAGGCGGCATTGTCATTTCCCATCGGCTGCACACCGACAGCCAGGCGGGCGATTGCCTGATCCAGGCGGCCGAGCCGATCAGCGGCTGATGGCCGCGACCGTCTCGCCCACCCAGTCGAGGCGTTTTGCGGGAATGAGACCGTAATTGTAGAAATTGACGCCGTCGACGCCCGCTTCGACGGCGTTTTTCACGCGCGCCGTCAGGATCTCGGGGCCGTCGACTTCCGGATAGAAGACGCGCAGGCCCAGTCCGAGGAATTTGTCCGGGCCAAGAATCGCCCGGCCGGTGCGGATGACCTCGCCCACGGCTTCCGGCGTCATGTCGTAGCAGCAGAGGATCGCCCCGTCGCAGAGCTTGCCGACCGCGTCGAGATCGACGCCGCCGAGCCAGGCGTCCTTGAGGTCGATCAGCACGATGCGTGTCGCCGGGTCTGCGGCGGCCTTGATCGCGCCGATCAGGCTCGTCACCGGCTCCGTGCGCCATGCGAGGAAAGCGTGGAGTTCGGGATAGGCGCGGAAGGCGTCGATGCCGGCTTCGGGGAAATCGGCGAACTGTTTTTCCGGCACGGCCCGCTCGCAGGTCTCCGCGATGAAGCGCACCACGGTCTTGCGCGCGGCGTCCACGGGCACGCCCGCCTTCTGGGCCCGGGCCGTGCAATGGTCGCAGAAGCAGAGCGAGAGCAGGAAATCGTCCTCGGCATTGAGGCCGACGCCGTCCTTCTCGTGATGATGTTCATGGGCGTAACCCATGAAGTTGGGGCTTTCCAGCTCCAGCATGTCCGGCTTGTAGTTCACCGTGATGTCGCGAACGAGCGTGACGACATAGTCGCGCGCCGCCGGGCTGGAGGGGCAGAGATTGTAGTAGTTGGCGTTGCCGAAGGCGTTGCGGGTCACGTGGTCGGGATGCAGCGTGCCGAGGCGGGTATTGTGCAGGCAGACCGTCCAGCAGGAGACCTTGAGGCCGGTCGTCGCGCGCGCTTTGGTCAGCGCTTCTAGCATGTCGCCGCGCTCGATGAGGTTCTGCGCCACCAGCGGCTGGATTTCCTTGCCCTGCCAGAGGCTTTCGTCCGGGCGGAAATAGATCGTTCCGTCTTCCGGGAAATAGGCTTTCTGCTGCGGGCTGCGCGGCTGCAGGAAGCGGCCGGCGTGATAGGAGGTCGCCATGCTGACCGTGTTCAGCCCGGCGCGGCCGGCAAGGTCGGCGGCGAGCGTTTCGAGCCCCTGGTCCTGAATGTCCCAGGGATAGGTCCACATGGAAAGATGCATGATGTGCTCCGGTCAAATATGTCCATTATGTAGAACATGCGTCCATAATAGTGTCTAGCGGGAATTTGCCTCTGCGTCATCGATTCCGGCATTTGCGGAAAGCGGATCGCATCTCTTGGCATTTTCGACGCATTGGATGTCGCGAACCGGAGGGATTCCTGAAAGGAGCAGGCGTAGCTTCTCGCCATTGCAGGGCTTGCGCCGCCGCAGGCAGCCTGAAATATGCGCCGAGCCGTTATGTGCGGCGCATCAAGAGGGGATCGCCGTTGCCTGCCCCCGCACCGGCCGAACGCGAGATTGAAACCGATGAAAAGCCACGTCCTGACCGTAACCTGCCAATCGACCCGCGGCATCGTCGCTGCGATCACCGGCTACCTCGCCGAGAAGGGGTGCTACATCTCCGATTCGTCGCAGTTCGACGATCTGGAGACGGGCCTGTTCTTCATGCGCCTCACCTTCCTGTCGCAGGAAGGCGTGTCGGAAGACGACATCAAGTCGGGCTTTGCCCCGGTCGCCAAGAAATATGCGATGACATACCGCTTCAACGACAGCGACGAGCGCATGAAGGTGCTGCTCATGGTCTCGCGCTTCGGCCATTGCCTCAACGACCTGCTCTACCGCTGGAAGATCGGCGCATTGCCGATCGACATCGTCGGCGTCGTCTCCAACCACTTCGATTACCAGAAGGTCATCGTCAACCACGACATCCCCTTCCACCACATCAAGGTGACGAAGGAGAACAAGCCGCAGGCTGAGGCGCGGCTGATGGAAGTGGTCGAGCAGTCCGGCGCCGAGCTGATCGTTCTCGCCCGCTACATGCAGGTTCTGTCGGATGCGGTCTGCAAGAAGATGTCGGGCCGCATCATCAACATCCACCACTCGTTCCTGCCGTCCTTCAAGGGGGCGAACCCCTACAAGCAGGCCTTCGAGCGCGGCGTGAAGCTGATCGGCGCGACGGCGCACTACGTCACCGAGGACCTCGATGAAGGTCCGATCATCGAGCAGGACGTCGCGCGTATCACGCATGCGCAGTCGGCGGAGGACTATGTCTCGATCGGCCGCGACGTGGAGAGCCAGGTTCTGGCCCGCGCCGTGCATGCCCATATCCATCACCGCGTCTTCATGAACGGCAACAAGACCATCGTCTTCCCGCCGTCGCCCGGCTCCTACGCCTCCGAGCGCATGGGCTGACAAACGAAAAGGCCGGCGGAAACGCCGGCCTTTCTGCTTTTAGGGCGGGTTACCTAGATGCGCGCGCCGGCGAAATGGGCGATCTGCGCGCCGAGTTCGTAATAGCCTTCCCGCACCGAGCGGAAGGACTGGGCTTCCGGATCGGTGACCGGCAGTGGCAGGTCCATTTCGGCGATCTCGCCGGAAACGAGCTGGGCGAGCGTGCGGCCGAAGACGGTACCGGGAGCGATGCCGCGGCCGTTATAGCCAGAAAAGCCGACGACATTGTCGGCAAGGCGATGGAAGCGCGGCAGGTTGTCGGTCGTCATGCCGATCTTGCCGTACCATTCGGCCTCGAAGGCGACGTCGCCGATCTCAGGGAACAGTTTTTTCAGAGCGCGGCGCGCCCAGGCCTTGTGGATGCCCGTGCCGGTGCCGCGTAGCGCCCCGACGCTGCCGAAGACCAGACGGCCGCGCTTGTCGAAGCGGAAGGAGGAGAGGACTTCCCGCGTATCCCACGCGCCCTGCTTTTCCGGCAGGATCTTCGCCTGCATCTCCGCCGACAGCGGCACGGTGGCGAAGTTGAAATAGGGAAGATGCACGAGCTCGGCGCGCACCTCGTTCCACGGGGCGACCGTATAGGCGTTCGTCGCGACCACCACCCAGTCCGCCGTCACGGAACCGCGCGCGGTGTTGACCGTCCAGCGCTTGCCGTTTCGCTCAGCGCCCGTCACGGGGCTGCCGGTGAAGACATTCGCGCCGGCGGCAATCGCGGCGCGGGCAAGGCCGCGCGCATAGGCGAGCGGCTGGATCGTGCCGGCGCGCATGTCGAGCAGCGCGCCGGTATAGGCATCGGTGCCGACCTTGGCGGCCGTCTCGGCGGCATCGAGCAGACGCACCGGCGCGCCGCGGCGCGCCCATTGCTCGGCGCGCTGCTTCAGTTCGTCGAGGCCGGACTGGCCGACGGCGCAGTGCAGCGTGCCGGCCGGATTGATCTCGCAGTCGATCTGGTGTTTCTCGACGAGGTCGAAGACGAGGCGCGGTGCATTGCCGAGCAGTTCGAGCAGGCGGCTGCCGTAGAGGTCGCCGAGCACGCCGGGCAGTTCGTCCGGCATTACCCACATGCCGGCATTGACGAGGCCCACATTGCGGCCCGAGCCGCCATAACCGATCTCCGCGCCTTCCAGCAGGATCACCCGCGTGCCGCGTTCGGCAAGATGCAGCGCGGTCGAGAAGCCGGTATAGCCGCCGCCGACGATCACCACGTCCGCTTCCGCCTTGCCGGAGAAGGCGACAGTTTCAGGGGCGGATGGGGCGGTCATCTCCCAGAGGCCATGGGAGCGCGGGTCGTTGAGCATGGTGGTCTGTCTTTTCGGAAGGAGGATCGTCATCGCACCATCGACGATGCGGCCCTTCCACTAAAGCAAAAAATCGGCACCGGGTCATGCCCCCTCCGCATGAAGCGGGCCTGTCCCGTTATTTCGGCATCTGCCTGGCGATCCAGGCGCGAAAGGCCTGGCTCAGCGGGTTCTCCAGCTTTCCCTCGGGAACGACGAGATAATAGCTGTTCTCCATTTCCATCGGCCGGTCGAAAACGACGCAGAGGCGGCCGGTCGCAAGCTCCTGCTCGATCAGGTATTTCGGCAGCAGCGCGAAGCCGAGGCCGGCGACGGCCGATTCGATGACCATGGCGAACTGGTCGAAGCGGTGGCCGCGATAGGCGGTGTCGGCGGAGCCGCCGTTCAGCTCGAACCATTGTGCCCAGAGCTTCGGCCGCGTGGCGAGATGCAGCAGCGGCGCCTGCTCCAGGTCCTTCGGTTCGGAAAGGGGCCAGGATTTCAGGAGTTCGGGGCTTGCCGCCGGCAGGATTTCCTCGCTGCAGAGATAAGAGCAGGCCGCGCGCGCCCAGACGGGCTGGCCGTAATGGATCGCGAGGTCGAAATTCTCCTCGTCGAAATCGAAGGGCGCGGAGCGCGAGGCGATGTTGATGATCGTGCCGGGATGCTCGGCAAGGAAGGCCGGAATGCGCGGCGTCAGCCAGCGGCTGCCGAAGGTCGGCAGGGTGGCGATGGCAAGGCTGTGCTCGGAGGAGGCCGAGGCCATGGCGCGCAGCATGGTCTCTTCCGTCTGGTGCAGCAGCTTGCGCACTTCCGGCAGGAAGCGACGGCCGTCGTCGGACAGCACGACGCGCTGGCGCACGCGCTCGAAGAGCAGCACGCCGAGCTGTTCCTCGAGGTCCTTGATCTGGCGGCTGACGGCGCTCTGGGTGAGATTCAGCTCATGGGCGGCCTGCGTGAAACTGCCATGGCGGGCGGCGCATTCGAACGCCTGCAGCGTGGTGACGTCCGGGATCAGCCTGCGACTGAGCTTCATTCTTTCCTCGCATCAACATAGTCAGAACGGTCGCAATCGCTGAAGGAAACGATCCGGTATTATCCGTTTTGAGAATGAACAGGGCCTCCCTCCTTGTAAGATGAGACCGCTTCCCATGAAAGCAAATTCGTACATTTCCGTCGACAAGATCCGCTCGGATTTTTCCGCCGCCATGTCCGCCATGTATCGCGACGAGGTTCCGGCCTACGGCACGCTGATGTCGCTGGTCGCCAAGGTCAACGACGAGACGCTCGCCGCCGACCCGCATCTGAAGACCCGCCTCGAAGCGACCGATTCGCTGGAGCGTATTTCCGAGGAACGCCATGGCGCCATCCGCCTCGGCACGCCGGAAGAGCTTTCCATGATGCGCCGCGTCTTCGCGGTCATGGGCATGTTCCCGGTCGGCTACTACGACCTGTCGACGGCCGGCGTGCCGGTTCACTCCACCGCCTTCCGTCCGGTCGGCGCGGAAAGCCTCAGCCGCAACCCGTTCCGCGTCTTCACCTCGCTGCTCCGCCTCGATCTCATCGCGGATGAAGCGCTGCGCGCAGAAGCCGCCGCGGTTCTCGCCGGCCGCAAGATCTTCACCAGCGCCGCCATCGCCCTGGTCGAGAAGGCCGAGCGCGACGGCGGGCTGGACCGCGCGGACGCCGCCCGCTTCGTCACCGAGGTGCTGGAAACCTTCCGCTGGCACGACCACGCCATCGTCAGCGCCGACATGTACAAGCGCCTGCACGATGCGCACCGCCTGATCGCCGACGTCGTGTCCTTCAAGGGGCCGCACATCAATCACCTGACGCCGCGCACGCTCGACATCGACAAGGTGCAGGCGCGCATGCCGGAAGAGGGCATCGCCCCCAAGGCCATCGTCGAGGGCCCGCCGACCCGCACCTGCCCGATCCTGCTGCGCCAGACCTCGTTCAAGGCGCTGGAAGAGGCCGTCTCCTTCATCGCGGAAGACGGTAGCTGGCAGAAGGGCTCGCACACCGCCCGCTTCGGCGAGATCGAACAGCGCGGCGTCGCGCTGACGCCGAAGGGTCGCGCGCTCTACGACAGGCTTCTCACCGACACCCGCGCCCGCGTGCGCCCGGCCGCCGACGGCTCCAATGCCGCCGAATACGAAGCCGCGCTCGCCGATGTCTTCAAGGCCTTCCCCGACACATGGGACGGCATCCGCAAGGCGGGCCTCGGCTATTTCCGCTACTCGCTGACGGAGAAGGGCAAGGCGGTCACCGGCCGCAACGCCGATCTCGAAACCGCCATCGAAGCCGGGTTGATCCAGTTCGACCCCATCGTCTACGAGGATTTCCTGCCGGTCAGCGCCGCGGGCATCTTCCAGTCGAACCTCGGCGACGACGCGACGCAGGATTTCGTTGCCAGCCCGAACCAGGTGATGTTCGAGCGCGATATGGGCGCCACGGTGCTGGACGAATTCGCCCACTATGCCGGCATCCAGCGCGCCTCGCTTGAAATGTGCCTCGGCATCGTCAACATGGCGGCAGCCGCGGAATAACGGACGGCAAAGGCCTTCCACGACAGATACACCCCGGACGGGAAGCGCAAGCGGACGGCCGGGGTGAAACCATTAAAGCGCCGGGCCTGCCGGGCGCCAAGAGACCCAAGAGACAACAGGGAGATACCCGATGACGAAAGTCGACGTGAAAACCGAAACCGCAGCCCTTCTCGACAAGCTCGGCGTTGCCCGCGCCGACTGGCAGGGTGGCGACATGGCCTCCTTCAGCCCGGTCAGCGGCGAGGAGATCGGCAAGCTGAAGACCGTCTCGGCCGCCGAGACGAACAAGGCCATCGATGCCGCCCACGAAGCCTTCAAGGCCTGGCGTCTCGTTCCGGCTCCCAAGCGCGGCGAACTGGTTCGCCTGCTCGGCGAAGAGCTGCGCGCCTCCAAGGCCGATCTCGGCCGCCTCGTCTCCATCGAGGCCGGCAAGATCACCTCCGAAGGCCTCGGCGAAGTGCAGGAAATGATCGACATCTGCGATTTCGCCGTCGGTCTCTCCCGCCAGCTCTACGGCCTGACGATCGCCACCGAGCGTCCCGGCCACCGCATGATGGAAACCTGGCACCCGCTCGGCGTCGTCGGCATCATCTCGGCCTTCAACTTCCCGGTCGCCGTCTGGTCGTGGAACGCGGCTCTGGCGCTCGTCGCCGGCAATTCCATCGTCTGGAAGCCCTCTGAAAAGACCCCGCTGACGGCGCTCGCCTGCCAGGCGATCTTCGAGCGCGCGCTTGCCCGCTTCGGCGATGCCCCGGCAAACCTGTCGATCGTCCTTATCGGCGACCGCACCATCGGTGAAGCCCTCGTCGACAACCACAAGGTCGCGCTCGTCTCGGCCACCGGCTCCACCCGCATGGGCAAGGAAGTCGGCCCGCGTCTCGCCAAGCGTTTCGCCCGCTCGATCCTCGAGCTCGGCGGCAACAATGCCGGCATCGTCTGCCCCTCGGCCGACCTCGACATGGCACTGCGCGCCATCGCCTTCGGCGCAATGGGCACCGCCGGCCAGCGCTGCACCACGCTGCGCCGCCTCTTCGTGCATGACAGCGTCTATGACCAGCTCGTTCCGCGCCTGAAGAAGGCCTATACCAGCGTTTCCGTCGGCAACCCGCTGGAAACCTCCGCTCTCGTCGGCCCGCTGGTCGACAAGCAGGCTTTCGACGGCATGCAGAAGGCAATCGCAGCGGCCAAGGCCGAGGGCGGTTCCGTCACCGGTGGCGAGCGCGTTGCCGAAGCCGGCAAGGACACGGCCTACTACGTCAAGCCCGCCATCGTCGAAATGCCGAAGCAGGCCGGCCCGGTTCTCGAAGAGACCTTCGCGCCGATCCTCTACGTCATGAAGTATTCCGACTTCGAAGCCGTGCTGGAAGACCACAACGCCGTTTCGGCCGGCCTCTCCTCGTCGATCTTCACGCTCAACGTTCAGGAAGCCGAGCGCTTCCTGTCGGCCGACGGTTCGGACTGCGGCATCGCCAATGTCAACATCGGCACCTCGGGCGCTGAAATCGGCGGCGCATTCGGCGGCGAGAAGGAAACCGGCGGCGGCCGCGAATCCGGCTCCGACGCCTGGAAGGCCTATATGCGCCGCGCCACCAACACGGTGAACTATTCGAAGGCCCTGCCGCTCGCCCAGGGCGTCTCCTTCGATATCGAGTAAGCGGCCATGACCGTATCCACCAAGATCGAGGAGGCGGGCTTCGTGCCCGCCTCGCGCATCGCCGCCATCGGCGTTTCGAAAATCCTGCAGATCGGCGCCCGCGCCGCTGCCATGAAGAAGGAAGGCCTGCCGGTCATCATCCTCGGCGCCGGCGAGCCTGACTTCGACACGCCCGACAACGTCAAGGCCGCCGCCAAGGCCGCCATCGACAAGGGCGACACCAAATACACCGCGCTCGACGGCACGCCGGAGCTGAAGAAGGCGATTTCCGAAAAATTCCGCCGCGAGAACAACGTTGATTACGCAATCGACGAAGTCACCGTCGCGACGGGCGCCAAGCAGATCCTCTTCAACGCCTTCATGGCGAGCGTCAATCCGGGCGACGAGGTGATCATCCCGACGCCCTACTGGACGTCCTATTCCGACATCGTGGAGATCTGCGGCGGCGTGCCGGTGCTGATCCCCTGCGACGCGGAAGCCGGCTTCCGCCTGAAGGCCGAACAGCTCGAAAAGGCGATCACACCGAAGACGCGCTGGGTGCTCTTCAACTCGCCGTCCAACCCGTCGGGCGCGGCCTACAGCGAAGCGGACTACCGCCCGCTGCTCGACGTGCTGCTGCGTCATCCGCATGTCTGGCTGATGGTCGACGACATGTACGAGCACATCGTCTATGACGGCTTCAAATTCGTGACCCCGGTCGCCATCGAACCGCGCCTGAAAAGCCGCGCGCTGACGATCAACGGCGTCTCGAAGGCCTATGCGATGACCGGCTGGCGCATCGGCTATGCCGGTGGTCCCAAGGCGCTGATCAAGGCCATGGCCGTGATCCAGAGCCAGGCGACCTCCTGCCCGTCTTCGGTCAGCCAGGCCGCTTCGGTCGAAGCGCTGAACGGCCCCCAGGACTTCCTGAAGGACCGCCAGGCGAGCTTCAAGCATCGCCGCGACCTCGTCGTCTCCGCACTCAACGCCATTCCCGGCCTTGCCTGCCGCACCCCGGAAGGCGCGTTCTACACCTTCTCCGGCTGCGCCGGCGTGATCGGCAAGACAACGCCGAAGGGCAAGCGCATCGAGGCCGACAGCGACTTCACGGACTACCTCCTCGAAGACGCGAATGTCGCCGTCGTCCCGGGCTCGGCCTTCGGCCTCTCGCCCTTTTTCCGCATCTCCTACGCCACGTTGGAAGCGGAACTGACGGAAGCGCTGAAGCGCATCGCGGACGCCTGCGCACGGCTTTCCTGAGCCGCCACGCACCTCGCCTTTCCGACCCGCCGCAGCCAGCCTGCGGCGGGTTTTTCTTTGCCGAAACGTCTGCTTGACCCGGCCCCGGGGGCCGGCCGCATAAGAGGGTGGTGAACGACAGGGAGGTGATTCGTGCGCAGGTCCAGCCTTCATCTGACCGCCGCCGAGGCGGCAAGGGAACTCGGCGTCTCGGCCAAGGCGCTCCGGCTCTACGAGCAGAATGGATTGCTGACCCCGCTGCGCACCACCGCCGGCTGGCGGATATACGGCCCGTCCGAACTGGCGCGCGCAAGAGAGGTTGCCGCCCTGCGGCGGCTCGGGATGGGGCTTACGCAGATCAAGGGTGTCCTGTCGGCTGGCGGTAGCCTCGATACCGCGCTTGCCGCCCATCAGGCGGGTCTCGAAAGCCAGATCGGCCGGATGGCCGAGACGGTTCAATCCGTCGAGGCGGCGCGAAAGAAGGTGGCGTCGGCCGTAGAGGCGGCCGTCTCGCTGGATTTGCCCTGGCCATGGGGTGGCGAGCGGTTCGAGCTCCCGGCCCTGAAACCCCTCACCTACATCACCGGTCCTCTGGGGAGCGGCAAGACACGGTTGGCGCTGGCGATTTCGGAAGCCCTGCCGGATGCCGCCTTTATCGGGCTGGAGCGGCAGGTGGACGGCGATGCGGTGGTAGAGGCGCGAAGCGACAGTCATCTTCACCGGCTTCTGGGACAGGGTGCGAACTTCTCGCCGGCCTTGGCGGCCTTGCTCTTCGCCGTCGAGGCCTCGGAGGCGGCAGTCCTTGTCATCGATATGGTGGAGCAAGGGCTGGATCAGGTCACGCAGCAGGCGTTGCGGCGCTATCTGCGAAGCCGGCCTTTCGGGGAGCGTCCGCTTTTCCTGCTCACGCGCTCCTCGTCGATGCTCGATCTTGCCGATATGTCCGCGGACGAAACCATCCTCTACTGCCCGGCAAATCACGACATGCCGATGATCGTGCCGCCGCGCAAGGGCGCGCGGGGCTACGAGGCGGTCGCGACATGCCTTGCGACGCCGGCCGTGCGGTCGCGGACGGAGGGCGTGATCGCCTTTCGGCCGAGCGCCGCCTGATGCCAAAAGAAAAGGGGCCTCGCAGGAGGCCCCATTTTTATTGGTTTGCGCCTTTGTGGCGTTCTTTGCTTCCCCGCGGCTGGGCCACGATGCGAAAACGCCCCGGTTTGGCCGGGGCGTTGAAGAGGTCGGGAAAATCAGGCGGCGTGCGCGCCGCGGTTTTCCTGGGCGTAGTAGTGGCCGAAGCGGTTGGCGAGGAAGGCCTCGAGGGCGATTTCTTCCTGGCGTACGAAGCCTTCGGCGCGCAGCGAACCGTCAGCCAGCATGTCGAGCACGGCGCAGATCGAGCCGGCCGTCGTGATCTGGATGGCGGAATGCAGGGCGCCGGCGACCGGGGCGCTGTAGACCTTGTTGGCGTAGGTTTCCTGGATCAGGCGACCGCCCTTGCGACCGGAAACGGTCACGAAGATGATCACGACGTCCTGCGTGGTGGTCGGCAGGGCGTTTTCGAAGATGTCCTTGAGGACTTCGCGGCGGTGACGCAGGCCGAGGTCGTTGAGCAGCGCCTTCATGATGGCGGCGTGGCCCGGATAGCGGATCGTGCGGTAGTTCAGCGTGCGAACCTTGCCCTTCAGCGTCTCGCAGAGCGTGCCGAGGCCGCCCGAGGTGTTGAAGGCTTCGTAGGTGACGCCGTCGAGCGAGAATTCTTCACGCTCTTCGAGGGCCGGAACCTCGATCAGCGAGCCTTCGACGATGGCTTCGCAGGGCTCGATATATTCGTTGATGACGCCGTCCGTGCTCCAGGTCAGGTTATAGTTGAGAGCGTTGGACGGGTACTGCGGCAGGGCGCCGACGCGCATGCGCACGCTGTCGAGCGTGTCGAAGCGGCTTGCGAGGTCATTGGCGACGATGGAGATGAAGCCCGGTGCGAGGCCGCACTGCGGAATGAAGGCCGTCTTGGCGTTCGCGGCGATGCGCTTGACCTGGCGGGTGGATTCGACGTCTTCCGTGAGGTCGAGATAGTGCACGCCGGCAGCGGCGGCAGCTTCGGCGATGGCGACCGTCAGGTGGTAGGGGGCAGCCGAGAGAACGGCGAACTTGCCGGTGAGCAGCGCCTTCATGGCGACGGCGTCGGCGATGTCGACGACGACGGTCGAAACGGCATCGTGCTTCTCGATGGCGGCGAGCTGGTCTTCCGAGCGGTCGGCGACGGTGACGCGGTAGTCTCCGCAATGGGCCAGCATGCGCGCGATGGTCGAGCCGATCTTGCCTGCGCCGATGACGACGATGTCCTTCATGTGATTACCCTCCGGCATGAATTGATGCACTTATTTTGAGGGGAGGGGCTGTCGATTTAAAGCGCCATATCTGGCATAATGCGTTATCATTATCGGCAGAACGACGGTGAAAATGAGCATTTCGACGCTAGGCGCCAAGGATCGCGCGCTTCTGGCCATCCTCAGCGAGAACGCCCGCGAACAGACGGCGACCATCGCCCGCAAGCTGGGCCTGTCGCGCACGACCGTGCAGGCGAAGATCGACCGGCTGGAGCGCGACGGCGTGATCGCCGGCTACGGCGTCAAGCTTTCCGACGCCTATGAGAGCGGCATGGTGAAGGCCCATGTGCTGATCACCATCGCGCCCAAGACCCTCGCCCGCATCACGACGGAGCTGCACGCCATTTCCGCCGTGCGCACGCTGCATTCGGTGAGCGGCAGCTTCGATCTCATCGCCGTGGTCGAGGCGGCGTCCATTGCGGAACTCGACCACCTGATCGACCGCATCGGCGCCATCGACGGCGTGGAGCGCACGCTGTCGTCGATCATCCTGTCGACGCGGATCAGGCGATAAAGCGCTCCGGCCGGTACGGCCCGATATTGATCACCGTGCGCTCGCCCAGCATCTTTTCCGCCAGCACGCGGCCGGTGATGGGGCCGAGGGTCATGCCGTGGTGGGCATGGCCGAAGGCGAACCAGAGACCGGCATGGCGTGGGGCCTTGCCGATGACCGGCATCATGTCCGGCGTGCAGGGGCGGGCGCCCATCCACGGTTCCTCGTCGCGCCGTTCGGCGAGCGGGAAGAATTCGCGGGCGACCTTTTCGGCGCGGCGAAGCTGGACCGGGGTTTTGCGCGTGTCGCGCCTGGCGAACTCCGCGCCGGTGGTGAGGCGGATGCCGCGCAGCATGGGGGCGAGGAAATAGCCGCGCTCGGCGTCGAGCACCCAGTTGTTGAGCGTCGCGCCCTCTTCCGCGCCGTAATGCATGTGGTAGCCGCGCTTGACGGCGAGCGGGAAGCGATAGCCGAGCTTGCGCGTCACCGTATCGGCCCAGGGGCCGAGCGCGACGACGACGTCCCTTGCTTCCAGCGGTCCCTCGGGCGTCGCGATGCGCCAGCCTTCGCCTTCAAGCACATGTTCGATGGTCGCCGCGTCGCCGGATTTCAATTCGCCGCCGAGGGACTGGAAATAGGCGAGGTAGCGCTTGAGGAGGCTCTGGGGATCGCGGATCGACCATGGGTCGGTCCAGCGCAGGCCGCCGGTCAGTTCCGCGCGGATATGCGGTTCGGCGGCGGCCACTTCCGCCGTCGTCAGCTTCTGGTGGTTGACGCCGAAATTGGCCGAAAGCTTTTCCGCCTCCGCATAGGCCTTGTCCCGCTCCTTCTCCGTGCGAAAGACCTTCATCCAGCCGTCCTTGCGGATGAGGTCGTCGGCACCGGAGGCGGCGATGAGGTCGGCGTGTTCGCTGATCGAATGTTCGATGAGCGGGGCATAGAGATGGGCGATGCTCTGGTGCTGGCGGAAGCCGGAATGCCACCAGTAGCGGGCGAGGAAGGGAATGATGCTCGGGATCGCCGAGGGGTGATAATGGGCGTCGATGGTGTTGTTCAGCGCGTAGCGGAAGAGCGCGCCGAAATCGTGCGGGAAGCCGTAAGGGAAGACGCCCTCGCGCTGGATGAGGCCGGCATTGCCGTAGGAGGTTTCCTCGGCCGGGCCGCGGCGGTCGATCATCACCACCTTCTTGCCGCGCCGGGCCAGATGGATCGCCGCCGAAATGCCGACCACGCCCGCGCCGAGAACAATCACATCCGCCTTCATCTGCCATTCCCCCTGTTGCCCGGCCTTTGGCCGGTGCGTTTATTGTCCTGCAAGTTTCAAGAGATTCTCGATGGCCGAACGCTCGAAACCGCCGATGCCCTCGGAAATGTCGGCCTTGATCGCCGTGGCCACGGCGTCCTCGTCGCGCTTGCGCAGCGCCTCGATGGCCTCCTGGTGGCGATCGACGAAATAGAGCTGGGCGACATGCTCCATGGCGATGCCGAGGAAGGGGCCGAGCTGGAGCCAGATGCTCTCCACCATCGGCATGATCACCTGCTCGGGATTGGCGGTGTATAGCGTGCGATGGAATTCCTGGTTCAGGAGGAGGGCGGTGCCGTTGTCCTTGCGGGCGATGGCCTCGTCCTGCGCGCGGTCGATCTCGGCGAGCTGGTCGATGCGGCGCTCGGTGATATGCGGCACGGCCCGGCGGGCGGCGTGCTGCTCCAGCATGGAGCGCAGCGAGACGAGTTCGCTGAAACGGTCCGCCGTCATGCGCGGCACCATGATGCGGCGATTGTCGAGCACGCGCAGCGCGCCTTCCGCGGAGAGACGGCGCAGCGCCTCGCGCACCGGCGTCGGGCTGCTCTCCATCGCCTCGGCAATGCCGCGGATGGTCAGCGATTCGCCGGGGCGGATCGAGCCGACCATGATGGCCTGGCGCAGGCGGCGATGCGCATATTCATGCGTCGTCATGCCTTCCGGCCGCTCCAGCGATTCCAGCGCCAAGTTGCCCAATCCATACCTCCTGTGAAAGGCTGTCGGGTGCCAGCCTGTCCTTCGTGACAGGTTCTAGCAGCTTGACCCGTGACAAGAAAGTGTGCATATCTGGAAAATGTGATCACAAAAATAATTATGTGATACGGAAGGGGATTTGACGTGACTGACGATTCCAACTGGCTGATCAATGCCGATGGCGTGGAGAGCATCCAGGCCGTCGTCTGCGACCTGAACGGCATTCTGCGCGGCAAGCGCGTGCCGGTAGGGCAGGCGGAAAAGGTGCTGAAGGGCGGTATCCGCATGCCGCTGTCCATCGTCGGCGTCGATGTGTGGGGTGAGGATATCGTCGGCTCGAGCCACGTCTTCGCCTCGGGCGACATGGACGGCATCTGCGCGGCGACCGGCCGCGGGCCGCTGCCCGTCAGCTGGACGCTGAAGCCTTCCGCCGTCGTGCCGCTCTGGCTGTTCAAGGAGAGCGGCGAGCCGTTCCTTGCCGATCCGCGTCAGGCGCTCGCCAATATCGTGCGGCAGTATAACGAGCTGGGCCTTCGCCCGGTCGTCGCCTCGGAAATGGAATTCTACCTGATCGACGCCGAGCCGGATCATGCCGAGCCGCCGATCTCGCCCTATACCGGCAAGCGCCTCGATTCCGACGCCATCCTCTCCATCGACGAACTCGACGATTTCGGCCAGTTCTTCTCCGACGTCTATGCGGAATGCGAGCGGCAGAACGTGCCGGCGGATTCGGCCGTCGCGGAAAACGGCATCGGCCAGTTCGAAATCAACCTGATGCATTCCGACGATCCGTTGAAAGCGGCCGACGACGCGCTGTTCTTCAAGCGCATCGTCAAGGGCATCGCGCGCAAGCACGGCTTTGCCGCCACCTTCATGGCCAAGCCCTACGGCATGCGCTCGGGCAGCGGCATGCACATGCATTTCAGCGTGATCGACGAGGACGGCAACAATGTCTTCGACGACGGCACGGCGGAAGGCTCGGCCATCATGAAACATGCCGTCGCCGGCCTGACGCGCGGCATGGCGGAATCGACCCTGCTCTTCGCCCCGCACTACAATTCCTATCGCCGCCTGCGCCCGGACACCCATGCGCCGACCTCGATTTCCTGGGGCTATGAGAACCGCACGGCCGCCATCCGCATTCCGGGCGGCAACAACAAGGCGCGGCGCATCGAGCACCGTGTCGCCGGCGCCGACGCCAACCCCTATCTCGTCATGGCCGCCATTCTCGGCGCTGCCCTCGTCGGCATCCGCAACAAGTGGGAGCCGCCGGCGCCGGTCTCGGGCCGGGCCTATCTTTCGCAGTTGCCGCGCATTCCCAGCGAATGGGGCTCTGCCGTCACCGCCTTCGAGAACGGCTCGATCGTCTCGGAAATCTTCGATGCGGATCTCCGCTCCATGCTGATCGCCTGCAAGCGGCAGGAAATCGCCGGTTTCGCCGAACAGGTGACCGACTTCGAATTCAGCGCCTACCTGGAAATCGTCTGATGGCCAACAAAGCTTCCTATGCCGGCAACGGCGAATATCCCGACAGCTACTACGCTGCTTCCCGCAACATCATCCGCACGCCGAAGGTGCTGGAGGGCGCGGTCACGGCCGATGTCGCCGTGCTCGGCGCCGGCTATTCCGGCCTCTCCACCGCCATCCACCTTGCCGAAAAGGGCTACAAGGTCGTGATGGTGGAAGGCGCCGGCATCGGCTGGGGCGCGTCCGGGCGCAATGGCGGCCAGCTCGTCAATGGCCTCAATGCCAGCCTCGACACGATCAAGCGCCGCTACGGCGACGAGGCCGGCGCCTTCATCGGCGGTCTGGTGCAGGAAGGCGGCAAGATCATCCGCCGCCTCGTTTCGCAGTACCAGATCGACTGTGACCTGAAGAATGGCAATATCTACGCCGCCTATACGCCCGCCCATATGAAGGAGCTGGAGCACAAGAAGGCGCTGTGGAAGAGCTACGGCATGGACGATTACCAGTTGCTGGACAAGGCTGCCATGCAGAAGCTGGTGAATACCGACGCCTATATCGGCGGCATGCTGGACACGAGCGGCGGCCACATGCACCCGCTCAACCTGACCCTCGGCGAGGCGAAGGCGCTGGAATCGCTCGGCGGCGTGATCTACGAACAGTCGCCCGTCATCCGCGTCGAGCATGAGGCGGAAAAGCCCGTCATTCATACCGCGAAAGGCAGCGTGACGGCGAATGCCGCCGTGCTTTGCGGCAACGCCTATCTCGGCCATGTCGTGCCGAAGCTCGTCTCGCGCGTCATGCCGGTTTCGACCCAGATGATCGCCACCGAGCCGCTGGGTGATCGCGCCGATGCACTGATCCCGAGCGACATGTGCGTGGAGGACGTGCGCTACATCCTCGACTATTTCCGCCTCTCGGCCGACAAGCGCATGATCTTCGGCGGCGGCACCGTCTATGGCGGCACGGACCCGGCCGACGTCAGGGCGAAAATCCGCCCGAACCTCGAAAAAGTCTTCCCGTCGCTGAAGGGCGTGAAGATCGACTATGCCTGGAGCGGCAATTTCGCGCTCTCCTTCTCGCGCGTGCCGCAGATGGGCAAGATCGGAAAGAACACCTATTTCGCCCATGGCTACAGCGGTCACGGCGTCACCGGCTCGCATCTCTTCGGCCAGATCCTGAGCGAAGCGATTCACGGCGATCTGTCGCGCTTCAACCAGTTCGAGAAGCTGCCCTGGATTCCCTTCCCGGGCGGTCGCATGTTCCGTGCGCAGTATTCGACCATCGGTTCCTGGTGGTACCAGTTCAAGGATGCCTTCGGTCTTTGAGGGCAATGCCTAAAACAGAAACGCCCGGCTTTCGCCGGGCGTTTTCGTCTGAGCTGGAGGTGCTCAGTGCCTTGCCGGCAGGCGCGGCAGGAAGATGGTGAGGATGCCGAGCAGCGGCATGTACGAGCAGAGCTTGTAGACATAGTCGATGCCGTGGCTGTCGGCGACGCCGCCGAGCAGGGCGGCGGCAAGGCCGCCCGCGCCGAAGGAGAAGCCGAAGAAGATGCCGGCGATCAGCCCGACGCGGCCCGGCACCAGTTCCTGCGCGAAGACGACGATGGCGGAGAAGGCCGAGGAGAAGATCAGGCCGATCAGCACCGTCAGCACGCCCGTCCAGAACAGGTTCGCATAGGGCAGCATCAGCGCGAAGGGGATGACACCGAGGATCGAGAACCAGATCACGAAGCGCGCGCCGAAGCGGTCGCCGATCGGGCCGCCCAGGAAGACGCCGACTGCCGAGGAGCCGAGGAAGAGGAACAGCATCAACTGCGCATCGCGCACGTCGAGGCCGAAGCGGCCGATCGTGTAGAAGGTGAAGTAGCTGGAGAGGCTGGAGAGATAGGCGTTCTTCGTGGTCGTCAGAACGATGAGCACGATGAGCGCCCAGGCGACCCGGCCGCGCGGCAGCGGCAGCGTGCGGCTGATGGCGGGGCGGCTTGCGGCGTTGCGGCGCTCGCCGGCATACCAGTTGCCGACCCAGGTCAGGATCATCATGCCGATCAGCGCCACCGCCGAGAACCAGGCGACGCTCGTCTGGCCGAAGGGCAGCACGATGAAGGCGGCAAGCAGCGGGCCGATTGCCGTGCCGGCATTGCCGCCGACCTGGAACATGGACTGCGCAAGGCCATGCCGCCCGCCGGAGGCAAGGCGTGCGACGCGCGAGGATTCGGGATGGAAGATCGCCGAGCCGAGACCGATCATGCAGGCGCCGAGGACCAGCATGGGGAAGGAATGCGCATAGGCGAGCAGGATGAGCCCGACGAAACTGCTGCCCATGCCGACCGGCAGGGAGAAGGGCATCGGCCAGCGGTCCGTCACCATGCCGATGGCCGGCTGCAGCAGCGAGGCCGTGACCTGGAAGGCCATGGTCAGAAGGCCGATCTGCACGAAGTCGAGCGCGTAGTTCTCCTTCAGCAGCGGATAGATCGACGTCAGCAGCGACTGCATGATGTCGTTCAGCATGTGGCAGGCGCTGACCGCGATGATGACGGAATAGGTGGTGGCGGCAGCGGCGCTACGGGGCGCCGCGGGAACGACAGTCGACATGGTTGCCTCGAAAGATGAGATGCCCGGCTCGGCATTTTTTGCTCAAATACAAGGATTGCTTGCGGCCTGCTTTTGTGCTGAGGTCCATTTCTTACGCGAGTGGGCCAAAATGGAAAAACTGACCGCAGCGCGCCTCAAGGCGCTGGACGAGGACCACGTCCATAACCTCGCCCGCATGGAGCAGTCGAACGAGGACGTTCTGGTCCACAGTTCGGATATTCCGGGCGGCTATACCGTGCCGCCGCACCGGCATCGCCGCACGCAGTTCCTCTGCGTCTTCTCCGGTGTCGTGCTGGTGGCGACGGGGCGCGGGCGCTGGATGATCCCGCCCGGCCATGCGCTGCTGATCCCCCGCGGCCTCGAACATTCGGTCGAAATGTACAGCGATGTCAGCATGCGCTCGGTCTATATCTATTCGCCGGAGGGCCGGGCCGCCTCGCAGGAGCCGACCGTGCTCGAAGTCACCGACCTTGCCCGCCAGCTCATCACCGAGGCCGTGCGCAAGGGGGCGATGGCGGAGGATCGCGCGCGGGCCGAACTTGTGATGGCGCTGCTTCTGGACGAGATCGGCCGGCTGCCCGAGCGCCGCCTCGGCCTGCCTTTCCCGGAAAGCGGGCGGCTTGCCGGCCTCTGCCGCGATTTCGTCGAGCAGCCTTCGCCGACGGTGAAGATCGACGACTGGGCGCGGCGTCTCAACATGAGCCGGCGCACCTTCACCCGTTTCTTCCGGCAGGAAATGGGCGTCAGCTTCGTCACCTGGCGGCAGCAGGCCTGCCTGTTCGCCTGCCTGCCGCGCCTTGCGGCCGGCGAGCCGGTGACGCGCGTGGCGCTCGATGCCGGCTACGAGAGCGTGCCGGCCTTCACCACCATGTTCAAGCGCATGCTCGGCACCTCGCCGCGCGTCTATCTCACCGATCGCAAGGCCGCCTGAGCGCGACGTCTCAAAAAGACCGGCAAAGGACGCGATCCGGGGACTGTATTCCGCCGGCTTTTGGGATTAGGAAGAGGTGCGGGACCCAAACAGGGCCGCGAACCGGGAGCGCAAGCCGCACGGGAGACGGATGTGAGGAAGATACTGGTCATCGGCATCGGCGCGGGCAATCCCGAGCACATGACCGTGCAGGCCATCAAGGCGCTGAACCGGGCCGATGTGCTGCTCATCCCGACCAAGGGCGCGGAAAAGGCATACCTTGCCGACGTGCGCCGCGAGATCTGCGACCGTTTCCTCGAAAATTCTTCATGCCGTATCCTCGACTATGCCGTGCCGGTGCGCCGCGCCGATGGCACCTATGAGGACGGCGTTCACGACTGGCACCGCGCCATTGCCGGTATCTACGAGCGCACGCTTCTGAACGAGCTTGGCGAGAACCAGACGCTCGGTCTTCTCGTCTGGGGCGACCCGATGCTCTACGACAGCACATTGCGCATCGTCGAGCATGTGCGCACTGCCGGAAACGTCGCCTTCGAAACCGAGGTCATCCCCGGCATCACCAGCGTGCAGGCGCTTTGCGCGGGCCATGGCATCGCGCTCAACCGCATCGGCCTGCCCGTCGAGATCACCACCGGCCGCCGCCTTTCGGAGGGCTGGCCGGAATCCTCCCGTGATGCGCTCGTCATGCTCGACGGCGTGCAGGCCTTCCGCACGGTGGAAGACCCGGAGGCGGAAATCTGGTGGGGTGCCTATCTTGGCACGCCGCACGAAATCCTGCTGTCCGGCAAGCTTGCGGACATTGCCGAGACCATCACGGAAACCCGGGCCAAGGCGCGCGAGGCGCATGGCTGGATCATGGACACCTACCTGATCCGCCGCCCGGCCGGCGAGGAGGAGGGCGCATGACGGTTCCTGCGCTGGACACCCTGCGCCGCGGCGCCTGCCCTTCGCTGTCCGCGCCAATGCGGACCGGCGACGGCCTTCTCGTGCGCCTGCGCCCCGCCGCCCCGGCGCTGGCGGCCGAAGACCTGCTCACCCTTGCCGACCTCGCCCGCGAACACGGCAATGGCCTGATCGAGATCACCGCCCGCGGCAATCTCCAGCTTCGTGGCCTGACGGAGGCTTCGGTGCCGCGCCTTGCCGAAGGGCTAGCCGCCGCCGGCATCGTGCCGCAGACGGGCGTCGCCATCGAAATCCCGCCGCTCTCGGGCATCGACCCCTCCGAGACTGTCGATGCGACGCCGGTGGCCGATGCGCTGCGCAAGGCCATCGCGGCGGCTTCGCTCATTCTCGCGCCCAAGCTTGCCATCGTCGTCGATGGCGGCGGCGTGCTCTCCCTTGGCGACATGGTGGCCGATATCCGGCTCGATGCGGTTGCGGCCGGCTGGCGGCTGTCGGTCGGCGGTGATCGGCAGGCGGCGCGACCCGTCGCGGTGCTGGCGGAAGATCGCGTCATTGCCGGTACGATGACCGTCATCGCCGCCCTTGCCGCCCTCGGCCCGGCTGCCCGCGGGCGTGACCTCGACGCTGCGGCGCTTGCCGCTGAATTCGGTGTGGTCTCGGAACCGCCCCCTTTCGCTGCTCTTTCCCGCCATCCGCTCGGCATTCACCGTATAGGTGGCGAACGCGTGCTCGGCATCGCCCCAGCCTATGGCCAGATGCAGGCCGATAAGCTCGCTGCCCTCGTGAAAGGCCTTGTCGCCTGTGGTGCTTCCGAATTCCGGCTCGCGCCGCATCGCATGCTGCTCGTGCGTGGGTTTTCTGGGGAAGGGCTGGCGGAGGCTGAAGCCTGTGCCAGCCTTGAAGGTTTCTGGTGCACGGATACCGCGCCCGGCCGCTCCATCTCGATCTGCGCCGGTGCCGCCGGCTGCGCTTCGGCCCGTTTCGATACCCATGCCGCAGCCGATGCCGTCGTGAGGGGTGCCGGAGAGTTGCTCGATGGTTCCGTCGACGTGCATATTTCCGGCTGCCCGAAGGGCTGCGCACATCCCGCTCGCGCCGCCGTCACGCTTTGCGGCACGGCCGCAGGCGTCGGGCTTGTGCTCGATGGGCGTGCCGGTGATGCGCCGGCCGCTGCCCTTCCCGTCGAAGACCTCCCATCCGCGATCCGGCGTCTCGGCACTCTCTTGCGCGCGCAGCGCAAGGAGGGCGAGACGGCGAAGAGTTTTATCGACCGCACCGCACCTGCCGCCCTCGTTTCCGCTTATCAAGGCCCGCAATGACAGACTACGACTACATAAAAGATGGCACCGCCATCTATGAAAAATCCTTCGCGATCATCCGCGCCGAGGCCGATCTTTCCCGCTTTTCCGAGGCGGAATCGGATGTCGCCGTGCGCATGATCCATGCGGCCGGTCTTGTCGAGGCGGCGGCGCATTTCGTCTTCTCGCCGGATTTCGTGGGCTCGGCCCGCACGGCGCTTCAGGCCGGCGCGCCGATCTTCTGCGATGCCGAAATGGTGGCGCGCGGCGTCACCGCCGCCCGCCTGCCGGCAAACAATGACGTGATCTGCACGCTGCGCGACCCGCGCACGCCGGAGATTGCCAAAGAGATCGACAACACCCGCTCGGCCGCCGCCATCCGCCTCTGGCTGGAGCGCATGGCCGGTTCGGTCGTCGCCATCGGCAATGCGCCGACAGCCCTTTTCTATCTGCTGGAACTCCTGCGCGACGGCGCGCCAAAACCGGCGGCGATCCTCGGCATGCCGGTCGGCTTCGTCGGCGCGGCGGAATCGAAGGATGCGCTGGCGGAAAATTCCTACGGCGTGCCCTTCGCCATCGTGCGCGGCCGCCTCGGCGGCAGCGCCATGACGGCCGCCGCCCTCAATTCGCTGGCAAGGCCGGGAGTATGACTATGACGGGACGACTCTATGGCGTGGGCACCGGCCCGGGCGATCCGGAACTCCTGACGCTGAAGGCCGTGCGGGCTATCGGCGAAGCCGATGTGCTGGCCTATTTCGCGAAGGCGGGCCGCTCCGGCAATGGCCGCGCCATCGTCGAGGGCCTTCTGAAGTCCGGCATGGTGGAGCTGCCGCTCTACTATCCGGTGACGGTCGAGATCGACAAGGAGCACGACGACTACAAGAGCCAGATCACGGCCTTCTACGATGCTTCCGCCGCCGCCGTCGCGGAACACCTTGCCGCCGGCCGCACGGTCGCGATCCTCTCCGAGGGCGACCCGATGTTCTACGGCTCCTACATGCATCTGCATGTGCGCCTTGCCGGCCGGTTCCCGACGGAGGTCATACCCGGCATCACCGCCATGTCCGGCTGCTGGTCGCTCTCCGGCCTGCCAATCGTGCAGGGCGACGACGTGCTCTCCGTGCTGCCCGGCACGATGGGTGAGGAGCAATTGTCGCGCCGGCTCGGAGATACCGAGGCCGCCGTCATCATGAAGGTCGGGCGCAACCTGCCGAAGATCCGCCGGGCGCTTGCCAATGCCGGGCGGCTCGGCGAGGCGGTCTATGTGGAGCGCGGCACCACGCCCTCAGGCAAGTCCATGCGCCTTTCCGAAAAGCTCGACGATACCGCGCCCTATTTCTCGCTGGTGCTCGTGCCCGGCTGGAGCGGCCGTCCATGACCGGCAGGCTCCATGTGATTGGCACCGGCCCCGGCAATCCGGACCAGATGACGCCGGAGGCGCTGCGTGCCGTCGAGGCCTCGACCGAGTTCTTCGGCTATTTCCCCTATATCGACCGGCTGAATCTGCGGCCGGACCAGATCAAGGTCGCTTCCGACAATCGCGAGGAACTGAACCGTGCCGAGGCGGCGCTGGCGCGGGCCGCAACGGGTGTGAATGTCTGCGTCGTCTCGGGCGGCGATCCGGGCGTCTTCGCCATGGCGGCGGCGGTCTGCGAGGCCATCGATGCCGGGCCGGAGGAATGGAAGTCCGTCGATCTCGTCGTGGTGCCGGGCGTCACGGCCATGCTGGCGGTCGCGGCACGCATCGGCGCGCCGCTCGGTCATGATTTCTGTGCCATCTCGCTCTCGGACAACCTGAAGCCCTGGGAGATCATCGAGAGGCGGCTGCGCATGGTCGCCGAAGCCGGCCTCGTAATCGCGCTCTACAACCCGATCAGCAAGGCACGGCCCTGGCAGCTTGGCAAGGCCTTCGAGATTTTGCGAGAGGTCCTGCCGGGTGAGACACCCGTCATCTTCGGCCGCGCGGCGGGCCGGCCGGACGAGCGCATGCTGGTCATGCCGCTCGGAGAAGCAGAGGCGGAGCGCGCCGACATGGCGACCTGTGTCGTCATCGGCTCGCCGGAAACCCGCGTCATCGCGCGGCCGGACCTGCCGGACCTCGTCTATACGCCGCGCTTCCTGAAGGCGCCGAGCAAATGATCGGCAAGCCGCAACGCCTCCTCGACCGTCCCGGCGCGATGACCATCGCCCGCCGCCGCCCGCTCGACCAGAAGGACGGGCAGGCTGAGGATGCGCGCGGCGACGATCTTGCCATAGGTGGCGTCACCGCCGGAATTCTTGCTGACGATGACGTCGATGCGGCGATCCCGCAGCAGCGCCACCTCTGCCTCGACGGCGAAGGGGCCGCGGGCGAGCAAGTACTCCACATCGGGTGCATCGAGCGGCGGATCGACGGGATCGACGCTGCGCACGAGATAGTGGTGCTGCGGCGCGGCGTCGAAGGCCTTGGCCTCCTGCCGGCCGATGGCGAGGAAGACGCGGCGCGGCTCCCCACCCAGCGCAGTCACCGCCTCGGCAATAGAAGTGACACGCGTCCAGCGGTCGCCGTCCGTTTCTTCCCAGCCGAGGCGCTCCAGCCGCAGCAGGGGGATACCGGCCGCCTTACTGGCGATGCCGGCATTGGCGGAAATCTGTCTTGCGAAAGGATGAGTGGCGTCGATGAGCAGATCGATGGTTTCGCCGCGCAGATAGGCGGCAAGTCCCTCTGCGCCGCCGAACCCTCCGCTGCGCACCGGCACGGGCTGCGGCGCGGGATCGAGCGTGCGGCCGGCGAGCGACAGCGTGACGGCGAGATCGGTTCGCCTAGCAAGCCGGGCCGCAAGGTCCCGGGCCTCGGTCGCGCCGCCCAGTATGAGGATGCGTCTCTTGTCCATGCCTGATCCAGCTCCCCCGTGGCTCACCATCGTCGGCATCGGCGAGGATGGTCTAGCCGGTCTCGGCGACGAGGCCAAGGCCGCCATCGCTGCGGCTGTTCTGGTCTTCGGTGGCGCGCGGCATCTGGAGCTTGCCGATGCGGCGATCCATGGTGAAAGACACGTCTGGCTGAGCCCCTTCGAGCGTTCCGTGGAGGCGGTGCTGGCGGCGCGGGGGCGCCCCGTCGCGGTGCTCGCCTCGGGCGATCCCTTCTTCTACGGCGTCGGCGTCACGCTTTGCAGGCGCATTTCGCGGGCGGAAATGCGGGTCTTCCCCGCGCCCTCCTCCTTCAGCCTCGCTGCCGCGCGCATGGGCTGGGCGTTGCAGGATACAGCGTGTGTTTCCCTGCACGGCCGTCCCATCGACCTCATCCGTCCGCATCTCCATCCCGGCAGCCGCATCCTCGCGCTGACCTCGGATAGCGATGGCCCGGCGGCGCTCGCGGCCCTTCTGGCCGAAAGCGGCTTTGGCGCATCGTGCCTCACCGTGCTGGAAGCGCTGGGCGGTGCGCGGGAACGGGTGAGCAGCCATCGGGCGGATCGATTTGCGCTTGCGGATGCGGACATGCTCAATGTCTGCGCCGTGGAAGTGGCGGCCGGCGAGGGCGCGCGCATCCTCGCCCTCACGCCCGGCCTCGATGACAGCCTTTTCGAGCATGATGGCCAGATCACCAAGCGCGAGGTCCGCGCGCTGACGCTCTCGGTGCTCGCGCCCCGGCGCGGCGCGCTTCTGTGGGATATCGGCGCGGGGTCCGGTTCCATCGGCATCGAATGGATGCTGGCCGATCCCTCGCTTCGGGCGATTGCCGTCGAGGGTCACCCGGAGCGCGCCGCCCGCATTCGCCGTAATGCGCGAGGCTTCGGCGTGCCGGGGCTTTCCGTCGTGGAAGGCGCCGCGCCGGCGGCGCTGGCCGGGCTTGCCGCGCCGGACGCCATCTTCATCGGCGGCGGCGGCAGCGAGGCGGGGGTGGTGGAAGCCGCGCTTTCCGGCCTGAAACCCGGCGGACGGCTTGTCGCCAATGCTGTGACGACGGAAATGGAGGCCGTGCTTCTGGCCCATCATGCCCGGCTCGGCGGTTCGCTGGTCCGCATCGATATCGCGCGGGCCTCGCCCGTCGGCCGGATGACCGGCTGGCGGCCGGCCATGCCGGTGACGCAATGGAGCTGGGTGAAGCCGGCTAAACAAACTGAGGGATGACATGACCGTTCACTTCATCGGCGCCGGTCCGGGCGCTGCCGATCTCATCACCGTGCGCGGCCGCGATCTCATTGGCAAATGTCCGGTCTGCCTCTATGCCGGCTCCATCGTCTCGCCGGAACTGCTGCAATATTGCCCGCCGGGTGCGCGTATCGTCGATACGGCGCCGATGTCGCTCGACGAGATTGAAGCCGAATATGTCCGCGCCGCGGCTGCGGGCGAGGATGTGGCGCGCCTCCATTCCGGCGACCTTTCGGTCTGGAGCGCCGTCGCCGAGCAGATCCGCCGGCTGGAAAAGCATGGCATCGCCTATACGATGACGCCGGGCGTGCCCTCCTTTGCCGCCGCCGCCTCGGCGCTCGGCCGCGAACTCACCATTCCGGCCGTTGCGCAGAGCCTCGTGCTCACCCGCGTCTCCGGCCGCGCCTCGCCCATGCCGAACCGCGAGACGCTGGAAGGTTTTGGCGCGACGGGGGCGACGCTGGCGATCCATCTCGCCATCCATGCGCTCGACAAGGTCGTGGAAGACCTGACGCCGCTCTACGGGGCCGATTGCCCGGTCGCCATCGTGGTCAAGGCGTCCTGGCCGGACGAGCGGGTCGTGCGCGGCACGCTGGCCGATATCGCGGGGAAGGTCGCGCAAGAGCCTATCGAGCGCACGGCGCTGATCTTTGTCGGCCGCACGCTGGCTGCGGAGGATTTTCGCGAAAGCTCGCTTTACGATCCTGCCTATCAGCGCCGCTTCCGCGGCCGCGGCGACTAGGACCGACCGACCGACATTCAGCCCATGCCGGCCTGCAAATAGCACTTTTCCGGACTTCCGGTGCTCACGTACCGAAAGTACGCTGCGCTCCGGGTCCCGCAAAAGCACCATTTTCGGCTCAGCCTGATCTGAATGTCGATCGGTCCTAAAGCAGCTTTTCGAAGGCGAGCGCGGCCTTGGAGCGGTAGCGCTCCTTGTGCCGCAGCAAGCGGAAGGCGCGCTCGGGCAGGTCGAAGGCGACGGGTGCGAGGCGGCCGGTCGCAAGATCGTCCCGCACCACATATTCCGAAACGGCCGTCAGGGCGTTTCCGGCAAGCACGGCGCTACGCACCGCCTCGTTGGAGGGCAGCGACAGGGCGATATCCAGCGCCGTTTCGTCCAGCGCCGAGGTCAGCGCGCTGCGGGTACCGGAGCCGGGTTCGCGCAGCACCCAGCGTGCCTGCGTCAGCTCATCTGGCGTGACGGGCCTGCCGGCGAAGGCATGGCCGGCAGGGGCGACGACGAGCACCCGGTCGCGGGCGACGATGCGCTGTGACAGGGCGGGGTGGTCCACTTCACCCTCGATGATGCCCAGTTCCGCCCGCCCCTCCAGAACGGCCTCGGCCGCCTGTTCCGTATTGCCGCCCACTATGCGGATATCGATCGCCGGATAGGCCTCGTGGAAGCGCAGAAGGAGCGGCGGCAGCCAGTAGCCGACCACCGTCTGGCTTGCGGCGATGGCGAGCGTGCCGCGCTTCAGGCCGCCGATCTCGGTGAGGAAGAGGTCGGCGCTTGTCGCGCGCGCCAGCGTCGCTTTCGCTTCGGGCAGGAAGGCGAGCCCCGCTTCCGTCAGCTCGATCCGTCGGCCTGTCCGGTGGAAGAGGGCGATGCCGTAGCGCTCTTCCAGCACGCGGATTGCCGAGCTTACCGCCGACGGCGTGAGATGCAGCGCCTCGGCGGCCTGGGTGAGATGTTCCCGCTCCGCCACGGCGACGAAGATGCGGAGCTGTTCCAGCGTCATCATTGTTCGATCCAGTCGAATGAAATGTCAGATATTTGCCGATGGATCGAATGGTTTTTCAAGCGCATTGCTCTGCGTATGGAAAAAACACCCAAAAAACATTCGATCCTTGGAATTCGCGCTTTGGCGCCCGGCGTGCTGCTCTCGGCGCTGGTGTCCGGCCTCGCGCTCGTTGCCGAGCGGCTCGAACTCACGTTGACGGGCGGCGCATGGATCGAGGCGCTGGTGCTGGCGATCCTTATCGGCGCGGTCGTTCGTCTCTTCCTGCGCCGGCCGGAGACCTTCGAGTCGGGCATCGCCTTTTCGGCTAAGTATTTTCTGGAAGTCGCCATCGTTCTGCTCGGCGCGGGTGTCAGCGCGGCGGCGATTGCCGGCATGGGCCTGCCCCTGATCGGCGCCATTGCGGCGGTGGTGGCCGTGTCCTTGATCGCCAGCTATGGAATCGGTCGGGGGCTCGGGCTTTCACGCCGTGTCGCGCTGCTGGTCGCCTGCGGCAATTCGATCTGCGGCAATTCCGCAATTGCCGCGACGGCGCCGGTCATCCATGCGGATGCGGAGGATGTCGCCTCGTCCATCGCATTTACGGCGGTGCTCGGCATGGCGACGGTGCTGCTGCTGCCGGCGCTCGTGCCGCTGCTCGGCCTGTCGGCGACGGGCTACGGCGTGATGGCGGGCATGACGGTCTATGCGGTGCCGCAGGTTCTGGCGGCGACCGCCCCGGTCTCTGCCCTCAGCATCCAGATCGGCACCTTCGTCAAGCTGGTGCGGGTGCTGATGCTCGGGCCGGTCATCTTCGTGCTGTCGCTCGCCTCCGGCAAGGCGGGCGGCCGCCGGCCGGCGCTTCATCGGCTGGTGCCCTGGTTCATCCTCGGCTTCCTCGCCATGCTTTTCGCGCGCAGCGTCGGCCTCATCGATGCCGGACTTGCCGGGGGCATGAGCAAGGCCGCCACCGTGCTGACGATCCTTTCCATGGCCGCGCTCGGCCTAGGCATCGATCTGCGGCGCGTTCTGCGTGCCGGGCCGCGGGTGACGGTGGCGGTCGTGCTGTCGCTCGGCGTGCTGGTCGTCGCCAGCTACGCCATGGTGCTTCTCCTCAACCTCGCGACGGCCTGATGCCGCTCAGGCCGCGTTTTCCCGCGCGGTCGTCGGGATGTAGTTGAGCACCGGGCCGAGCCAGCGTTCCACTTCGGCGATTTCCATGCCCTTGCGGCGGGCATAGTCCTCCACCTGGTCGCGCTCCACCTTGGCGACGCCGAAATAGTAGCTTTCGGGCGAGGCGATGTAGAGGCCGGAGACGGAGGAGCCGGGCCACATGGCGTAGCTCTCCGTCAGCGTCACGCCGATTTCCTTCTCTGCGTCGAGCAGGTGGAAGAGCGTCGTCTTTTCCGTATGGTCCGGCTGGGCGGGATAGCCCGGCGCGGGGCGGATGCCGGCATAGGGCTCGCCGATCAGGTCGGTCGGGCCGAAGGTCTCGTCCGGGGCGTAGCCCCAGAGTTCCCGGCGCACATATTCATGCATGCGCTCCGCGAAGGCCTCGGCGAAGCGGTCGGCCAGCGCCTTGACGAGGATCGAGTTGTAATCGTCGTTCGCCCGCTCGAAGCGCTCGGCAATGGCGATCTCGCCGATGCCGGCGGTGACGACGAAGCCGCCCAGATAATCCTCTTTGCCGCTATCGACGGGTGCGACGAAATCGGAGAGCGCCACGTTGGGCCGGCCGTCGCGCTTGGAAAGCTGCTGGCGAAGTGTGAAGAAGGTGGCAAGCTCCGCCTTGCGCGCCTCGTCGGTGAAGAGACGGATATCGTCGCCCACCACTCCGGCCGGCCAGAAGCCGACGACGGCCTTCGGCGTGAACCATTTTTCGGTGACGATCTTTTCCAGCATCGCCTGTGCGTCGGCGAAGAGCTGGCGGGCGGCGGGGCCCTGTTTCTCGTCGTCGAGGATTTTCGGATAGACGCCCTTCAGTTCCCAGGTCTGGAAGAACGGGGTCCAGTCGATGTAGCGGGCGAGGTCCGCGAGGTCCCAGTCCTGGAAGACGCGCGTGCCGAGAAAGGACGGCGTCTTGGGCTGGTAGGCGGACCAGTCGGCCTTGAAGGCGTTGTCGCGGGCCCTGGTTATGGGCAGGCGCTGCTTTTCCGCCTCGCTGCGTGCATGGGCGTCGGCCACCTTGCGGTATTCCGCCTTCAGCGTCTCGACATAGCCGAGCTTCATCTCGGGCGAAAGCAGGCTGCCGACGACGCCGACGGCTCGGCTGGCGTCGGTGACATAGACGGCCTGACCGCGCTCGTAGCGGGGGTGGATCTTCACCGCCGTGTGGACACGGCTGGTCGTCGCCCCGCCGATGAGGAGGGGAATGTCGAAGCCCTCGCGCTCCATTTCGGCGGCGACATGCACCATCTCGTCCAGCGAGGGGGTGATGAGGCCGGAAAGGCCGATGATGTCGACCTTCTCCGCCTTCGCGGTTTCAAGAATCTTCGTTGCCGGCACCATGACGCCGAGGTCGATGATCTCGTAATTGTTGCAGGCGAGCACGACGCCGACGATGTTCTTGCCGATATCGTGTACGTCGCCCTTGACGGTGGCCATCAGGATTTTCCCCGCGCTCTGCCGTTCGCCGCTGCCGCCATTGGCGCGCTTTTCGGCCTCCATGTAGGGCAGCAGAACGGCGACGGCCTGCTTCATCACGCGGGCGGATTTCACCACCTGCGGCAGGAACATCTTGCCTGCGCCGAAAAGGTCGCCGACAACGTTCATGCCGGCCATCAGCGGGCCCTCGATGACATGCAGCGGTCGCTCGGCATTCTGGCGGGCCTCTTCCGTGTCTTCTTCCACGAATTCGGTGATGCCGTTGACGAGGGCGTGTTCCAGCCGCTTTTCCACCGGCCATTCGCGCCAGGCGAGGTCGCGCTCCTTGGCCTCCTTGCCGCCCGCGCCCTTGAAGCGCTCGGCGATCTCGAGCATGCGCTCGGTGGCGGTGCCGCCGGCCTTGGGCACGCGGTTCAGCACCACATCCTCGCAGGCCTCGCGCAGTTCCGGCTCGATCGTGTCGTAGACGGCAAGCTGGCCGGCATTGACGATGCCCATGTCCATGCCCGCCTGGATGGCATGGTAGAGGAAGACGGCGTGCATCGCCTCGCGCACCGGCTCGTTGCCCCGGAAGGAGAAGGAGAGGTTGGAGACGCCGCCGGAGATATGCACATGCGGCAGCGTCGCGGTGATGTCCCGCGTCGCCTCGATGAAGTCGACGCCGTAATTGTCGTGCTCCTCGATGCCGGTGGCGACGGCGAAGATGTTCGGGTCGAAGACGATGTCTTCCGGGGCGAGGCCGGCGACTTCGGTCAGGAGCTTGTAGGCGCGGGTGCAGATTTCCACCTTGCGCGCCTTGGTATCGGCCTGCCCGGTCTCGTCGAAGGCCATGACGACGACGGCCGCGCCATAGGCGCGCACGAGCTTCGCGTGGTGCAGGAAGGCTTCCTCGCCTTCCTTCAGGGAGATCGAGTTGACCAGCGGCTTGCCCTGCACGCATTTCAGGCCCGCCTCGATCACTTCCCATTTGGAGCTGTCGATCATGACGGGGACGCGGGCGATGTCCGGCTCGGCGGCGACGAGGTTGAGATATTCCGTCATCGCCCGGCCGGAATCGATCAGGCCCTCATCCATGTTGATGTCGATGATCTGCGCGCCGTTCGCTACCTGGTCGCGGGCGACGTCGAGGGCGGCCGCATAGTCGCCCGCGGTGATCAGCTTGCGGAATTTCGCCGAGCCGGTGACGTTGGTGCGCTCGCCGACATTCACGAAGGGAATGGCCTCGGTCAGCGTGAAGGGCTCGAGGCCGGAAAGGCGCATGTGGCGGGGAATATCGGGGATTTTGCGCGGCTTGTGGCGCGCGGCGGCCTCGGCGATGGCGCGGATATGATCCGGCGTCGAGCCGCAGCAGCCGCCGACGACATTGACAAGGCCATCGCGCATGAAGCCTTCGATCTGCGCGGCCATTTCCTCCGGCGTCTCGTCGTAAAGGCCGAAGGCGTTCGGCAGGCCGGCATTGGGATAGGCGCAGACGAAGGTCTGCGCGACGGAGGAAATTTCTGCGAGATGGGCGCGCATGGCATTGGCGCCGAGCGCGCAGTTGAGGCCGATGGAGAAGGGATCGGCATGGCGCACCGAGTTCCAGAAGGCCTCCGGCGTCTGGCCGGAAAGGGTGCGGCCGGAAAGGTCGGTGATCGTGCCGGAGATCATGACGGGCAGATCGATGCCCTTTTCCTCGAACACTTCGCGCGTCGCGAAGATCGCGGCCTTGGCGTTCAGCGTGTCGAAGATCGTCTCGATCAGGATGATGTCGGCCCCGCCGTCGATGAGGCCGCGCACCTGATCGGCATAGGCGGTGCGCAGGTTGTCGAAGGTGACGGCGCGGTAGCCGGGATTGTTGACGTCCGGCGAGATGGAGGCGGTGCGGTTGGTCGGGCCGAGCGCGCCGGCGACGAAGCGGCGGCGGCCGTCCTTCTGCTGCGCACGCAGGCCGGCGCGGCGGGCAAGGCGCGCGCCGTCGCGGTTCAGCTCATACACCATGTCTTCCATGCCGTAGTCGGCCTGGGCGATGGTGGTGGAGGAGAAGGTGTTGGTCTCGAGGATATCGGCGCCGGCAAGCGCATAGCGATAGTGGATGTCCTCGATCGCGCCCGGCTGGGTGAGGGTCAGCAGGTCGTTGTTGCCCTGCTGGTGGCAGGCGCAGTCGCCGAAGCGGTCGCCGCGGAAATCCTCCTCCACCAGCTTCAGCGTCTGGATTTCCGTGCCCATCGCGCCATCGAGAACGAGGATGCGTTCGCGGGCGGCGGCCTCAAGGGCGGCACGAATCTCCTTGCCGTCGCGGGGTGGCTGTTCAGGCCCGAAAAGGGCGTCCAGGGGGGAGTTGGCCATGACAGGACCTCCGCTGCGCATATCGATGCATTCGAAGTCACATAAAGATATCTTTATGTCAATATGTCTCTATGTGGCGGGCCGTTTTCATCGGGCGCGGCGATTCACCAAAACCGCAGATCGGGGGCGGCGCTGCGCCATCTCGTCCCGTTGACATGTTGCAAGTCTTTGCCCTTACGGCTAAAAAATGCCGTTTTCATGCACCACGCGGCCAGGATGCCAATCTGCGTGTCGCTTGAGCCATATCCCTCCGTGAGGCGCCATGAAGGCGCGGTCCGGTGTCATGGCTGAACGCGGCACCGAGAAGAAGCCTGTCCGCGAAAAACCCTCCGGCGCAAAGGCCATTGCCGGATGGATCAACATGGCCGGATCCAGAATCAGAAACATGCCCCTGAACACTACGCCGCAAGCTCCGCGCGACGCCGATGCCAAGCAGATCGACTATAACGACTCGATCCGCGCCACCTATCTGACGCTGGAGGAGCTGGCCGAATGCGGCGAGACGCTCGCGCGCGACAGGACGGCATCGCTGCCCGGCTACCGGCCCTTCGAGTTCCGCCCCCGGCACAAGGAGAACGAGAAGGAAATCTTCCGCGTCTATCAGGCGACGGCCAAGGATGTGGAAGCGGGCGCCCAGATCACCCCGGCGGCCGAATGGCTGCTCGACAACTACTACGTCATCGAAGAGGCCATCCAGGAAGTCCGCCGCGACTTCCCGCGCCGCTTCTTCCGCCAGCTTCCGACCATGGAGATCGACGGCCAGCCGATCCCGCGCACGCTGGCGCTCGCCTGGCTCTATGTCGCCCATACGCATAGCGGCGTCTCCGTGGAGAGCCTGACGGCCTTCGTGCAGGGTTTCCAGAAGATCGACGCGCTGAAGATCGGCGAACTCTGGGCGCTGCCCTCCTTCGTGCGCTTCGTGCTGCTCGAGAACCTGCGCCGCATTTCCAGCCGCGTCGAGCGCTCGCGCAAGATGCGCATCAAGGCCAATGAGGTGGCCGACGAACTGGTGCGCCTCAACGACCCGGAAAAGTGCATCGCGCATCTCAGCGCGCTGGAAAGCTTCGTCGAGGACAACACCTTCGTCATCCAGCTTCTCTATCGCCTGCGCGACGGCCTTCAGGCCTCCGGCGCGGTGATCCAGTGGCTGGAGCGCAAGATCGAGAGCCGCGGCAGCGACCTCGAGGAACTGATCGTCGCGGAAAACAACCGCCTGTCTTCCGGCAACGTCACGATGAGTTCGCTCATCAAGGGCCTGCGCACGGTGGACGATACGGAATGGCCCGGCTGGTTCGAGAGTGTCAGCCGCCTCGACGAGGCGCTGCGCCAGCGCTCCGACTATAGCGATCTCGATTTCGGCTCGCGCAACAAGTACCGCAATTCCATCGAGCGCTTCGCCCGCCGCTCCGGCAAGACGGAGCTGGAAGTCACGGAAACGGCGCTCGACATGACGGCGGAAGACGCCGCGGCCCATGCGGACGATCCAGACTACGAGGCCAATGTCGCCTCCTTCATCGTCGGCAAGCAGCGCAAGCTCCTGGAAAAGCGCATCGGCTACCGGCCGACGGCGGTGCAGCGCGTCGTGCGCCTCACCCGCAAGCTCGACTGGCTGGCGGTGGCCGGGCCGAACATCATCCTCACGCTGCTGGCGATGATTGCGGTCTACTATTTTCTCGACCAGCTCGACATTCCGAACGGCGCCTGGCTGATCATGCTGATCCTCTTCGCGCTGCCGGCCTCGGAAGGCGCGACGGGTCTCTTCAACACGCTCGTCACCTTCTTCGTTACGCCCTCGCGGCTTGTCGGCTACGAGTTCAAGGACGGCATTCCCGACGACGCGCGCACGCTGCTCGTCGTGCCCTGTCTCATTTCCAAGCGCGACCATGTCGACGAACTGGTGCGCAACCTCGAAGTCCACTACCTCGCCAATCCGCGCGGCGAGATCTATTTCGCGCTGATCAGCGACTGGGCCGACAGCCAGGTGGAGGAAACGCCGGCCGACCTCGACGTGCTGGACTATGCCAAGCGCGAGATCGCCACGCTCTCCGCCCGCTATGCCTATGACGGGCGCACGCGCTTCTACCTCCTCCACCGCCGCCGCCTCTACAATCCTTCGGAAGGCGCGTGGATGGGCTGGGAGCGCAAGCGCGGCAAGCTGCACGAACTGAACCTGCTGCTGCGCGGCGACGGCGACACGACCTTCCTGCCGGGCGCCAATATCGTGCCGGCGAATGTCAAATATGTCATGACGCTCGATTCCGACACGCGCCTGATGCGCGATGCGGTGACGAAGCTCGTCGGCAAGATGCACCACCCGATCAACCGCCCCGTCATCGACGAGGCGACGGGCGAGATCGTCACCGGCTATTCCATCCTCCAGCCGCGCGTCACGCCCTCGCTGACGACCGGCAAGGAAGCCTCCACCTTCCAGCGCATCTTCTCCGCCGACCGCGGCGTGGACCCTTACGTCTTCACCGTCTCCGACGTCTATCAGGACCTTGCGGGCGAGGGCACCTTCACCGGCAAGGGCCTCTATCACGTCGACGCTTTCGAGGCGGCCGTGAAGGGCCGCATCGGCGAGAACGCGGTGCTCAGCCACGACCTGCTCGAAGGCTCGCTCTCGCGCTGCGCGCTGGTGACGGATGTGGAACTCGTCGAGGACTTCCCGACCCGCTACGGCGTCGAGACCTCGCGCCAGCATCGCTGGGCGCGCGGCGACTGGCAGTTGCTGCCCTATCTCTTCGGCCCGTCGAGCGGCATTCCCATGCTCGGCCGCTGGAAGATGTACGACAACCTGCGCCGCAGCCTCATCCCCATCGGCTGGCTCGTCGCCTCCGTCATGGGCTGGTACTACATGGAGCCGCGCCAGGCGCTGATCTGGCAGCTCGTGCTGATCTTCCTGCTCTTCGTCGCGCCGACGCTGTCGCTCATCTCGGGCATCATGCCGCGCAGCAGCGATATCGTCGCGCGCGCCCATGTGCATCGCGTGCTGTCCGATATCCGCGCGGCCAATGCGCAGGTCGCGCTGCGCATCGTCTTCATCGCCCATTCGGCGGCGTTGATGGCGGACGCCATCGTGCGCTCGCTCTACCGCACCTTCGTCAGCGGCAAGCTGATGCTGGAATGGCGCACGGCCGCGCAGGCCGACAGCGGCGCGCGTGGCGGAATCCTCGCCCATTACAGGTCCATGTGGCAGGCCCCGGCGCTTGCCGTGGTTTCCGTGGCGCTCGCCATGATCTCGGATACGGGCCTGCCCTTCATCGGCGTACCCTTCGCGCTGGTCTGGATGCTCTCGCCGATGATCGCCTGGTATGTCAGTCAGACGGCCGAGACCGAGGACCAGCTCGTCGTCTCCGACTACGTCGCGACCGAACTGCGCAAGATCGCGCGACGCACCTGGCGCTATTTCGAGACCTTCGTCACCGCCGAGCAGCACTTCCTGCCGCCGGACAATTTCCAGGAAACACCGCAGCCGGTTCTGGCCGAGCGCACTTCCCCGACCAATATCGGCGTCTATCTGCTCTCCGTCATCTCTGCCCGCGATTTCGGCTGGATCAGCTTCGAGGAGACGGTCCGCCGCCTCGAGCAGACCATCGCCACCATCGACGGCATGCCGAAATATCGCGGCCATCTCTACAACTGGTATCGCACCAACACGCTGGAAACGCTAGGGCCGCGCTACGTCTCGGCGGTCGACAGCGGCAACCTTGCCGGCCACCTCATCGCCGTCTCCTCCATGTGCCGCGAATGGGCCGAAGCCCCGTCCGCCCATCTCCAGGGCAGCCTCGACGGCATCGGCGACGTCGCCGCCATCCTCTCCGAAACGCTGAAGCAGCTCCCGGACGACCGCAAGACGGTCCGCCCGCTCCGCCGCCTCGTCGAGGAGCGCATCGAGGGCTTCCACAATGCGCTCGCAGCCGT
>NZ_CP086610.1:300000-472500 GCF_020883495.1 Shinella zoogloeoides | reverse complement strand
ATGAACTCTATCGGAAACGGTTCCGATACGGAACATATCCAGGGAGAACGAAATGTCACTTTCCACCCGTATCGCACCGCATCTCGCCTATCTGAGGCGGTTTTCCCGTGCCGTGACGGGTTCCCAGACCTCCGGCGACGCCTATGTCGCCGCCATGCTGGAAGCGCTGGTCGCCGATATCTCGCTTTATCCGGAAGGGCGCAGCGACCGGATCGCGCTTTACCGACTCTACTGCACGCTCTTCGACACGCTCGACGTGACGCTGCCGGACAACAGCTCCCCCTTCGGCTGGGAGCGGCAGGCGGCCGCGAACCTCGCCAACCTGCCGCCGGATGAACGCAAGGCCTTCCTGCTCGTCGCGGTCGAGGGTTTCGACATCGCCGAGGGAGCGGACATCCTGGATGTTTCCCCGGAGCGTTTCACCGCATTGCTCGACGAAGCCTCGCGCGACATCTCGCGGCAGGTGGCGACCGATATCATGATCATCGAGGACGAGCCGCTGATCGCCATGGACATCGAGGACATGGTGCGGGGCCTCGGCCATAACGTGACGGGCATCGCGCGCACCCATTCGGAAGCGGTCGACCTCTATCACCGCACCTCGCCGCGTATGGTGCTGGCCGATATCCAGCTTGCCGACGGCAGCTCGGGCATCGACGCCGTGAACGATATCCTGAAGAACAGCACGATCCCGGTGATCTTCATCACCGCCTTCCCGGAGCGGCTGCTGACGGGCGAAAAGCCGGAACCGGCCTTCCTCGTCACCAAGCCGTTCAACCCGGACATGGTGAAGGCGCTGATCAGCCAGGCGCTGTTCTTCGACGAACAGGCGCGGCTCGCAAAGTCCGCTTGATGCAGAAAGGCCCGCGCAAGCGGGCCTTTTCATTTCAGCGGTTCAGCCCGTCGAGAGCGGACGCGACGATGGCCTCGATGGAGGCATCGATATCGACGGTCACGACGCCCGGTTCGCCGGACGGGTCCTGCAGCGTCGCAAGCTGGCTGTCGAGCAGGCTGACGGGCATGAAGTGCCCCTCGCGCGCGGCCATGCGGGACATCAGCAATTCGCGGCTTCCCTTGAGGAAGACGAATGCGAGTTCGCCGCCGGCGGAAAAGCGCAGGCGGTCGCGGTAGGCTTTCTTCAGGGCGGAGCACGAGACGACGACGCTGCCGTTGCCGGCGAGCACATCCGCCATCGCCCGGCCGACCGTGTCGAGCCAGGGCCAGCGGTCCTCGTCGGTCAGGGCGATGCCGTGGGACATCTTGTCCACATTGGCGGCGGGATGCAGGCTGTCGCCTTCGATGAAGGCGGCGCCGAGACTTGCGGCAAGTCCCTCGGCAACCGAGGTCTTGCCGCAGCCGGAAACGCCCATGACGACGATGGCGCGGGCGTTCTTCATGGTGTCAGCGCCATCAGGCGACGCGCTGGCGCTTTTCGATGCGGGCGCGGATGGCGTCCACGTCGACGCGGGGCGTCGCGGCGAAGAGCGTCTTGGTATAGCTGTGCTGCGGGTCGTCGAAGACCTGGTCGCGGCTGCCATATTCCACCGCCTCGCCGAAATACATCACCATCACATCGTCGGCGATGTGGCGCACGACCGAAAGGTCGTGGCTGATGAAGACGTAGGTCAGGCGGAACTCGTCCTGCAGGTCGGCGAGCAGGTTGAGCACCTGGGCCTGGACCGAAAGGTCGAGCGCCGAGACCGGCTCGTCGAGAACCAACAGGCGCGGGTTGAGCATCAGCGCGCGGGCGATCGCCACGCGCTGGCGCTGGCCGCCCGAGAACATGTGCGGGTAGCGCCCGTAATGCTTCTCCTCCAGCCCCACCTTCTTCAGCATGGCCATGGCGCGGTCACGCCGTTCACCGGCCGGAATCTTCGTGTTGATGACCAGCGGCTCGGTCAGGATATCGCCGATCTTCTTGCGCGGATTGAGCGAACCGTAGGGATTCTGGAAGACGATCTGCACCTTGCTGCGCATCTCGGTGGTCAGCGGCTCGCTGGCGATATCGACCTTGCGGCCGTCGATCAGCATTTCGCCTTCGGTGATCGGGTCGATCATCGTGACCATGCGGGCAAGGGTGGACTTGCCGCAGCCGCTTTCGCCGACGATGGCGAGCGTCTTGCCTTCCTCGACCTTGAAGCTCACGCCCTTGACGGCGTGGACGGTCTTGGCCGGCTTCATGAGACTGCCGGGGATGTGGTAGTCGCGCTTGAGGTTTTTTGCTTCGAGAACAGGGGTCATCGCATGGCTCCCGCAAAAATCTCGGCGTCGGTCAGCTTTTCCGTGATCGTCGGCAGGCGACCGCCCGTGGCGTTCTCCGGCAGGGCCGAGAGAAGAGCCTTGGTATAGACGCTCTTGGGGGCCGTGAAGAGCGACAGCACATCGGCCTCCTCGATCTGGCGGCCCTTGTACTGCACGATGACGCGGTCGGCGGTTTCGGCGACGACGCCCATGTCGTGGGTGATGATGATGAGGCCCATGCCGTGTTCGGCCTGCAGCTTCATCAGGAGGTCGAGAATCTGCTTCTGGATCGTCACGTCGAGCGCGGTGGTCGGCTCGTCGGCGATGAGAAGCTTGGGATTGCAGGCGAGCGCCGTGGCGATCATCACGCGCTGGCACTGGCCGCCCGACATCTGGTGCGGATAGTGGCCGAGGCGCTCTTCCGGGTTCGGAATGCCGACCGACTGGAACAGTTCGATGGCCCGGTCGCGGCGCGCCTTGCGGCTGAGGTCCGTGTGGATGCGCAGCACTTCCTCGATCTGGTAGCCGACCGTGAAGCACGGATTGAGGCTGGCGATCGGCTCCTGGAAGATCATGGCGATATCCTTGCCGATGATCTTGCGGCGCTCGCTGTCCGACATCGACCGCATGTCGCGGCCGTTGAAGGTCAGGACGTCCGCCGTCACCTTCGCCGTCCAGGGCAGAAGGCCCATGGCGGCGAGCATGGAGACGGACTTGCCCGAGCCGGATTCGCCGACGACGGCGAGAACCTCGCCCTCGTCGACCTTGAGGGAAACGCCGTCCACGGCGCGGAAGGGACCGGATGCCGTCTGGAACTCGACGGTGAGGTTTTTGATTTCGAGAAGCGACATCACGACCTCTTCAGCTTGGGATCGAGGGCGTCGCGCAGGCCGTCACCCATGAGGTTGATGGCAAGCACGGTGACGAGGATGGCAAGGCCCGGGAAGGTGACGACCCACCAGGCGCGCTGGATGAATTCGCGCGCTTCGGCAAGCATCGTGCCCCATTCCGGCGTCGGCGGCTGGGCGCCCATGCCGAGGAAGCCGAGCGCCGCCGCATCGAGGATCGCCGCCGAGAAGGCGAGCGTCGCCTGGACGATGAGCGGGGCAAGGCAGTTCGGCAGAATCGTCAGGAACATCAGACGCATCGTACCGGCGCCGGCGACCTGCGAACCGATGACGTAATCCTTGGACTTCTCCGTCATCACCGCCGCGCGCGTCAGGCGCACGAAATGCGGCTGGTTGACGAGCGAGATGGCGATCATGGCGTTGAGCAGGCCCGGACCCAGCACGGCCACCAGCACGAGGGCGAGCAGCAGCGAGGGGAACGCCAGGATGATATCCATGATGCGCATGATGAAGGTGTCGACCTTGCCGCGGAAATAGCCGGCGATGAGACCGATCAGCACGCCCGAAACCACCGACAGCGTCACGACGACGAGACCGATGAAGAGCGAGAAGCGCGCGCCATAGATGAGGCGCGAGAGGATGTCGCGGCCGACGGCGTCGGTTCCGAGAAGGTAGCTCCAGTTTCCGCCCGCGGAGAAGGCCGGCGGCAGGAGAAGGACGTCGCGGTTCTGGACGCTCGGATCATGCGGCGCGACGATGGGTGCGAAGACCGCCAGGACCAGGATCACCAGGAAGATGGCGAGGCCGATGACGGCGCCCTTGTTGCGCGAGAAATAGAACCAGAATTCGGAAAAGCCCGAGGGCGGCTTGGTGTTTTGAACAGCGGTGCTCATGGATCGCCTCCTAGTGCCGGATACGCGGATTGACCCAGCCGTAAAGCAGGTCGACCACGAGGTTGACGATCATGATGACGGCGGCGATCAGCATCAGGCCACCCTGCACCACGGCATAGTCGCGCTTGAAGACGCTGTCGACCATCCACTTGCCGATGCCCGGCCAGGAGAAGATCGTCTCGGTGAGGATGGCGCCCGCCAGCAGCACGCCGACCTGAAGGCCGATGGTGGTGATGACGGGGATCATCGCATTGCGCAACGCATGAACGCCGACGACGCGGAAGGGCGAGAGGCCCTTGGCGCGGGCGGTGCGGACATAATCCTCACCCAGCACTTCGAGCATCGCCGAGCGGGTCTGGCGCGCGATGACCGCGAGCGGGATCGTCGCGAGAACCACCGTCGGCAGGATCAGATAGGTCAGCGCCGACTTGAAGGCGCCGGCCTGACCGGAGATCAGGCTGTCGATGAGCATGAAGCCGGTGACCTGGGGGAAGAAGTACATCAGCGAGATGCGCCCCGAGACCGGCGTCCAGCCGAGATAGCCGGAGAAGAAGATGATGAGCAGCAGGCCCCACCAGAAGATCGGCATCGAATAGCCGACGAGCGCGACGCCCATGATCGACTGGTCGAGCCAGGTGCCGCGCTTGACCGCGGCCAGCACGCCGGCCGGAATGCCGAGCAGGACGGCGACGATGATGGCGCAGAGCGAAAGCTCCAGCGTGGCCGGGAAGAGGTTCACGAAGTCTTCGAGAACGGGCCGCTTGGTGACGATCGACGAGCCGAAATCGCCCTGGAGCAGGCCGGTCAGATAGTCGAAATACTGGACATACATCGGACGGTCGAGGCCGAGCTGGTGCATGAGCTCGGTGTGCCGTTCCGGCGACATGACGCGTTCGCCCGACATCAGCATGACCGGGTCGCCCGGCAGAAGTCGAATGAAGGAGAACGCGATGATCGACACCCCGATGAACGTGGGTATCAGGACGGCGAGCCGTCCGAAGATGAAGCGCAACATGGGAGCCAATCCCTTCTTTTTGAAAAACCGGCGGCCCGAATGCCTTCGGACCGCCGGCCAATGCACGCTCTTTGCGGCGTGCCTTTCTTGTGCCCGATTTTACTCGGCGATGTCTACACCGTCAAAGCGGTGAATGCCCAGCGGGTCCATCTTGAAGCCCGAGACCTTCTTGCTCATCGGAACGACGACGAGCGAGTGGTCGAGGGTGTTCCACGGCGCTTCGCGCTTGAAGATCACCTGGGCCTCTTCGTAGAGCTTCGTGCGTTCGGCGATGTCGGCGGTTTCCTTCGCCTTGGTCATCAGGTCGTCGAACTCCTTGTTGCACCACTGCGCGCGGTTGTTGCCGCCGACGGCGTCGCAGCCGAGCAGGGTGTCAAGGAAGTTGTCCGGGTCGCCGTTGTCGCCCGTCCAGCCGAGGATGGCCGCGCCGTCGCGGTCCTTGGCGGAGGAGAGCTTCAAATACTCGGCCCACTCGTAGGAGACGATCTCGGCTTCGACGCCGATCTTGGCGAGGTCGGCCTGCATGAGTTCGGCCGCGCGGCGGGCGTTCAGCATGTAGGGACGGGCGACCGGCATGGCCCAGATCTTCATCTTGAGACCGGCGGCGCCGGCTTCCTCGAGCATCTTCTTGGCCGCTTCCGGATCGTACTTGTCGTCTTCGACGGCGTTGTTGTACGACCACATGGTCGGCGGGATCGGGTTCTTGGCGACCGTTGCCGCGCCCTGGAAGACGGCGTCGACGATGGCCTGGCGGTTGACCGCCATGTTGAGAGCCTTGCGGACCTCGACCTTGTCGAACGGCGGAACCAGCGTGTTATAGGCGAGGTAGGCGACGTTCAGGCCTTCCTGCTCCAGAACCGTCAGGTTCTCGTCCTTCTTCAGCTCGGCCACGTCGGCAGCGTTCGGATAGGCCATGATGTGGCATTCGCCGGCCTTCAGCTTCTGCGCACGGACGGCAGCGTCCGTGGTGATGGCGAAGACGAGGTCGTCCACCGGCTGCTTGCCGGCCCAGTAGTCCGGGTTGGCCTTGTAGCGGATCGCGGCATCCGTCTGGTAGGCGACGAAGGTGAAGGGACCCGTGCCCAGCGGCTGCTGGTTCAGGAGTTCCATCTTGCCGTCGGCGGCCAGCTTGTCGGCATATTCCTTGGAAAGGATCGAGGCGAAGTCCATGCCGAGATTGGCGATGAACGGCGCTTCCGGGCGCTTCAGCACGAACTTGACCGTCAGGTCGTCGACCTTCTCAATCTTCTCGATGAGGTCCGGGAAGCCCATGCCGGCGAAATATTCCCAAGACGCGCCGGCGACATACTTGTTCCAGGCGTTGTCGGCCTTGTACTGGCGCTCGAAGGAGAAGATGACGTCGTCGGCGTTCAGCTCGCGGGTCGGGGTGAAGAAGTCCGTCGTCTGGAACTTCACGCCCTTGCGCAGCTTGAAGGTGTATTCCTTGCCGTCAGCGGAGACTTCCCAGCTCTCGGCCAGGCCCGGCTCGACTTCCGTGCCGCCGTGCTTGAATTCGACGAGGCGGTTGTAGACGGTGCGCGACGTGGCGTCGAAGGTCTGGCCGCCCGTGTAGAGGCCGGGGTCGAACCCTTCCGGCGAGGCTTCGGAGCAATAGACCAGCGTCTTCGACCAGGCGGCCGTTGCCATCATCGAGGCAAGCGCCGTCGCTGCGAGGAGAGTAGTCAGCTTTTTCATCGTGTGAGCTTCCCAGGTTGGCTTTTTATTCTCTTGCTTGCGGTCACGGGCGCGTATCCAGCCCCGTCCGTGCGCGGATGGAACGACATTTGCCGCAGGATTGCAATAAGTGCGCGAACAAATTTGTCCAAACGGAAAAATCCACGCAACTCTATTCTCCACAGCATTAGAAAACCTGAAAAATTGCTTCAAATCCGCCTTGTGCGGCTGCCACTCCCCTTCGGCCGGAGCGGCGGCAGGGCGGCGGCAACTTTCAATATTTCTTTTTTCTATCAATATGTTACAGACACGGCCACAGGAAGACATCCATGCCCCTGCGAAATTGCCCCGTAAAACCCTTTGCCTCCTTGGATTGCGGCGCTAGATTGTATTGCGTGGAATCTAGGGGGTAGACGCCACGTGACTGCACTGAACGGACATTTCCGAAGATACGATTTCGAAGGCGATCTTGAGAAAGCGCTCAATCGCGTCGACTTCTTCCGCATCTTCCACACGATGGCGCTACGCTACGGTTTCGAGCATTTCGGCGTGCTCCAACTGGCCAACGAGCACGAGCCGAGCACGCTCGCCAGCCGCCTGATGCTGCACGACCTGCCCGCGGGCCTTGCCGAAACCTACGACAAGCGCCACCGCCTCAACGACAGCGCGCTCTTCAAGAGCTTCTACCGCTCGACGATCTCCACCGTCTGGCGTGCCGACGACCGCCCGGAGAACGGCGCGGCGCAGGGCGCGGATTTTCTCGAGCAGGTCGGCTTCGACATGGCGCTCGCCGTTCCGGTGCATGCGGTCAACGGCACACGCTATATCGTGCTCTTCCTCGGCGACGGGGCCGACATTGGCAGCGCCGAACATTTCAGGATCTGCTACGAGGCCAATTGCGCCTTCGACTACTTCCATCGCCAGGTCCTCGCCAACAAGGCGGGCATGGGGCTCACCCCGCGCGAGACGGAAATCCTGCGCTGGATTTCCTACGGCAAGACGGCGAGCGAGATCGCGCTCATCGTTTCCGTGTCCGAGCATACCGTGAACTCGCACACCGCGACGATCCTCAAGAAGCTCGACGTCGTCAACCGCACCCAGATGGTCGCCAAGGCCATTCGCGAGCAGATCATCCAGTAACGCACAAAACAGGTCCGTGCGTTGCGGATAGGCAGAGTTAGGGACTTGTTAACAGGCGCGGGCTGGATGACAGTAATCGCGGCTTTCGAGGCGGACGCCTCTCCGAGACAGCAGGTTTACCGGCTACCATGACAGCAAAAGTGCATATCCTGCTCGTCGACGACGATCCCACCGAAAACATCATCCTCGGCGCGCTGATGCGCAAGGTCGCAAGCTACGCGATCACGCTTCATTATGTGGAGACGGTGGACGACGCGCTCGGTTTCATCCGCGCCTCCGGCGTGCCGCTCGACATGATCCTGATGGACAACCGGCTCCAGCCGCAGGCGGATTTCCGCGAAACCGTGCCGGAACTGCGCCGCGCCGGCTATATCGGCCCGATCGGCGTGATCTCCTCGTCGATCAGCGACGCCTATTTCCAGAAGATCGACGATTACGGCGTCGACTTCCGCATCGACAAGGCGGAACTGGACCCGACGGCCATCGAATTCATTCTGCGGGAATGTGTCGGGCGCGACGTCGGCGCCGGCATCTGAGGCGGCCGGCGTCTTCGTGAAGAAGCCGCCGGCCCCTTGATGAAATGACAGGCGTCAGGCCGCCGGCTGGCGGGCAACCGCGTTTTCCAGGCCGAGCAGCATGCCGATCTGCGGGCGCGCCTTGACGAGATCGTCGATCGTATATTGCTGCAACACTTCGAAGAAGGCGTTCAGCGCCTTGCGCAGCGCCGCGTTCAGGCCGCAGCTATCGACGAGCGGGCATTCGATCTCGCCCGCCTCGAAACATTCCGCCATCGCGAAGGAATCCTCCGTCACGCGCACCACGTCGAACAGCGTGATCTCCGCCGCAGGCTTTGGCAGGCGCACGCCGCCGTTGCGGCCGCGCACGGTCTCGATGATGCCGGCCCGCGTCAGCGGCTGGAGAATCTTGAACAAGAAGAGCTCGGAGACGCCGTAAGCCCTTGCGATTTCCGGAATGCGGCTGAGCTTCTCCCCGTTCGCCGCGCAGTACATCAACATGCGCACGGCATAGTTGGTTTGCTTCGTCAGACGCATGGGAAACTCCGAATCCGGTTTTGAAGTGATCTCACATATAGGGCAGATCGCGGTTTAGAACAATTCCAAAAAGCGGAAAATCACATTCATGTTATGCGAGTGGTCGCATGATTGACTGCGGGGGGCAAGCCGCTAAAGAAGACTTTAGCAGTAAAGAATAAATGCCCTAGGAGGACCCGATGCGACTGCTCCAGACTTCCCTTGCCGCCCTTGCCCTTTCGACCGCCGGCCTTGCCCTGGCCGCGCCCGCGCATGCCGACGGCGAAGTCAACATCTACTCCTATCGCCAGCCGGACCTGATCAAGCCGCTGCTCGACGAGTTCACCAAGGAAACCGGCATCACCACCAATGTGCTGTTCCTCGACAAGGGCCTCGTCGAGCGCATTCAGGCGGAAGGCGCGAACTCGCCGGCCGACGTCATCCTGACGGTCGACATCGCCCGCCTGACGGAAGCCAAGGAAGGCGGCGTCACGCAGCAGGTCAAGAGCGACGTCATCAACAAGGACATCCCGGCCGCCTACCGCGACCCGGATGGCGACTGGTTTGGCCTGACCACCCGCTCGCGCGTCGTCTACGCCTCGAAGGAGCGCGTGGCGCAAAACGAGATCACCTATGAGGAGCTTGCCGATCCGAAGTGGAAGGGCAAGATCTGCACCCGCGACGGCCAGCACTCCTACAATATCGGCCTGATCGCCTCGATGATCGCCCATCACGGCGAAGCCGAGGCCGAGAAGTGGCTGACCGGCCTGAAGAACAACCTCGCCCGCAAGCCCGATGGCAGCGACCGCGACCAGGCCAAGGCGATCTTTGCCGGCGAGTGCGACCTGGCGCTCGGCAATTCCTACTATGTCGGCCTCATGATGACCAACGAGAAGGAGCCGGAACAGAAGGAATGGGCAGCCGCCATCAAGGTGCTCTTCCCGAACGCCAACGATCGCGGCTCGCATGTCAACGTTTCCGGCATGGCGCTCGCCAAGAACGCGCCGAACAAGGAAAACGCGCTGAAGCTGATGGAATTCCTGTCGGAAGGCACCGCGCAGAAGATCTATGCCGAGCAGGTCTACGAATATCCGGTCCTGCCGGGCGCCGAGCCGTCCGAGGTCGTAAAATCCTTCGGCACGCTGAAGCCCGATCCGCTGCCGCTGGTCGATATCGCCGCCAACCGCAAGAAGGCCTCCGAGCTGGTCGACAAGGTCGGCTACAACGACGGCCCGGCGCAGTAACAGCGCCTCGCCCTTCGGGGCAGGACGGGAAACGGCGGCCCTCGGCCGCCGTTTTCGTTTCTATTGCAGATCCGGGTCCGACTGGCCGGAGACGATCCGGGCATAGTCGAGAATATCCTTCTTGCGCTGCGGCGTGCCCGGGTGGGTGGAGAGGATATCGGTATCCGACGTGTCGCCGAGCTTTTCCTCGATGAGGGCGAAGAAGCGGGCGATGGCAGCCGGATCATAGCCGGCCTTCGCCATCAGCTCGACCGAGCGCCGGTCCGCCTCCGCTTCCGCCTCGCGCGAATAGGACAGCGCCAGAAGGCCGCCGCCCTGCACCAGCACATCCTCGACCGCCGAGCCGACGTCGCCGGCGATCAGCATGATGAGGCCGGTCATGCCGGCCGCGCGGTAGAATTGCCGGAGACTGTGATCCAGCTCGACATGGCCGATCTCGTGCGCCAGCACGCCGACGATCATCTCCGTATCGCCGTCCGCCATCTCGACGAGCTGGTCGGTGACGACCAGCGAGCCATCCGGCAAAGCGAAGGCGTTGGGGCCGATGATGCCGCCGTCGCGGAAATTGAGGGCATAGGCCCCGGCCCCGCGCGGCGACAGCGCGGCTATGCGCGCAAAGCCGTCGGCGATCTCCTTGCGACGGGTTTCCGGCAGTTTCGACGGCGAGAAGGCCGTCTTGTCGAGCGCCTGAAGCGTGCCCTCCCCCATCAGTTCCGGCACGATCGGCGGCGTCGTCCAGACGGCGACCTCCACCAGCGCCGGCACGCCCCAGCGATAGACCGCGCCGCCAAGCGCAAAGGCGATGAGCACGATGACGACGAGGCGCAGGCGGAATTGCTCCAGCCAATGCACGAAGCCGGCGCCGCCCCTGCCCCGCGCGGCAAGGTAGCGGTCGATACCGTCATTGTCCCAGGTCTCGAAGATCGAGCCGTCCGGGAACGTCACCCGGCGGGGAATGGAGCCGACGCGGCCCGAAACCTCCACCCAGGATAGCCCGGCCCCGGCGAGCGGCTTGTCGCCTCCGGCCGGCACCGCAGCGATTTCTCCGCCCCGCTCCACGAGCCGGGCCTCCACCGAGCGGCTGGAGCCGGGGGGATGCCATTCCCCGCCGGCGATGGCGGCAGTCTTAGAAGCCAAAGTCGAATCCTTCGAAGTCCATGAATTCCGCGCCGATGGCCGAGCCCTGCTCCTCGATCCTGCTGAACAGCTCACCAACGTCGCCGGTAAAGGTAACGCCGGTATGCCGCCACGTATAGCGCGCCATGCGCACCGCCGCCCAGGGCCGCATGAGGCCGAGCGTGAAGATCGTCACCAGCACGTTGGAAATGGCGATCCAGGTATAGCGGCGGCGCGAGACATCGCTCAGCAGCCGGTGCTGGCCATCGAAGAGCGTCGTCGACCACGTGGCGTTACGCACGCCCGCCCGATAGAACAGGCCGGCGATGCCGAAGGTCGCGAAGAGCACGATATAGCCGATGACCATGCTGGCGATCAGCGGAATCTGCTCCTCGGGCGACAGCGAGCCGGGCGTCTCGATCATCGGCACGATGCGCGAGAAATTGGCCAGGACGAGAAGCGCGATGACGCCGAGGCCGACGAGCGCGATGAGGAAGGAAACCAGCCAGGACCTGTAGAGCGCCCCGAGCCTGGGATCGGTCTCGAACGCCTTGCCGCCATAGCGCAGGTTCTGGCCGAGATAGCGCGCCGCCCAGCGGCTGGCGAGCGGCGTCAGGATGCCGAGCGTGATGACGGAAAGCAGGCCGCCGAGGATGAAGGCCTTGAAGGCGCCGCCCGGGCCGCCGACGAAATCGAAGCGCACATTGCGATAGCTCGTCACGCGGGCGCTGAAGCGCAGGCCCTTGGCGACGAGCCATGGCAGGGCGATGAGGACGACGATGGTCGGCAGCAGCGCCAGCACCGGCACGACCGCAGCGATGACGTTGAGCGCGACGAAGCCGGCAAGAACGATCAGGCGGCCGATGAGAATCTGCAATCCCCGCGCATGATATTCGAAGGACCGGCCGAGCAGCACGGTATTGCCGTAGAAATACCGGTTGCGGCGCACCTTCGCCCAGGCCGAATAGATGCCGAGCGTGAGGATCGTCAGCAGCACATTGACGATCCAGATGCCGAAATATTCCGATGCCTTGCCGGTAAACTCGATGCGGTGGAAGCCACCCGCCTGTCCTGCGGGTTGCGGCGATCCTTCCAATGACATGTCTGCCCCCTTCGAAACTTGAACACGGGGGTAACGGGCAGCACTCATGACCTATTCTTCGCGAGGAACAAAAAAGGGCTCCCGCGAGGGAGCCCTTTTCACAATCAATCCAGATGGATCACTTCATCGTCGGGATGGAGAACTCCGCGCCATCCTTGATGCCGGACGGCCAACGGCTCGTCACGGTCTTGGTGCGGGTCCAGAACTTGATCGAGTCGATGCCGTGCTGGTTGAGGTCGCCGAAAGCCGAGGCCTTCCAGCCGCCGAAGGAATGGTAGGCCAGCGGAACCGGGATCGGAACGTTGACGCCGACCATGCCGATGTTGATGCGGCTGGCGAAGTCGCGGGCCGCATCGCCGTCACGGGTGAAGATCGCGACGCCGTTGCCGTATTCGTGCTTCATCGGCAGGTCGAGGGCGTCCTCGTAGTTCTTGGCGCGAACGACGGAGAGGACCGGGCCGAAGATTTCGGTCTTGTAGATCTCCATGTCCGGCGTGACGTTGTCGAACAGGCAGCCGCCGACGAAGTAGCCGTCCTCATAGCCCTGAAGCTTGAAGCCGCGGCCGTCGACGACGAGGTTGGCGCCTTCTTCCACGCCCTTGTCGATGAGGCCGAGGATGCGGGCCTGGGCTTCCTTGGTGACGACCGGGCCCATGTCGGCCTTCTCGTCCGTATAGGGGCCGATGCGCAGGCTCTCGATCATCGGCGTCAGCTTTTCGATCAGGCGGTTCGCCGTCTCTTCACCGACCGGAACGGCGACGGAGATCGCCATGCAGCGCTCGCCCGCCGAGCCGTAGCCGGCGCCCATCAGGGCGTTGCAGGCCTGGTCGAGGTCGGCGTCGGGCATGATGATCATGTGGTTCTTCGCGCCGCCGAAGCACTGGGCGCGCTTGCCGTTGGCCGCAGCCGTGCCATAGACGTAGCGGGCGATCGGCGTGGAGCCGACGAAGGAGACGGCGGCGACATCGGGATGGGCCAGGATACCGTCGACAGCGCCCTTGTCGCCGTTGACGACGTTGAGGATGCCCGCCGGCAGGCCGGCCTCGATCATCAGTTCGGCAAGGCGGATCGGCAGCGACGGATCGCGCTCTGAGGGCTTGAGGATGAAGGCGTTGCCGCAGGCGATGGCCGGGGCGAACATCCACATCGGGATCATGCCCGGGAAGTTGAACGGCGTGATGCCCGCGCCGATGCCGACCGGCTGGCGGATCGAATACATATCGATGCCCGGGCCGGCGCCTTCGGTGAACTCGCTCTTGGAAAGGTGCGGGATGCCGATGACGAATTCGCAGACTTCGAGGCCGCGGATGACGTCGCCCTTGGAGTCTTCCACCGTCTTGCCGTGTTCACGCGAGACCAGCACGGCCAGCTCGTCCATGTGCTTGTTCAGAAGCTCGACGAACTTCATGAAAACGCGGGCGCGGCGCTGCGGGTTGGTGGCGGCCCATTTCGGCTGCGCGGACTTGGCGCTGTCGATGGCGGCCTGCAGATCGGCATCGTTGGCAAGCGCGACCTGCGCCTGAACTTCGCCCGTCGCCGGGTTGTAGACGTTCGCGGTGCGGCCGCTGGAGCCGGGAACCTGCTTGCCGTGAATGAAATGGCCGATCTGGTACATTGGGGGAGTCCTCCGTGGTTATGCGGGGATCATCGCACTACAATTTGCACAACACAATCGCCTCCTGTAAGGAACCGTTGTGCAAAAATTAAAGCCGGAGACCTCCATGAACTGGGACGACGCGCGCATGTTCCTCGCCGTGGCCCGCACCGGCCAGATTCTCGCCGCCTCCCGCCGCCTCGGCGTCAACCACGCCACGCTCAGCCGCCGCGTCAGCGCGCTGGAGGAGGCGCTGAAGACGCGCCTCCTCATCCGCCGCACCAATGGCTGCGACCTCACCGCCGAGGGCGAGGCCTTTTTGCGCGCTGCGGAACGCATGGAGACGGAGATGCTGGCGATGCAGGCCAGCATTGGCCGCATCGACACCGCCGTCGCCGGCACCGTGCGCGTCGGCGCGCCGGATGGCTTCGGCGTCTCCTTCCTCGCCCCGCGCCTCGGGCGGCTGACGGCGCGGCACCCGGAGCTGAAGATCCAGCTCGTGCCCGTGCCGCGCTCCTTCTCGCTCTCCCAGCGCGAGGCGGATATCGCGATTACGCTGGAACGGCCGGAACAGGGCCGCCTCGTCTCCTCGAAACTCACGGACTACACGCTCGGCCTCTATGCCTCGCGCGACTATCTTGCCGAAAATGGCACGCCGGAGACCGTCGAGGACCTGAAGACGCACCGGCGCATCGGCTATGTGGAAGACCTGATCTTCACGGCCTCGCTCAACTTCACCGGCGAGATCATGCGAAGCTGGGACGCCGGTTTCGAAATCTCCAGCGCCACCGGCCAGACGGAGGCCGTGCGCTCGGGCGCGGGCGTCGGCACCCTGCATGACTATATCGCCCGCCAGCACCCCGAACTCGTCCGCCTGCTGCCGGAAACCTCGATCCGCCGCGCCTACTGGACGACCTGGCACGAAAGCGCGCGCGACCTGACGCGCGTGCGCACCGTCGCCGAATTCGTGCAGGAACTCGTGCGCAAGGAGCATGGGATCTTCCTGTAAGCCGGCGCTAAATTGCGCTAGACTGGCCTTCCTGTGGTCGGAGGATGGCGATGGATCATATCCGCAAGTTCGTGCCGGATTCGGCGGAAGGCGGCATCGTCGCCTCGAGCGTCTATTCAGGCGGCAAGCGCATCGCCGATATCCCCATCGAGGACGCCGGCGCATGGGCGACGCGGGAAGGCCATGTCGTCTGGATCGGGCTTCTGGAGCCGAGCCGCGAGCTTCTGCTGCGCGTACAGGCGCAGTTCAACCTGCACGACCTTGCGATCGAGGATGCCGAGCATCCGCACCAGCGCCCCAAGCTGGAGCAATATGGCGAGGCGCTATTCATCGTCGCGCGCACCGCGCAACTGATCGACCGCCGCGTCACCTTCGGCGAAACGCATCTCTTCGTCGGCAAGGGCTATATCGTCAGCGTGCGGCACGGCCCCTCGACCTCCTATGCCACGGTGCGCGAGCATTGGGAGAGCTGTCCGCATTCGCTGGCCAAGGGCGAGGACTTCGTTCTCTACGCCATCCTCGATTTCATCGTCGACAACTACATGCCCGTGCTGGAACAGCTCGAATACGAGGTGGAGGAGATCGAGGACAAGGTTCTCGTCAAGCCGATGACGGCGACGGATATCGAACGGCTCTACATGATGCGGCGCGATCTCCTGCGGCTGCGCAATGCCGCCCTGCCGCTGGTGGAGGTATGCCGGCGGCTGACGAGCGCCGATCTTCCGCAGATCCAGCCCGCCATGCACCCGCTGTTCCGCGACGTTTCCGACCACATCCGCACGGTGCAGGAAAAGATCGACAGCCTGCGCGAAGTGCTGGCCTTCGCCTTCGAGGCCAGCCTGCTGGTCGGCCAGAGCCAGGAAACGGCGATTTCGAAGAAGCTCGCCTCCTGGGCGGCGATCCTCGCCGTGCCCACGGCGCTGGCCGGCATCTACGGCATGAACTTCAGCGACATGCCGGAACTCAGAATGCAGTACGGCTATCCGATCGTGCTGTCCGCCATCGCCGCGACCTGCACGTTCCTCTACTGGAGGTTCCGCAAGAACGGCTGGCTCTGACACGGCCAAGGCATAGGCAAGGGGGAGAAACGGGTACGGTTGGAAAGGGAATTTCCCCTCTCCCGGTAAGTCCTCGTGACTATCAGACTGACTGGGAGAGGGGAATGGTACGGTTGAGTGGGGTCGAACCACCGACCTCAGGTGCCACAAACCTGCGCTCTAACCAACTGAGCTACAACCGCACAGGACGCTTTCGGCGTCGTTGGTGCGTCACATACGGGCAGCCGCACCATTTTTCAAGCTCTTTTTGCATCGCCCACAAACGAAAATGGCCGGACGATCCGCCCGGCCATTCTAACATAGGGTCTATGCCCGCGCTATCGGCGGATTAGACGGTCTTGAAGGACTTCATGGCCTTCTCGGAGGCGGACTTGACCGGAGCCGTGACCTTCTCGGCAACCTTCTTGGAGGTTTCCTGAAGGGTCTTGGCCTGCTCGACGGCGACTTCGGCCTGCTTGCGCAGGAAGGCGGTCTGCAGTTCGAAGAGTTCGGCAACCGACTTCACGCCGAGCAGGGCTTCCATGTGCGAAAGCGAGTTCTCGGCATTGGTGCGGAGGGCTTCGATGGCCTTGAGGCCGAGTTCGACGGAGCCGGCCTGCGCGCTTTCGAGCGTCGCTTCAACGGTCTTCGTTGCGTCTTCGGCAGCTTCCTTCATCTTGGCATAGGCTTCCTTGGTCTGGGTTGCGCCCTTTTCGGCGAACTCGCGGAAGCTTTCGGAAAGCTTGGACGGGTCGATGGATGCGATCGAGAATACGTCGTCGTTCTTCTTGGTAGCCATTGCATGCGCTCCTTGGTTTGGCCCTCTCCAGAGGCGCCGGGTTCTTGGATGAGGTCTATATAGTCGATCTTCTTTCGCATTGCAACAATTTTGTGCGATGCACAATAAATCCGGAGAGCCGTTAACCCTTCCGCCCGAAAGCCCGGGGCTGCAAGGCCCGGACGCTGGACCCTCCGCCTATGCGCCGCTATTAATAAAGCGTTAATCGAAAGCCGGGACGCCGGAAGCCAGACACAGGCCTGAACATGTCCGCAAAGCAGTATCCCTTCATCGACGTCGCCGTCCACGAGCGGGTAAGCCTGCCCTTCGCAAGGGGCGAGGCCGTCGTGCTGTTTTCCAAGGACATGGCGCGCGTGCTCTGGTCGAACGGCCGGGGCGCGGCCCTCTTCGGCCAGGACAATATCTACGATTTCCTCGATGCCGGCCCGGACCGCGCCGACGTCGCCTTCCGCCAGCTTGCCGCGACCGCACGCCAGACGCAGGCGCCGGGCGAGCGCCGCAGCTTCCTCATGCGCATCGGCAGCGGCTTCCGCAGCGTGCCGGTGAACGCCACCGTCGAGACCGTCACCATCCGCCCCGGCGAGGAGGCGATCCTGTTCAGCGCGCCCGTCGCGACCGCCCGGCAGAACGCACAGGACGCGGCTGCGGCCATGCTCGCCGGCTTCGACGACCCGGACACACATATGGCCGTGCTCGACGGCGACGGCACCGTGGTCGCCGCTTCCGAGGGCTTCGAGAGCCTTGCCGTCAGCGCGCAGACGCGCCGCTCGCTCGTCGAGGCTGCCGGCCGCAGCGCCGAGCGCCTCGTCAAGCGCCCCATCGCCACAGGCCGCGGGCACCTGCCCGCCGCCATCGGCCGCATTTCCAGCGAGCCGGCCCTGCACCTGCTCTTCGCCGTAGACACCATCCTCGGGCATCTCGATCCGCAGGAAGACGAGGTGGAGGACGCCGCTACCGAAGCGCCGGTTGTGGGCCACGAGATTGTCGAGGATGCGGCGGATGTAGCGGACACCTCCGAACCGGCGGCCGTTCTGCACGAACCGGCCGCGGACGAGGACGCCTCCAGCCCTTCGGATGCAATGGCCGAGGAAGTGGCTGTCGAACCGGAGCCGGCGACCATCGCAGCCGGTGAGCCGCTGCCCGACACCGAGGCCGAGGCCGAAACGGCACCCGAAACTGTCGACGCTGCTCCAGAACAGGTCGCCACCGTCGAGGATGAGGCGGTGACCAACGCGGAGGCTGCCGCCCAGCCCGGCTTCACCTTCAATCCGCAAGGCCGTCCGATCCGCTTCGTCTGGAAGATCGACGCGGAGGGTCGCTTCAGCGAGATTTCCGAAGAATTCGCCGCCGCCGTCGGCCCACAGGCCGCCGCGATCTCCGGCGAACGCTTCACCGATGTCGCCCGCCGCTTCGATCTCGACCCGGACGGCCGGATCGGCGATCTGCTGCGCCGCCGCGACACCTGGTCCGGCAAGACGATCCTCTGGCCGGTCGAGGGCACGAACCTCGTCGCTCCGGTCGATCTCGCCGCCCTGCCCACCTATTCGCGCAGCCGCGAATTCGACGGGTTCCGTGGCTTCGGCATCGTGCGCATCGCCGATGCGGCCGCCGATCCGCATGCACGCGGACTATCGCTCACCGAGACGGACGAGGCGCTTGTCGAGGGCGTTCTGGCCGAGGAAACCGGCGCGCTGCTGGAAAGCACAGCGGACGAAACGGCGGACGTGGCGGAAGATATCCCGATGGATGCGGATGCCGTCGCCACCGCGACGCAGGAAGACACGCTCCTTACGGCAGATACACCCGACGAAGAGGTAAAAACCCCTTCCGTCGACGAGGCGGTAACCCCCGATGACGAACTGGACGCCTTCCGGGGCGAACGGCCGGCGCTGCGCCTTGTCGAGACCCCTTCCCGCCGGCATTCCGACAAGGTCGTGCAGCTCGAAACGCGGCGCAACCGCGGCGGCCTGTTCGATGGCCTTTCCACCGGCGAGCAGGCGGCCTTCCGCGAGATCGCCCGCCAGCTCGGCGAGACTTTTGGAAAGCGCAAGCCGGAAGATCGCCCGCAGGACGAGGCGGTAAAAGCGCCCGCCGGGAATGCAGGCGCCGACGAGGCCGATTTTGAAATCGTCACGGACCAGCCGGCGGAAGACTCCGTCGCCAGCGTCACGGAAACGGAAATGCCCGGCCTCGAAATCGGCCCCCATGCCGACGACCTGCTGCACGAGGAACATGCCGACGAGCGCACGGGCTTCACCCCCTCGCGCCGGCAGATGGACTATGGCCTCACCGCCGCCGTGGTCGACGCCCTGCCCGTCGCGCTGCTCGTCCATGTCGGCGACCGGCTGATCCATGCCAACCCGGAATTTCTGCGCCTGACGGGCTATGGCGGCATCGAGGACCTCGAAGCTTCGGGCGGGCTGGACATCCTGCTTGCCGGCCCCGACGAGGATGCCGAGGACGGCGACGGCACCATGGCGCTGCGCCATGCCGACGGCGAGAGCACGAGCGCCGTTCGCGCGCGCCTGCAATCGATCCGCTGGGAAGACGGCACGGCCCTCATGCTGGCGCTGACGCCGGTGCAGGAAAAGCCGGCGCTGGCGCTGGTGGAAACGCCCGCCGCCCCGACGGAGACCGAAGAGCGCACCGCCGACCAGGCCGCCATTTCCGCATTGCGCATCGAGGTCAGCGAGCTGCGCTCCGTCCTCGAAACGGCGACGGACGGCGTGGTCGTCGTCGGCCAGGACGGCGATATTCGTTCCATGAACCGCTCGGCGAGCGCCCTCTTCAACTATGACGAGGACGAGACGCGCGGCCGACCCTTCGCCATGCTCTTCGCCCATGAAAGCCAGAAGGCGGTGCTCGACTATCTCGCCGGCCTTTCCGGCCACGGGGTCGCGAGCGTGCTCAACGACGGGCGCGAGGTCATCGGCCGCGAGGCGGCCGGCGGGTTCATTCCGCTCTTCATGACCATGGGCCGCCTCTCGTCTTCTTCCGGCTATTGCGCCGTCATCCGCGACATTACCCAGTGGAAGCGCACGGAAGAGGAACTGCGCAACGCCAAGCGCGCCGCCGAGACCGCCAACGCCCATAAGAGCGACTTCCTCGCCCGCGTCAGCCACGAGATCCGCACGCCGCTCAACGCCATCATCGGCTTTTCCGACATGATGGCGACGGAGCGCTTCGGGCCGATCGGCCATCCGCGCTATATCGAATATGCCAATGACATCGGCCGCTCCGGCCGCCATGTGCTCGACATCGTCAACGACCTGCTCGACATTTCCAAGATCGAGGCGGGCGAGATGGACCTGGAGTTCACGGCGGTCGGCCTCAACGAGACGATTGCGGAGGCCGTGTCGCTGGTGCAGCCGCAGGCCAACGCCCAGCGCGTCATCATCCGCACCTCGCTTTCGGCCAATGTGCCACAGATCGTCGCGGACCTGCGCTCGATCAAGCAGATCGCGCTCAATATCCTGTCGAACGCCATCCGCTTCACGCCGTCCGGCGGGCAGATCGTCGTCTCCACCGCCTATGAGGCCAATGGCAGCGTGGTGCTGCGCATCCGCGACACCGGCGTCGGCATGACGCGCAGCGAGCTGGAACAGGCGATGAAGCCCTTCCGGCAGGTGACGACGGGCGCGCGCAAGCGCGGCGACGGCACCGGCCTCGGCCTGCCGCTGACCAAGGCGATGGTCGACGCCAACCGGGCGAACTTTTCCATCAGCTCCACGCCGAACGAGGGCACGCTGGTCGAAGTGATCTTTCCCTCGCCCCGCGTGTTGGCAGATTGAGGCGATTGGGCTAGAGCAAGTCCAGCAAAAGTGCGCAGCGGTTTTGCGTCCGGGATTGCGCCGAAACGCGCCAGACCGGCTGAAACGCCCGGTCCCGCCTTGAGCGGGATTGCCGTATCGTCGAGGTAACGCCTTGCAGATCCTGTCCGAAAGCGCGCCGGCGCGCGTCCAGCGCCGTTCCGCCGCCGCCCGCCATCCGCTCCTTTCCGCGTCCGCGGTGCTCGCCGCCGCCATCGTGCTGATGCCGGCCATCGCCATCGTCGTCATCGCGGCGACGGGCGGCACCGACAACTGGCCGCACCTCATCAACAATGTCATCCCGCGCGCGACCCTGCGCACGCTGATCCTGCTGGCCGGCGTCGGCACGGTCACGGCCACGGTCGGCGTCGTCACGGCCTGGCTGGTGGCGAGCTGCGAGTTTCCGGGGCGGCGTGTGCTGTCCGGCCTGCTCGTCCTGCCGCTCGCCATTCCCGCCTATCTCGGCGCCTATGCCTTCGCGGAGTTCTTCTCCTTCACCGGCCCGGTGCAAACGGGCCTGCGCGCCCTCTTCGGCTTCCACACCAGCCGCGACTACTGGTTCCCGGAAGTGCGCACCACCGGCGGGGCGATGCTGGTGCTGTCGAGCGTGCTCTATCCCTATATCTACCTTGCCGCCCGCTCGATGTTCCTGATGCAGGGCCGCGCGGCGGCGGACGTGGCGCGCACATTGGGCGCGGGGCCGCTGAAAGTCTTCGCGCGGATCCAGATTCCGATGGCGCGGCCGGCGATCATGGTGGGGCTGACGCTCGTCGCCATGGAAACGCTGAACGATATCGGCGCGGTCGAATATCTCGGCGTGCAGACGCTCACCTTCTCGATCTTCGACACCTGGCTCAACCGCGGCAGCCTTGCCGGCGCGGCGCAGATCGCCTGCATCATGCTCGTCTTCGTCATCTGCCTGATGGTGGTGGAACGCGCCGCCCGCCGCCGCCAGCGCTTCGCCAGCCAGAAGACCACGGCCGCCGTACACGATTCCGTGCGCCTGCGGCTCACGGGCTGGAAACAGTGGGCGGCGGGCCTTGCCTGCCTCCTGCCGCCCGTCATCGGCTTTGCCATTCCCGTCTTCGTGCTCGGCGGCTATGCCGCACGGCGACTGGAGCAATTCGCCTCGGCGCGGCTTCTCTCCGCCCTGTGGCACAGCATCCTCGTCTCAGGCTCGACGGCGCTGATCGCCGTGCTTCTCGCCTTCCTGCTCGCCTATGCCGCGCGCACCACACGTTCGCGGGTGAATGTCGCCGCCGGCCGCTTCGCCTCCTTCGGCTACGGCGTGCCCGGCACCGTGCTCGCCATGGGCGTGCTGATCCCGCTCGCCAATTTCGACAATGCGGTGGATGCGTTCCTGCGCGCCAATTTCGGCGTCTCCACGGGACTAGTGCTCTCCGGCACCGGCTTTGCCATCATCTATGCCTGCACCGTGCGGTTCCTGACGATGGCCGAAGGCACGATCGATGCCGGCTTCCACAAGCTCTCGCCGCATCTCGACATGGCGGCCCGTACGCTGGGGCGCACCAGCAGCCAGACGCTCTGGAGCGTGCTGCTGCCCATGATGCGGCCGGCGACGCTGACGGCGGCGCTGCTCGTCTTCATCGAGACGATGAAGGAACTGTCGGCGACGATCATGCTGCGGCCGTTCAACTTCAACACGCTGGCGACGCTGGTCTACGAGGATGCCTCGCGGGCGAAGGTGGAGGATGCCGGCGTGCCCGCCATGATCATCGTCGCGGTCGGCCTCATTCCCGTCTTCCTCGTCTCGCGCTCGCTGGACAGGCACCACGGATAAAAAAGGGGCGGCAGAAGCCGCCCCGATAGTGATTGCTGCCCAACAAAAGCGACGGTGAACGGCCTCATGCCGTCGGGATCGGGTGCGCTCAAGCTGGGGCGACCTTGCGCCCTTGCGGTTTAACAAATCCTTACCCGGCCCGGCCCGGCGCAAAGGTTTCGTTCACAACTTCGTCAGCCTGGTTAATGGGCCGGTCAGAAATCGTTAACGCCGCCGATGCTCACGATTCCAGAGCCGCAAGGCCGGCGAAAAGTTCCAGCGCCTCCGGGTTGGCAAGCGCCTCCTTGTTCTTGACGGGGCGGCCATGCACCACCTCGCGCACCGCAAGCTCGACGATCTTGCCGGACTTGGTGCGCGGGATATCGGCGACCTGAACGATCTTCGCCGGCACATGGCGCGGCGAGGCCCCGGTGCGGATCTTCGTGCGGATGGTCTTTTCCAGCGCCTCGTCCAGCACCTTGCCGGGCGCAAGGCGCACGAACAGCACGACGCGCACATCGTCGTCCCAGTCCTGCCCGATGCAGAGCGCTTCGGCGACTTCCTCGAGCTGCTCGACCTGATTGTAGATTTCCGCCGTGCCGATGCGCACGCCGCCGGGGTTCAGCGTCGCATCCGAACGGCCATGGATGATAATGCCGTCATGGCGCGTCCATTCGGCAAAATCGCCGTGGCACCAGATATTGTCGAACCGCTCGAAATAGGCGGCACGGTATTTCGCGCCGTCCGGGTCGTTCCAGAACATCACCGGCATGGAGGGGAAGGCCTTCGTGCAGACCAGCTCGCCCTTCTCGCCGCGCACCGGGCGGCCGTCCTCGTCCCAGACATCCATGGCAAGGCCGAGACCCGGCCCTTGGATCTCGCCGCGCCAGACGGGCCGCAACGGAACGCCGAGCACGAAGCAGGAGACGATATCCGTGCCGCCGGAGATGGAGGCAAGCTGCACATCCGGCTTGATGCCCTCATAGACGAAGGAGAAGCCTTCCGGGGAGAGCGGCGAGCCCGTGGAGGTCAGGAGCCGCAGGCTGGAAAGGTCATGCGTCGTGCGCGGCGTGAAGCCGCCCTTGCGAACGGCGTCGATATATTTGGCTGAGGTGCCGAAGACGGCGAACCTTTCCGCCTGCGCATAGTCGAACAGCACGTTGCCATCCGGGTGGAAGGGCGAGCCGTCGAAGAGGCAGAGCGTCGCGCCGACGGCAAGGCCGGAGACCAGCCAGTTCCACATCATCCAGCCGCAGGTGGTAAAGTAGAACAGCCGCTCGCCCTCGACGAGACCGCAATGCAGATTGTGCTCCTTGAGGTGCTGCAACAGCGTGCCGCCCGCCGAATGCACGATACATTTGGGAACGCCCGTCGTGCCCGAGGAGAAGAGGATGTAGAGCGGATGGCGGAACGGGAGCTGCGCAAAGGCAAGGGGCTTGGCCTCATGGGCGGCCAGCAGCGTATCGAGCGTGCGACCGTCCGGCAGCGCGGCGGCCAGCGCCTCCGCATCCCCCGCATAGTGCACGACGACGACGGGCGCACCTAGCCTGCCGGCGACGGCCTTCACCTTGGCCGAGACGTCCTGCAGCTTTCCGGCGTACCAATAGGCATCGCAGGTTATGAAGAGCTTCGGCTCGATCTGGCCGAAGCGGTCGAGCACGCCCTGCTCGCCGAAATCGGGCGAACAGGAGGACCAGATGGCGCCGAGCGAGGCGGCGGCCAGCATACAGGCGATGGTTTCCGGCATGTTCGGCATCATGGCGGCGACGCGGTCGCCCTCCCCGATGCCCATGGCGGAGAAAGCCTGCTGAAGCTTCGAAACGCGATCGCGCAGATCGTCCCAGGACCAGCGATAGGACACCTTGTCCTCGCCGCGGAAGACGATGGCATCGCCGCTGCCGGTTTTCCTGAGGAGGTTTTCCGCAAAGTTCAGCCGCCCCTCGGGGAAGAAGCGGGCCTCCAGCATGCGCTCGCCGTTCTCGAGCGCCACCGCGCCCTTTTCGCCGATGGCGCCGCACTCGTCCCAAACCATGGTCCAGAAGCCGGCGCGGTCCTCGACGGACCAGGCATGGAGATCGTCATAGCCGGCAAGCGTGCGCCCGGCTCTGCCGCTTGCGGCCTTCATGAACAGGGCCATCGGGCTTTTTTCAAGGATTTCCGCCGAAGGCGTCCACAGGGGCATTTCTGACGTCATGCTTTCCTCCACTCCATGGCATTCCTATAGCATGTTGCGCCGCACTATAAAGCGGCGAACGCCGGATCGCGCCCTTGCCGAACGCAATTCCGTCATGGCGGCATTTGATTTCTTCCGCACGAGCGCCTATCCCCGTTCTGCTTGAGATATGACTGCCGCCGGCAGAGGACCTGCGCCGAATGACCCTTTCCCGTCTCCTCCGATCGAAGCACCTGATACGGGCAATCCTCGTCGTTCTCGTCGTCGTCGCGGCCGTGCGCATCGCCTTTCCCTTCCTGGTGCAGACGGAGGCCGTGGAGCGCGGCATCGAGCGGACGCTCGAGGACTGGACGGGCGCGGACGTGCATGTCGGCGAGGACGCCGAATTCGCCTTCTGGCCCTATCCGCGCGTGACGCTGCGCAATGTCCGCATCCTTGGCGGTGCGGCGGGCGAGGTTGCCTCCGCCGAAACCATCTCGGCCACCTTCGATCTTCTCGGGGCGGTGCGCGGCAAGCCGGCCTTCAGCGATTTCGAACTCGTCCGCCCGGCCATCCATGTCGGCTGGAATGCCGAGGGTGTCTTCAACTGGCGGCATAGCGGCTGGCTGATGCAGGCCATCGACGCGACCGCCAAGGCGCCGGAGGGCCAGCCCGCAGCCGCCCTCACCGACGAGCGTATCGGCACGGTCTCGCTTCGCGACGGGGTGCTCGACATCACGCGGGCGAACGGCAGCGTCCACCGCATCACCGACATCAACGGCAGCGTCACATGGCCGGCGCTGCGCCAGCGGCTCGACCTGTCGCTTTCCGGCGTCGTCAATGGTGAGATGACCCGCTGGACCTTCGGCTGCGACCAGCCTCTCCGGCTTCTGGCGGGGCGCGACGCCGCGGTGCGCAGCACCCTTGCCGCCGATCCTGCGACCCTCAACTTCGAGGGCACCGCCAATCTCTCGGACAGGGCCTTCGTTGCCGGCGCGGCGCAGCTTTCCACGCCATCGCTCAGCCGCCTGCTCGCCTGGCAGGGCAAGGACATTCCGGCGGTCGGCACGGTCGGGCAGGTCAGCCTGGACGCGAATGTGGCGACGTCCGGCTATGCCGCGAAGCTGGAGAATGTGAAGCTGGCGCTCGACAATGCGCAGGCGAGCGGCGTGCTCGACATCGCCATGCCGCCCGGCGGCGTGCCGCGGGTCGGCGGAACGCTTGCCTTCGACCGGATCGACCTGCACGCCTTCCTGACCGCCTTTTCGCCGCTGCCGGGCACCGATCCCAACGCACCGACCATCGACACCGCGTTCATCCACCAGTTCGGCATGGATCTTCGCCTCTCGGCCAAGACGGCGGAATTCGCCCCCTTCTCCCTGCGGGACCTTGCCGCCGGCATGCGCATCGAGAACGGCCGCGCAACCTTCGACATCGGCGACAGCACCCTGCTCGACGGCCGCCTGACCGGGCGCATCGCGCTTGCCGAAAACGGTTTTCGCGGCGGCGGCCGGTTGCAGATGTCGCTGGACAATGTGGATATCGGCGGCATCGTCGGGGCGCTGGCCCTGCCCGGCCCGCTGCCATCCGGCATCGGCTCGGCGGATTTCGAGCTTTCGACGGACCGCCCGCTCTGGGCAACGACGGTCTCCGACATGTCCGGCCGGTTCAAGCTGGCCATGGGGAGCGGCACGCTCACCCATTTCAACGCGCAGGCTTTCGCCGAGCGCGCGGCGAAGAACACGTTCTTCAACGTCTCGGAAACCGCCGATGGCGCCTTCGACTTCCTGCGCGCCGATGTGGAAGCCCGGCTCGACCGGGGGCTTGCGGAACTTACGAAGGCGGAAATCGAGGGTAACGAGAAGCTGCTGACGCTTTCCGGCATGATCCCCTACCGCACCGGCAGCGTAGCGCTGGTGGGCACGCTGGCCGACCGGATACCGGCGAGCGGGGCCGCCACAGCGGCCAATCCGCCACTCAGCTTCTTCGTCGGCGGTTCCTGGCCCGAGCCGGTCATCTCGCCGGCCTCGATCCTGACGGAGCCGCAGCCCCGCCAGTGATCGCGGATCAGCGGCCCGCGAAGGCCGCCTGTTCGTCGCGCAGGCGCTGCACCTCGCGGCGCTTGGTCATGATGGAGGCGATGACGACGCCGATGGCGACGAGGCCGATGAGCAGCGTGCAGGCCGCGTTGATTTCCGGCGTCACGCCGAGGCGCACCTGGCTGTAGATCTTCATCGGCAGGGTCGTCGCGCCCGGACCGGAGGTGAAGCTCGCGATGACGAGGTCGTCGAGCGAGAGCGTCAGGGCCAGCATCCAGCCGGACAGCACGGCCGGCGCGATGATCGGCAGCGTCACCTCGAAGAAGGTCTTCACGGGCGTCGCGCCGAGGTCCAGCGCGGCCTCCTCGACCGAGCGATCGAAGGAGAGCAGGCGCGACTGCACCACCACCGTAACGAAGCACATCGAGAAGGTGATATGGGCGAGCGTCACCGTGACGAAGCCACGGTCGAAACCGATGGCGACGAAGAGCAGCAGCAGCGACAGGCCGGTGATGACCTCGGGCATGACGAGCGGCGCATAGACCATGCCGGAGAACAGCAGGCGGCCGCGGAAGCGCGTGTAGCGGGTGAGCGCCAGCGCCGCCATGGTGCCGAGCGCCGTCGCCACGGTGGCGGACAGCAGGGCCACGCGGATCGTCACCCAGGCGGCGTCCATGAGGCCCTGATTGTGGAAGAGCGATACGTACCATTTGGTCGAGAAGCCGGCCCAGACCGTCACGAGCTTGGACTCGTTGAAGGAGAAGACGACCAGAAGCACGATCGGCAGGTAGAGGAACGCAAAGCCGAGAACGACCGAGACGATGTTGAAACGGGACCAGGTGTTCATGGGCTTACCTTCCCTGCTCTTCGGCCTTGGCCTGCGCATTCTGGAAGAACACGATGGGCACGACCAGGATGAGGAGCAGGATGGTTGCGACGGCGGCGGAAACCGGCCAGTCGCGGTTGGCGTTGAATTCGTTCCACAGCGTCTTGCCGATCATCAGCGTCTGCGACCCGCCGAGAAGGTCGGGAATGACGAACTCGCCGACCGCCGGAATGAAGACGAGCATGCAGCCCGCCACGACGCCCGGAATGGAGAGCGGGAAGGTGATCTTCCAGAAGGCCGACATCTGCGGGCAGCCGAGATCCTGCGCGGCCTCGATCAGCGTGTGGTCCATCTTCTCCAGCGCCGAATAGAGCGGCAGCACCATGAAGGGCAGATAGGAATAGACGATGCCGATATAGATCGCCCAGTTGGTGTTCATGATGATCAGCGGCTGGTCGATAATGCCGGTGCCGATGAGGAACTGGTTGAGCAGCCCTTCGGGCTTCAGGATCGCGATCCAGGCATAGACGCGGATGAGGAAGCTCGTCCAGAACGGCAGGATGACGAGCATCAGCAGCGTCGGGCGCAGCGTGCGCGGCGCCTGCGCCATGCCATAGGCGATGGGATAGCCGATCAGCAGCGTTATCAGCGTGGAGACGCCGGCGATCCAGAGGCTAGACAGATAGGCGTTGAGATAGAGCGCGTCTTCGGTCAGCCAGATGAAATTGTCGAAATGGAGCTGGCTGATCTTGCCCCACAGGCCAGAAAGGCCATCCGCCAGCGAGAACACCGGCTCATAGGGCGGCTGGGCGATGGCGGTGGTGGACAGCGAGATGCGGAAGACGATGAAGAAGGGGATGAGGAAGAAGAACAGCAGCCAGGCATAGGGAATGATGATGACGAGGCGGCTGAAGATGGCGGAGCCGAGCTTGTTCATCGATCAATCCTTCAAGACGACGCCGGCCGTTTCGCCGAAGGAGACCCAGACTTTTTCATCGTAGGCGATCGGGTTCTCCACCTCGCGCTGCGCGTTCAGCATGGAGGCTTTGACGACCTTGCCGCTGTCGAGCTTGACGTAGAACACCGTCATGTCGCCGAGATAGCCGATATCCCAGATTTCCCCCTGGGCCGCATTGACCGTGGCGTCCGTCGGCGCGGCGCGCGATACTTTCAGCTTTTCCGGGCGGATCGCAAAGCCCGCCGCGCTGCCCGCCGCAGGAGCGTCGGCGGCTGCCGTGCGGATGGTGAAGCCGTCGCTGGCGGCAAGCTCGATGCGGCCGTTGCCGCTCGCCGAGACCTTGCCGTCGAGAATGTTCACGTCGCCGATGAAATCCGCCACGAAGCGGGAGTTCGGCGCTTCGTAGATTTCCGCCGGGGTGGCGACCTGGATGACCTTGCCGTGGCTCATGACCGCGATGCGGTCGGCCATGGTCATCGCCTCCTCCTGGTCGTGCGTGACGACGACGAAGGTGAGACCGAGGTCCTGCTGCAGGTCCATCAGCTCGAACTGGGTTTCCTCGCGCAGCTTCTTGTCGAGCGCGCCGAGCGGCTCGTCGAGCAGCAGCACCTTGGGGCGCTTGGCGAGCGAGCGGGCGAGCGCCACGCGCTGGCGCTGGCCGCCGGAAAGCTGGTGCGGCTTGCGCTTGGCGAATTTCTCGAGCTTCACCAGCTTCAGCATCTGGGCGACGCGCTCGGCGATCTCGTTCTTCGGCATGCCGTCCTGCCGGAGGCCGAAGCCGATATTGCTCTCCACCGTCATGTGCGGGAAGAGCGCATAGGACTGGAACATCATGTTGACCGGCCGCTTGTAGGGCGGGATGCCGGCGATGTCCTGGCCGTCGAGGATGATCTCGCCGGAGGTCGGCCGCTCGAAGCCGGCCAGCATGCGCAGGAGCGTGGACTTGCCGCAGCCCGAGGCACCGAGCAGGGCGAAGAACTCGCGGTGATAGATGTTGAGGGTGAGGTCGTCGACGGCGGTGAAATCGCCGAACCGCTTCGTGACGTTTCGGAAGGTGATGAACGGTTTTGCGTCCGGATCCGTCCACGGCGCGAAGGAGCGACGGATATTGCCGAGAGATTTCATTGCCTGTCCCCAACTCTCTTTTTCTGGCTTTTTCTGGCAGTCAAATTGAAATTGCCCGGAAGAGGCTTCCGGGCAATTCGGGTCGGGCCGGTTACTGGCCGGTCACGATCTTGGTCCAGGTGCGGGTGAACAGGCGCTGGGTCTTGGCGTCCAGCGTCGTGTTGGTGAAGAGCTTCTTCAGCGTCGCCTCATCCGGATAGATCGTCGTGTCCTTGATGATCTCTTCCGGCATCACCGCCTGCGCGGCCTTGTTGCCGTTGGCGTAGTGGATATAGGTCGACGCCTTGGCGATCACTTCCGGGCGCATGATGTAGTCGAGGAAGGCATGGGCCTCGTCGACATGCGGCGCGTCGGCGGGGATCGCCATCTGGTCGAACCACATCTGCGTGCCTTCCTTCGGGATGAAGTAGCCGACCTCGACGCCGTTGCCGGCCTCTTCCGCGCGGTCGCGGCCCTGGAAGATATCGCCGGACCAGCCGATGGCGATGCAGATGTCGCCGTTGGCAAGGCCGTTGATGAATTCCGACGAGTGGAACTTGCGCACGAAGGGCCGGATCTTCTGCAGGGCTTCCTCGGCCTTGGCGATATCCGCCGGATCGTGGCTGTCCGGGTTGAGGCCGAGATAGGCGAGCGTGACCGGGATGATGTCGGTCGGCGAATCCAGCATGTTGATGCCGCAATCCTTGAGCTTCTCGGCATTGGCCGGATCGAAGATCACGCTCCAGCTATCGATCTGGTCCGTGCCGAGCGCTTCCTTGATCTTGGCCCGGTTGAAGCCGATGCCGATCGTGCCCCACATGTAGTTGATCGAATATTCGTTGCCGGGATCGAACGGCTGCATGCGTTCGCTCACCATGTCCCACATGTTCTTGAGGTTCGGCAGCTTGGACTTGTCGAGCTTCTGGTAGACGCCCGCCGCGATCTGGCGCTGCAGGAAGGTGTTGGTGGGCACGACGACGTCATAGCCGGTGCCGCCGGCCAGCAGCTTCGTTTCCAGGATCTCGTTCGAATCGTAGACGTCGTAGACGACCTTGATGCCCGTTTCCTTGGTGAAGTCGTCGATGATCGATGCGTCGATATAATCCGACCAGTTGTAGACGTTGACGACCTTTTCCTGCGCGAGCGCACCGCCCGCCACAAACATCGCAGCCATTGCCGCCGTCGCCAAAAGAGCACGTCTTATCATTGATTTTTCTCCCAGTTTCTTTCGCGGGCCTCTGCGTTCGCATGAAGAACCGCCGCCGATTATGGTTGTTTTTCGAGAGGCGACAAGCGGCATTCGACGCAAATGGAGGCTGAATTTTTATATCACATTGTTCCCATTCCTATCATATTTGAAGCCCTATCGCGGACGGAAAGCAAGCAGAAATTTACTGGAAGTCGAAAAGGCTGAGGCCGGCGACCATTTCGTCCAGGCCGAGGGGCCGTGTGACGGGCGGCTCGGCCCGCGCCAGACAGCCCTGCCGCTCGCACAGCCGGCAGGCCGTGCCGACGGCGACCGCCGCATCGCGCCGCACCGCTTCGCCGTAAACCGTCTCCTCCGCATGGGCGGCATCGCAGCCGACAAGCAGCGCGGTGCGCCGCACCCGCTCGGCAAAGACGCCCTGCGGCCCCTCCAGCGTGCGCGAGACCGTCAGGAAGGCGGCGCCGTCCGGCATTTCCACCCGGTCGACGAGTATCTGGCCCGGCTGGGAAAAGGCGGAGTGCACGCCGAGCTTGGGACAGCCGCCGCCGAACCGCGCCTGCGGAAAGCCCTGCGCGCCCGCCCGCCGGAAACGATTGCCGGCATTGTCGATCTCCAGCAGGAAGAAGGGCACGCCCGCCTTGCCGGGACGCTGGAGCATGGTCAGCCGGTTCGCCGCCTGCTCGAAGGAGACGGAAAAGCGGGCGCGCAGCACGTCGATATCGTAGCGCGCGCGCTGCGCCGTCGAATGAAAGGCCTCGTAGGGCATCATCAGGGCATGGGCGGCGTAGCGCGCCAGCTCGAAGCGGGCGATGCGCCGCGCCTCGGCCGTCGACAAAGCGAGCAGGTCGAGCTCGGCGAAGATTTCGTCCTGCAAGGCGAGCTGCACCGTCTCCATGGCGATCTCGCGCACCTGATCGAAGGGCGACAGGCGCTCCGACAGGAAGAGGCGCATGGAGTGCCGGTCGAAGCGGCGGCGCAGGTTCGGCATGGTGTGGACGGGCAGCAGGCGCACGACGACGCCGTGCTCCTTGCGCAGCCAGGCCTTGAGGGCGCTTGCCAGATCGTCGCCCGGCGCGAGCGCGGCGTGGAAACGCTCGGCCGCCTCGTCGATGGCGGCGAAGTAGTTGGGCCGCCCCTCCAGCTTGTCGCGCACCTCGTCCATCGGCAGCAGCGCGCCGGAAAGCGTCGTGGCATGGCCCTCGCGGGCGAGAAGATCGGCAAGGTCGGTGAGGCGCGCGGCCTGTTCGCGGTAAGCGCGGTAGAGCTTGAGGATGCCGCTGGCGACATTCGGCGCGGCGTCGGCGATCTCCACCAGCTCGTGGTCGCCCGGCAGTTCGCCGGCCAGCAGCGGATCGGCGAAGACCTCGCGGAGCTGGCGCGCATTGCCGGCGCTTTCGCCCTGCAACTCGTCGAGGTCCACCTTGTAGACGGAGGCGAGGCGCAGGAGGAGCTGCACCGTCAGCGGCCGCTGGTTGCGCTCGATGAGGTTGAGATAGGACGGCGAGATCGAAAGGCCCTCGGCCATCGCCGTCTGGGTAAGGCCCAGCGTGTTGCGGATACGCCGGACCTTCGGGCCGGCAAAGATCTTGTTCTCCGCCATATGTCAAATCCTTTACACGACCGGGTCGCCAGTCAATTTTACAGATTTTACTTTTTTACAGACCGATCCTGTCAAAGACAAGACATCATTACCCGATTACAGTGCTGATTTTACGGTTTTCTCTCGCCCTATTGTGCGGTGCGATGTAAATACTGTCACATGAAATCGGGCAGCAAGACAGCACCATCCCGATCCCGAGACATCGCATTGGAGGATACTATGACCGACTTTTACAATCTCGTTCCGAGCGCACCGAAGGGCCGTTTCGACGGTATCGAACGTCCCTACACGGCCGAGACGGTCGAGAAGCTGCGCGGCTCGGTCCAGATCCGCCACACGCTGGCCGAGAACGGCGCGAACCGCCTTTGGAAGCTCATCCACGAGGAAGATTTCGTCAATGCGCTCGGCGCGCTCTCGGGCAACCAGGCCATGCAGATGGTCCGCGCCGGCCTGAAGGCGATCTACCTTTCCGGCTGGCAGGTCGCCGCCGACGCCAACACGGCGTCCGCCATGTATCCCGACCAGTCGCTCTATCCGGCAAACGCCGCGCCGGAGCTTGCCAAGCGCATCAACCGCACGCTGCAGCGCGCCGACCAGATAGAGACGGCGGAAGGCAACGGCCTTTCGGTCGACACCTGGTTCGCCCCCATCGTCGCCGATGCGGAAGCCGGCTTCGGCGGCCCGCTCAACGCCTTCGAGATCATGAAGGCCTTCATCGAGGCGGGCGCGGCCGGCGTCCACTTCGAAGACCAGCTCGCCTCTGAAAAGAAGTGCGGCCATCTCGGCGGCAAGGTTCTCATCCCGACCGCCGCCCATATCCGCAACCTCGATGCCGCGCGCCTTGCCGCCGACGTCATGGGCGTGCCGACGCTGATCGTCGCCCGCACGGACGCCGAGGCCGCCAAGCTCCTGACCTCCGATATCGACGAGCGCGACCAGCCCTTCGTCGACAAGGACAAGGGCCGCACGGTCGAGGGCTTCTACCAGGTCAAGAACGGCATCGAGCCGTGCATTGCCCGCGCCATCTCCTATGCGCCGCATTGCGACCTGATCTGGATGGAGACCGGCAAGCCGGACCTCGAACAGGCCCGCAAGTTCGCAGAAGCGGTCCACAAGGCCCATCCCGGCAAGCTGCTCGCCTACAATTGCTCGCCGTCGTTCAACTGGAAGAAGAACCTCGACGACGCGACGATCGCCAAGTTCCAGCGTGAGCTGGGGGCGATGGGCTACAAGTTCCAGTTCATCACACTCGCCGGCTTCCACCAGCTCAACTTCGGCATGTTCGAGCTGGCCCGTGGCTACAAGGAACGCCAGATGGCCGCCTATTCGGAGCTGCAGGAAGCGGAATTCGCCGCCGAGATCAACGGCTACACCGCGACCAAGCACCAGCGCGAAGTCGGCACCGGCTATTTCGATGCCGTCTCCATGGCCATCACCGGCGGCCAGTCCTCGACGACCGCCATGCATGAATCGACCGAGCACGAACAGTTCCGCCCGGCCGCCGAATAACCCTGAACGTCAACCTTCAAGAACCCCGTTATAAGAGGAGAAATGCCATGACAGTCCAGACCCGCGTCAAGGAACGAGCCGAAGAACAGGCTTCCGCCATGACCCCCGACCAGCAGGCCATGATCCGCATGGTCGCCAACGACCTGCACCGCCTCAACCAGTCCGTCATGAAGGCGGTCGAGGCCGGCGTCTCGGTGGAGCTCGTCCGCTCCGCCCGCCACCATGGCGGAGAGGGCAACTGGGGCGACCTGCTGATCCCGGTCATCGTGACGCAGGGTCGCGGCTGATCAAGGCATAGTCCAGTCAAGGAAAATCCCCGGCGTTCCCTGCGCCGGGGATTTTTCGTTCAGCGGAGCGCTCGCGCGTCAGCCTTCCGCCTTGACGATGCTCGGCCGGAACATCCGCGTGAAGAACGTGCGGTCAGAGAGATTGCCCAGCACGGCGGCGATGACGGCCGTAGCGACAACAGCGAAGACGACCCGCGCGACGAGCACGCTATAAATATCCGCGCCGAGGGCGAGAACGATCAGCGTATCCTCGATCACGCTATGCGCGAAGCCCATGAAGACGCAGGACAGGAAGATCTGCCGCGGCGACACCGCGCCCGACTGCGCCTCGCGGATCAGCAGGCCCGCGCCATAGGAGATGCCGAGAAACAAGCCGACGGCGGTGAGGTGCTCCGCCTCGCCCCGGATACCGGCCAGCCGCAGCACCGGCGAGAGAGCCTTCATCAGCAGGCCCAGAATGCCCGTCACCTTGAGGATTTCGAGGCCCCAGGAGAGGACGACGAGAATGACGAGCATCCAGAGCATGGTTTCCGCAAGACCGCGAAGATATTCCAGCCAGTCGGGCGTCGCGCTGATCGGGATCCAGGCCGGCGCGACCGGCGCGGACAGCCAGCCCGTGGCCGAAAAGACCTGATGCAGCAGGAAGGCGAACAGCAGGCCGCCGGCAAAGCGCAGCACGGTCGAGACGACAATGCCCGGGCCGGCCTGCTGGATGATCTTCTGCTCGATGGGAAGGGCGTGGCCGAACAGGATGAGCGCGGAGAAGATCGTGACGTCCGCCACGCTGAGCGAGGAGACGGGCACGAGCGTGAAGAGCAGCGGCACGGCGCCCCAGATGCCGATGAGCATGCCCGTCAGCCACGCCAGCCCCAGCTCCGGGGGAAGCCCGACGAGGTTCATGAACGGCGCGAAAACAGGCGTTATGGCCTTGATCGCGCCGAGGCGCGCCAGAAGCTCCGTCGCAAGCGCGATGGGCACGGTGATACGGACAAGCACCCAGTACACATCGAGGGTTTCCCGGGTTTTCTGCAGGGCGGTGGTGAAGAACGGCATCTGAGGCTCCCTTCGTTGGCTGGATTTTCCTAACCCGGGTCGCTTCGCAGTTTCGGTCAAAGATTGCAGAACAATGCAATTTTATTGCAAATATGGCAGCGGCGCCTATGCTGTCGTCATGGATCGGATCGACCGGAAACTGCTAAACCTCCTGCAGCGCGACGCATCGCGCACCAATGTCGACATGGCGGACGAGGTGGGCCTGTCGCCCTCGAGTTGCCTGCGCCGCACGCAGCGGCTGCGCAAATCCGGCGTCATCGACCGCATCGTCGCGATCCTCAATCCGGCCAAGGCCGAGCGCATGATCAAGGCTCTGGTCACCGTGGAACTGAAGCTGCACGGCGAACAGCACATGCGCCGCTTCCTCGACGTCGCCGTCGCGGAGGATGCCGTGTCACACGCCTATGCCGTCACCGGCGAGACCGATGTCATCCTGATGCTGCGCCTGCGCGACATGGAGGAATATGTCGTCCTCTGCGACAGGCTCTTCAGCGACCAGCACAACGTCGCCCGGTTCTTCACCATGGTGGTCATGCGCACGGCAAAAGAGGAAACCGCGATCCGGCTGTGACCGGGGCATCGCCGGTCACGCAAAACCCCCGGCGCGTTTTCCGCGCACCGGGGGCTATCGTTCCATTGAAGCGGCGGAAATCAGGCCGCGCGGTGAAGGCTCTGCCCGTCCGCCTCCAGGCGGAACTGCTCGACCAGCATCATCAACGTGTCGGCGTCGCCGGCAAGCTTGCGGCTGGCGGCCGTCGTCAGGTCCACCATCGAGGCGTTCTGCTGGGTCATCTGGTCCATCTGGTTGACGGAGCCGTTGACCTCCTGCAGCGCCGTCGCCTGGTCGCGGCTGGCAGTCGCCATCATGTCCACATGCTGGCTGACGGTGACGATCTGCTGGCTGATCGAGGCGAGTACCGCGCCGGTCTCCTGCACCAGATGCGAGCCGGCGCTGACCTCCTGTGTCGATTTCTCGATAAGGCCCTTGATCTCCTTCGCCGCCTGCGCCGAGCGCTGGGCAAGCTCGCGCACCTCCTGCGCCACCACCGCGAAGCCCTTGCCGGCTTCCCCGGCGCGGGCGGCCTCGATGCCGGCATTGAGGGCGAGCAGGTTGGTCTGGAAGGCGATGTCGTCGATCACCTCGATGATCTGCTCGATCTGGCGCGAAGCCCCCTCGATGCGGCCCATGGCGGCAATCGCGTTGTTGACGACGGCGGCGGAACTGTCGGCGCTGCGCTTCGTCGTGCCGACGACGGTGTTCGCCTCATGCGCCCGCTCGGCGGAGGAGCGAACCGTGACCGTGATCTGCTCGACGGCGGCGGCGGTCTCTTCCAGCGAAGAGGCCTGCGCCTCGGTGCGCTTGGACAGCGCATCGGCCGACTGCAGCATGTCCGAGCCGCTGCGCTGGATCGACATCGCATTGGTACGGATCTGGCCGAGCGTGTCGTGCAGGCGCTCCAGCGAGACGTTGAAGTCCCGGCGAAGCTGTTCGAGACGGCCGGTGAAGGGCGTCTCGATCTGGCGCGACAGGTCGCCCTGCGCCAGACGGCCGAGACCGGCGGCAAGCGCGTTCACGGCGAAGTCGATATCGCGGTCGAGGGACTGCTTCTCGGCATCGTTACGGGCGCGCTCGGCTTCGGCCGCCGCGCGCTGCTGTTCGCTTTCCGCCTCGATGCGGATCTTCGACAGGGCATTCTCCTTGAAGACGCCGAGGGCGCGGGCCATGTCGCCGATTTCGTCGGCGCGGCCTTCGCCGGAAATGCCGGTGTCGAGGAAGCCGTCGGCAAGGCGGCGCATCGCGCCGGTGATCTGGCCGATCGGCCCCTTCAGCGTCAGCACGAGGGCAATGCCCGCGAGAACGGCGATGGCCGCACCCGCGACGGTCGCGAGGACCGAGACCTGGTTGGCCTTCTCACGCTCGGTGCCGGCGCTGGTCTTCTGCTCCTCGGCGAACTGGCTGAGCAGGTTCCAGATCGTGTCGATCGACTGGCCGGCGGCCTCGAACTGGGCGGCGCGCTCGGTGCTGATCTTCACGAGCTCGGCGCTGTCGGCCTCGATGCGCTCCAGCAATGCCGGCAGCGTCTTGTCCACGGTGGCGAAGAACGGCTGGTCACTGGCAGCGCCGCGCAGGCCGTTCATGTCGATGCGCATGATGGCGAGATTGCCGGTGAGCTTAACGCGGTTCTCCTGCGAGGTCTCGCCGAGGAAGCGCGCGGCGGCGACCTCGATATCGTCGATGGAGGAGACGAGCTTGCGGGTGGAGCCGAGTACCGCTTCCGACTTGATGATCGGCGTGTCCAGCTCGTTGAAGGTGCGGGTCGCCTCGCGCATCTTCGCGGCGGCAGCGCCCTGAAGCTGGATGGTGACCTGGCGGAAGCGGTTCACGCGGCGGGCGATTTCCGGCACGGTGACGCTTGCCGGATCGGTCGACTTGAGCAGCGCGCCCAGTTCGTCGATCGTGTTGCGGATGGTGATCAAGACGACCGTCTGGTTCTTCGGCAGGATCATCGAGATGGAGCGCTCGGTCTTGCTGAAGAGCGGGTAGCGCTCCCGGACGACCTTCAACTGCTCCTCGGGCGTCGCGCCCCGGCTGAACTCGGAGAGTAAATCGCCGAAGAACTTGGCGGCGGCGGTCAGGCGGTCGGCCTCGCGCAGCATGATCTTGGCGGCATTCTCGTTCTGCCGCACCGAGCGCTGGAGCTTCGTCGCCTCGTCGAGGATTTTCATCTGTTCGCTGGAAAGCGTGTTGAGGTTCTTCGTCATGGTCTCGTGCAGGGCGAGCTCGTTGACATAGAGCGTCCAGAGACCGTCCATGCGCGCCTGGATATCCTTGGTCTGCGCCTCGGCATCGATCAGCTTCGACCGGTCGGCATCGGGCGCCAGGCTGTCCATCGTGGCCCGCAGAACCTCGCCCTGCGCCGTCAGGCGCTCGTGGACGGCATCGCGATTGGCTTCGGTCGTGTCCTGCAGGAAGCGGTTCATGCCCGCATAGACATCCTTGAAGCCGCTCAGCGACTGGAGAACGCTGTTGGAAATCTCCATGCGGCCCTGCAGCAGGCCGGAGGCATAAAGCCCGGTGAAGCCCACGGCGCAGATGCTGAGAACGAAGGGCAGGATGAAGACCAGAACCTTGGTCTGGATCTTGAAGCGGGCGAGAATCTTATCAATGAACATTGGCGGGACATCCGTTGTCGGCGTGCTCCACCCCTGCCCTTTCAGGGCCTCCCCAGGATTCGGACGCCGGATTACCGACTTTCATGCGGCCGCAATGCCGCGCATCCGGGGGAGCAATCATTGCCAGCCGCACGCCATCCCGCGGGACGACGCGGCATCCGGAACCCTATCGGGCGATATTCGGCGGCAATCTTTAAAATTCCATCACCGCTTAAACCGATTTGTAGCTATCGGGCGGCGTCAGAGCGCGAGAAAGGCGAGCAGCGCGGCAAGGCTGGCGGCGAGCGCGCAGTTGACGCCGATGGCGAACAGGCGGCGGCGGCTTTCCTCGGCGGCGGCGATGGCTATGGCGCGGGCGGGGCGGTTTGCTTGAGGCATGCGGCGATACTCCGTTACGCAAAACAGGTAACCCGGATGATCCGGCCAGCCGGCCCACATCATGTTGTTCCCCTCCCCGCAGGAAGAGGAAACGCCGACATTGCCCGAGCATCCGCCGCAAGATGTTAAAGGACGGTAAAGACCTGCGCGAATCTCAGGCTTCCTGCCCCGCCGCATGGCCCGAGGCCCAGGCCCACTGGAAATTATAGCCGCCGAGCCAGCCCGTCACGTCCACCGCCTCGCCGATGAAATAGAGGCCCGGCACCGTTTTCGCCGCCATGCTGCGCGAATCCAGCGCGGCCGTATCGACGCCGCCGAGGGTGACTTCCGCCGTGCGGTATCCTTCCGAGGTGGGCGGGCGCAACCGCCAGCCCTTGAGGCGCTGGAGCAGCGCGTCGATGCGCTTGCCCGGCTGCTCGGCCAACGGCCCGTCGATGCCGAGTTCGGTAACGAAGAGCTGCGCAAGCTTCTTCGGCATGTGCTCGGCCAGCACGGTCTGCACCGCCTGCCGGCCGTTCTGCCGTCGCGCGGCGGCGATAACGTCTGCGAAATCGACGTCGGGGCAGAGGGCGAGCGCGATCTCCTCGCCTTCGCGCCAATAGGACGAGATCTGCAGGATGGCGGGGCCGCTGAGGCCGCGATGAGTGAACAGCGCCGCCTCGCGGAATTCCGTCTTGCCGTGCCGGGCGATGACGTCGACGGCAACGCCCGGCAGGCCTTCATGGGCGGCAAGCGTCGCCGGATCGAGCATGAGGGGCACGAGGCCCGCCCGCGTTTCCACGACAGGCAGGCCGAACTGCTCGGCGATGCGATAGGCAAAGCCGGTCGCGCCCATTTTCGGGATCGACTTGCCGCCGGTCGCCATCACCAGCGAGGCCGCCTCCACGGTGCCGTTTTCCGTGACGATGCGGAAGGACGCGCCATCATGCTCGACGGCGCCGATCGACGTGGAAAGACGCAGTTCCGCGCCAACCGCCTTCATCTCCGCCAGCAGCATGGCGATGATATCCTTCGCCGAGTTGTCGCAGAAGAGCTGGCCCAGCGTCTTCTCGTGCCAGGGGATGCGGTGACGCTCGACGAGGTCGAGGAAATCGCGCGGCGTATAGCGCGCCAGCGCCGACTTGCAGAAATGCGGATTGACCGAGAGGAAGTTCTTCGGTCCGGCATGGATGTTGGTGAAATTGCAGCGGCCGCCGCCGGAAATGCGGATTTTCTCGCCCGGCGCGCGGGCATGGTCGAGCACCAGCGCGCGCCGGCCGCGCCGCCCCGCCTCGATGGCGCACATCATGCCCGCCGCGCCCGCTCCAATGATGACGACGTCCCGCCGTTCCGCCACGTAACCGTTCCCCGTTTCGCTTTCCTTTCGGTCTTACCGGGCGAAAGTCAACTGCCACGCCATGCGTAAATTCCTGGAAAAATCGCGCTTTCTACCCCCCGGGGGGAGCTAGCAAAGGCTAAAACACCAGCTATGATGGTACATCGTCAACCAAACCCGGTGCCTCATGCCGTCCAAAAAGAAAGTCGTTACTCCCACCATCGAAAAGGCCGCACGCTCCACGAAAATCCCTCCCGCCATCAGCGTGCCGCGCGGGGTAAAGACCTGGAAGGACGCCGCAGACTGGCTTCGCGCCCGCGGCATCGAGGATATAGAATGCATCACGCCCGACCTCGCAGGAGTGCCGCGCGGGAAGATGATGCCGTCTTCGAAATTCACCTCGAACACGTCGCTGGCGCTGCCCTCCGCGCTCTACCGCCACACGATTTCCGGCGACTACCCGGAAGAGACCGGCAATTTCCGCTATGAGCCGCGCGACAGCGACCTGAAGCTCGTGCCGGACCTGTCCACGCTCTCCGTCGTGCCGTGGGAAACCGATCCGACCGCGCAGGTCATCTGCGATATCGTCGGCTCGACCGGCGAGAACGTGCCCTATACGCCGCGCAACGTGCTGAAGAACGTCGTGAAGATGTATAGCGACCGCGGCTGGAAGCCGGTCGTCGCGCCCGAGATCGAATTCTATCTCGTCGCCGTCAACGACGACCCGGACTATCCGCTGCATCCGCCGAAGGGCCGCTCCGGCCGCGCCATCCAGGGCGGACAGGGCTATTCCATCGCCGGCATCAACGAGTTCGACGAGCTGATCGACGACATCTACCACTTCTCCGAACGGCAGGGCCTCGAGATCGACACCCTGATCCACGAGGAGGGGCCGGCGCAGCTCGAAATCAACCTGCGCCACGGCGATCCCATCGAGCTTGCCGACCAGGTGTTCCTGTTCAAGCGCACGATCCGCGAGGCGGCGCTGAAGCACGGCATCTACGCCACCTTCATGGCCAAGCCCATGCAGGGACAGGCGGGGTCGGCCATGCATATCCACCAGTCGGTGGTGGAGATCGGCACCGGCAAGAACGTCTTCTCCAATCCGGATGGATCGGCTTCGAAGGAGTTCTTCCACTTCATCGGCGGCATGCAGGCCTATGTGCCGAAGACGCTGGTGATGATGGCGCCCTATGTGAACTCCTATCGCCGCCTGACGCCCGACATGTCGGCGCCGGTGAACAATGCCTGGGGCTACGACAACCGCACGACGGCCTTCCGCGTGCCGGTGTCGGACGCGGCGGCCCGGCGCGTCGAAAACCGCCTGCCCGGCTCGGACGCCAACCCGTATCTCGCGCTCGCGGCCTCGCTCGGCTGCGGCCTGCTCGGCATCATGAACCAGATCGAGCCGACCGCACCGACGGAGGACACCGCCAACGAAGGATCCATCGACCTGCCGCGCGGCCTGCTGGAAGCCGTGTCGCTGCTCGAATCCGATCCCACGCTGGCCGACGTGCTGAGCGCCGAATTCATCGGCCTCTATGCCGGCGTCAAGCGGGGCGAGTTCGAGACCTTCATGCAGGTGATCAGCCCCTGGGAACGCGAGTTCCTGCTGCTCAACGTCTGAGCGGCCGGCGGTCCGGGCCGCTGCAAGAGACCAGACCCAGAGAGCGGCGGCGCCCCGGCGCGCCGCCGCACCCTCCTGAATGCGAGTGTGTGCAATGCCCTGGCAAAGCCCGATTTCCCCCGGCGTCTCCTGGTATGAGGCGAGCGTCGGCGAGCGTCCCGAATATGCCCCCCTCGACGGCTCCGTCGAGACCGATGTCGCCATTGTCGGCGGTGGCTTCACCGGCCTGCAGGCCGCCTACAATCTTGCGAAGAAGGGCGTGCGCGTCACGCTCATCGAGGCGCATCGCTTCGGCGACGGCGCGTCCGGCCGCAACGGCGGCCAGCTCGGCACCGGCCAGCGCGCCGAGGCGGAGGAGCTGGAGGCCGAACTCGGCTTCGAGCGCGCCAGGGCCCTGTTCGACATGGCCGAGGACGCCAAACGCCATATCCACGATTTCGCTGCTTCACAGAACCTCGATATCGACTATGTGGCCGGCCAGCTCAATGTCAGCCACAAGGCGAGCTACGAGAAGGATTTCCGCGATCACGTCGAAATCGCCGCGACGCGCTACAACTATCCGCACATGACCTATATGGACCGGGCGGAGACGGAGGAACGGGTCGGCTCGAAGCGCTTCTTCTTCGGCTTGCGCGACACCGGCACCGGCCATATCCACCCGATGAAGCTTCTGGTCGGCGTCGCGCGCGCCGCGCGGGAAGCGGGCGCCAGCCTGCACGAAAAGACCCCTGCCCTGAAGATCGAGCGGGCGGGCGGCAAGGCGGTCATCACCACCGCCAAGGGCACCATCCGCGCCGACAAGGCGCTGATCGCCTGCAACGCCTATATCGGCGACCTCGAGCCGAAGACGGCGGCGCATGTCATGCCGATCCGCTCGTTCATCGGCGCGACCGTGCCGCTCGACAAGTTCCCGTCCGTCATTCCCGGCGGCGAGGCCATCGCCGACACGCGGTTCGTCGTGCGCTATTTCCGCAAGACCCGCGACGGCCGGCTGCTCTTCGGCGGGCGCGAGGCCTACTCCGAAAATCTCGACGACATGACGCCGCCCATCCGCCGGCAGATCGAAGAGGTCTATCCGGAACTGAAGGGCATCGAGCTGACCCATGCCTGGGGCGGTTCGGTCGGCATCACCATGCCGCGCAAGCCCTATGTGCGCGAGGTCCTGCCCGGCATTACCACCATCGGCGGCTATTCCGGCCATGGCGTGATGCTGTCGAACTATTGCGGCAAGCTCTATGCGGACGAGGTGACCGGCGGCGGCAGCCAGCTCGACCTGTTGAAGGCCCTGAAAATCCCGGCCTTCCCGGGTGGTGCGCGCTTCCGCTCGCCGCTCCTCTTCCTCGCCATGACATGGTATGCGATGCGCGACCGGCTCTGACCGACATGGAAAAACCGATTTTGTTGCGTTGCATGCTGGTGTTTTTAAATCGATTAGATTATAACACAAGCCAACAGAACGAGATCGAGATATCCGATGAGCAGCCAGATCATTCCCGTTGAGCCTTTCGACTATGTCGTCTTCGGCGGAACCGGCGACCTTGCGGAACGCAAGCTCCTTCCGGCCCTCTACCACCGGCAGCTCGCCGGCCAGCTTTCGGACCCGACGCGCATCATCGGCGCGTCGCGTACCGCCTTCACGGACGAGGAATACCGCAAGTTCGCGGTCGATGCGCTGAAGGAGCACCTGAAGGCCGAGGAATTCGACGACGCGCAGGTCAAGACCTTCTGCGACCGGCTGTTCTATGTGGCGGTCGACGCCAAGTCCGATCAGGGCTGGGACAAGCTGAAAACCCTGCTGGACGAAGGCAAGGACCGCGTGCGCGCCTTCTATCTGGCCGTCGCGCCCGCCATCTTCGGCGACATCTCGGAGAAGATCCGCGACCACAAGCTGATCACCAGGCAGACGCGCATCGTCGTCGAAAAGCCGATCGGCCGCGATCTTGCCTCCGCCAACGAACTGAACAACACGATCGGCAAGGTCTTCCACGAAGAGCAGATCTTCCGCATCGACCACTATCTCGGCAAGGAGACGGTGCAGAACCTGATGGCGCTGCGCTTCGCCAACGCGCTCTACGAGCCGCTGTGGAACTCCGCCCATATCGACCATGTGCAGATCACCGTCGCCGAATCGGTCGGCCTCGAAAGCCGCGCCGGCTACTACGACAAGGCGGGCGCGCTGCGCGACATGGTGCAGAACCACATTCTCCAGCTTCTCTGCCTCGTGGCGATGGAAGTGCCCTCCTCCATGGATGCCGAGGCCGTGCGCGACGAGAAGCTGAAAGTGCTGCGCGCCCTGAAGCCCATCGACCAGTACAATGTCGAGCGCCTCACCGTGCGCGGCCAGTACCGCGCCGGCGCTTCGGCGGGCGGCCCGGTCAAGGGTTACCTCGAAGAGCTGGAAGGCGGCGTTTCCAACACGGAGACCTTCGTCGCCGTCAAGGCCGAGATCGGCAACTGGCGCTGGGCAGGCGTGCCCTTCTACATCCGCACGGGCAAGCGCCTTGCCGCGCGCATGTCGGAAATCGTCATCACCTTCAAGCCGATCCCGCATTCGATCTTCGATCCTTCGGCGGGCCGCATCGAGGCCAACCAGCTCATCATCCGCCTGCAGCCGGACGAAGGCGTCAAGCAGTCGCTGATGATCAAGGACCCGGGTCCGGGCGGCATGCGCCTGCGCAATGTCTCGCTCGACATGAGCTTCGCCGAGGCCTTCGACGCCCGCAATGCCGACGCCTACGAGCGCCTGCTGCTCGACGTCATCCGCAACAACCAGACGCTCTTCATGCGCCGCGACGAAGTGGAAGCCGCATGGCGCTGGGTCGACCCGATCCTCAAGGCCTGGGAAGCGACCGGCCAGCAGGCGCAGGGCTACACCGCCGGCACCTGGGGCCCGAGCCAGGCCATCGCCCTCATCGAGCGCGACGGCCGCACCTGGCATGAAACGTAAGGACGGCCGATGAGCGCTGAAATGCATGAATTCAAGGATGGCGCGGCATTGGCCGAGGGGCTGGCGGACAAGGTTTCCGCCACGCTTTCGGACGCCATCGCCGCGCGCGGCCGCGCGACCATCGCGGTCTCCGGCGGTTCCACGCCCAAGGCCTTCTTCAAGGCGCTTTCCAGCCGCGATATCGACTGGAGCAAGGTGACGGTGACGCTCGTCGACGAGCGCTTCGTGCCGGCGGACAATCCGCGCTCGAACCACCTGCTCGTCGCCGACAACCTGTTGCAGGGCAAGGCGAAGGCCGCGGGCTTCCTGCCGCTCTACCGGGATGCCGGCAGCGCGGAAGAGGCGGCGAAGATCGCTTCCGCCGACGCCGCAAGCCTCGGCCATCCCTTCGACGTCGCGATCCTCGGCATGGGAACGGATGGCCATACGGCCTCGTTCTTCCCGCGCGGCAACCGGCTCGCCGAGGCGATCTCGGCCGCAACGCCGCGCGGCGTGATCACCATGGAAGCGGAAGGCGCGGGTGAAACCCGCCTCACCTTCACCTTCGCCAGCCTTCAGGATGCCCGCCTTCTGGTGCTGCATATCGAGGGACAGGGCAAGAAGGACGTTCTTGCCGCCGCGCAAGCGGACGGACCGGAGGAAGACATGCCGATCCGCGCCATTCTGCGGCGCGCGGCAACGCCGCTCGACATCTACTGGGCGCCCTAGCGCGCCCAGCCGGCTGAAGCCGAACATGACTGGCGTCCGAGGACGCCGCTTACCCGCGGATGGCGCAGCTTTCCCGCTCGCCTTTTCGTGCAAACATGCAATCGAGGAAGTCAGGATAACTCCCATGTCCGCCGACAAGCGCATCGAAGCCATCACCGCCCGCATCGTCGAACGTTCGAAGCCGCACCGCCAGCCCTATCTGGACCGCGTGCGCGCCGCCGCCTCCAAGGGCGTGCATCGCGGCGTGCTCTCCTGCGGCAACCTTGCGCACGGCTTTGCCGTCTGTTCCCCCGCCGAGAAGGACGCGCTCGCCGGCGACCGCGTCCCGAACCTCGGCATCATCACCTCCTATAACGACATGCTCTCGGCCCACCAGCCGTTCGAGACCTATCCGGCCCTCATTCGCGAGGCCGCGCGGGAAGCCGGCGGCGTGGCGCAGGTGGCCGGCGGTGTGCCCGCCATGTGCGACGGCGTCACCCAGGGCCAGCCGGGCATGGAACTTTCCCTCTTCTCGCGCGACCTGATAGCCATGGCGGCGGGCGTAGGTCTGTCGCACAACATGTTCGATTCGGTCGTCTATCTCGGCGTCTGCGACAAGATCGTGCCGGGCCTCACCATCGCGGCGCTGACCTTCGGTCACCTGCCGGCCGTCTTCATTCCCGCAGGCCCCATGACCTCGGGCCTGCCGAACGACGAGAAGGCCCGCGTGCGCCAGCTCTATGCGGAAGGCAAGGCCGGCCGCGCCGAGCTGCTGGAAGCCGAGTCCAAGTCCTATCACGGCCCCGGCACCTGCACCTTCTACGGCACCGCCAATTCCAACCAGATGCTGATGGAGATCATGGGCTTCCACATGCCCGGCGCCTCCTTCATCAATCCCGGCACGCCGCTGCGCGACGCGCTGACGAAGGAAGCCGCCAAGCGGGCGCTGGCCATCACCGCGCAGGGCAACGAATTCACCCCGGCCGGCGAGATGATCGACGAGCGATCCATCGTCAACGGCGTCGTCGGCCTCCACGCCACGGGCGGCTCGACCAACCACACGCTGCATCTTCTCGCCATGGCGCGCGCCGCCGGCATCGTTTTGACATGGAAGGACATTTCCGACCTTTCCGACGTCGTGCCGCTGCTCGCCCGCGTCTACCCCAACGGCCTTGCCGACGTGAACCATTTCCATGCGGCCGGCGGCATGGGCTTCCTCATCCAGGAACTCCTGAAGGGCGGCATGCTGCATGACGACGTGCGCACCGTCTACGGCCAGGGCCTTCAGGCCTATACGATCGATCCCCGGCTCGGCGAGAACGGCGCGGTCCACCGCGAACCCGCGCCGAAGGTCAGCCACGACCCGAAGGTGCTCGCCAATATCGAAACCCCCTTCCAGCCGACCGGCGGCCTGAAGATGCTGACCGGCAATATCGGCAGCGCGGTCATCAAGATCTCCGCCGTCAAGCCGGAGCGCCATGTCATCGAAGCGCCGGCCAAGGTCTTCCACGACCAGCAGGAACTCAACGTCGCCTTCAAGAACGGCGAGCTGACGGGCGATTTCATCGCCGTCGTGCGCTTCCAGGGGCCGAAGTCGAACGGCATGCCGGAACTGCACAAGCTGACCACCGTGCTCGGCATCCTGCAGGATCGCGGCCAGAAAGTCGCCCTCCTGACGGACGGCCGCATGTCCGGCGCTTCCGGCAAGGTGCCCGCCGCAATCCACGTCACGCCCGAAGCGGTGGACAACGGCCCCATCGGCCGCATCCGCAACGGCGACACGATCCGCCTCGACGCGACGCATGGCACGATCGAGGTACTGGTGGACGCCGCGGAATTTTCCGCCCGCCCGCAGGCGGCGGCCGACCTTTCCGGCAACGAATTCGGCATGGGCCGCGAACTCTTCGCCCCCTTCCGCGCGATTGCCGGGCCGGCGGATCACGGGGCGAGCGTGTTGTTCGCGTAAGCGGGCGCGTAGCCTCTCATCCAGCAGACCGGATGGGGGGCTATCCCTGAACTATCAGCTATAGATATCCAGCGTCCGGCCCTGATGGTTCCGGTGCGTCGAGTAGACGAAGATGCGCTGAAGATCCTTGTCGGACAGGAGCCGCAGGAAGCGGGCCTCGACCACGTCGTTGGGATAGACGCGCTGCGTCAGGCAACCGATCATCGGGATGCGGGCGCTGACGATATCGAGATAGAAGTTGCGCGGGAGCTGGAACTTCGAGGTCATGGTGAGGACCGCGCCGCTGCGCGACAGCTTGACGATCACCCCGCGCCGCGAAACGAGGTTGACGATGCCGCCGCTCTCGGTGAACTCGATGCGGGCCTCGTTGCAGGTGTCCTCCATCGGGAAACTCTTCTCCCGATCGTACATGAAGGACTCTTCCTTGTTCAGGTAGTTGCTGCGCGACGCCTGATCCTGAAAACGCATATGCCCGATGCCCCCCGGCATGATCAATTCCGGGAAAAAGACTAGGCACCAACGCTTAACATCGGGTTGAGCGGCAGGGCAAAATCCTGCCGCCCACGGGACAAATCAGGCCGCGCGGTAGCTCTTGCCGGCAGCGTCGAAGAGATGCAGCTTGGTCCTGTCGGCGATGAAGCGAACCTTGTCGCCGCGCTTGACGTCGAGGATGCCGGGAATCTTGGCGATGATCGGCTCGCCCTGCACGAGGCCGTCGATATAGAGCAGCGTCACCTCGCCCAGCGCCTCGACGATGGAGACGGTACCCTCGAAGAGGAAATCGTCGCCGGTCGTGATCTGCAGGTCCTCCGGCCGAACGCCGAAACTCGCCGTCTTGCCGATCTCGGATGCCGCCGTGGGTATGCCGACACCGCAGGTGCGCCCACCGGTCAGCTCCAACGAAGTCGTCTCGCCGGCGGCGGTGATCTTCGCAGGGATGATGTTCATGGCCGGCGAGCCAATGAAGCGGGCGACGAAGAGGTTCGCCGGGCGCTCGTAGAGTTCCAGCGGCGGGCCGACCTGCTCGATATGGCCGGCCGAGAGTACGACGATGCGGTCGGCGAGCGTCATCGCCTCCACCTGGTCGTGCGTGACGTAGATCATCGTCGTATCGGCCATCTGCTCGTTGAGCTTGGCGATCTCGATGCGGGTGGCGACGCGCAGCGCCGCATCGAGGTTCGACAGCGGCTCGTCGAAGAGGAAGACCTTCGGGTTACGGCAGATGGCGCGGCCGATGGCGACGCGCTGGCGCTGGCCGCCCGAAAGCGCCTTGGGCAGGCGGTCGAGATATTTGGTGAGCTGGAGGATATCGGCGGCCGAGCGCACGCGGCGGTCGATCTCCTCCTTGCTTTCCCCGGCGATCCGCATGCCGAAGGCCATGTTGTCGTAAACGGTCATGTGCGGGTAGAGCGCGTAGGACTGGAAGACCATGGCGATGCCGCGCTTGGAGGGCGGCACGTCGTTGACGCGCTCGCCATCGATGGTCATGTCGCCGCCGGTGATTTCCTCCAGACCCGCGATCATGCGCAAGAGCGTCGACTTCCCGCAGCCGGACGGGCCGACGAAGACGATGAACTCGCCCTGCTTGATATCGAGATCGATGCCGTGGATCACGTCCACCGAACCGTAGGACTTGCGGATATCCTTGAGAACCAGCCCTGTCATTTTCATACTCCCCTTAAGTCCGTTATACGAAGCGGGCAAAGAACCCGCTCCAGGCCGGAAGTTCGATATTTTCCTCATGCATCACGCTGGCGAAGCCGTGGCCTTCCAGCGCTTCCAGCGTACCGGACGGCAGATCGGCAAGGCGCGCGACGGGACTCACGTTGAAGGCGCAGAAGACCTTCTCGTTGCCATGCGTGCGCACGAAGGACAGCACCGCGCCCTCCGCGACGTGGAATTCGATCTCGCCCTTGACCAGCGCCACATGCTCCTTGCGGAAGGCGAGGAAGCGGCGATAGTGCGCCAGAACCGACGCCTCGTCACCCTCCTGCGCGTTGACCGCGCGCTCCAGATGGGCTGATGGCACCGGCAGCCAGGGCTTGCCGAGGCTGAAGCCGCCGGACTGCTGGCGACCGTCCCAGACCATGGGCGTGCGGCAGCCGTCGCGGCCCTTGAAATCCGGCCAGAACTGGATGCCGTAGGGATCCTGCAGATCCTCATAGGCAAGCTCGGCTTCCGGCAGAGCAAGCTCTTCGCCCTGATAGATGCAGACGGAGCCGCGCAGCGACATCAGGAGGCTGGCGAGCAGCTTGGCATGCGCGTCGTGATCGGTGACGCCCGCGCCCCAGCGGCTGACATGGCGCATCACGTCATGGTTCGAAAAGGCCCAGCAGACCCAGCCTTCGGGCGCGGCCTTTTCCAGCGCGTGCTGCGTCTCGGCCACGAAGGCCGGCGTCAGCGGTTCGGGCGCGAGGAACTCGAAGGCGTAGCACATGTGCATCTTGTCGCCGCCGGAGGTGTATTCACCGGCGATTTCGAGGCCGCGCTGGCTGTCGCCCACCTCGCCTACAGCGGCAATCGCCGGGAATTCCTCCATGACGGCGCGGAAGCGCTTCAGGAACTCCAGGTTCTCCGGCTGGTTCTTGTCGTAGATATGCTCCTGATAGTTATAGGGGTTCACGGCCGGCGCGGTCTGCGCGTTGCGGCGCTCGGGGGCGAGCGACGGGTTGTCGCGAAGCTGCTTGTCGTGGAAATAGAAGTTGATCGTGTCGAGGCGGAAGCCGTCGACGCCGCGCTCCAGCCAGAAACGGGCGACCGAGAGCAGCGCGTCCTGAACTTCCGGGTTATGCAGGTTCAGGTCCGGCTGCGAGGTCAGGAAATTGTGCATGTAATATTGCAGGCGCGTCGGGTCCCATTGCCAGGCGGAACCGCCGAAGATCGACAGCCAGTTGTTGGGCGGCGTGCCGTCCGGCCTGGAATCGGCCCAGACATACCAATCGGCCTTGGGATTGCTGCGGCGCGAACGGCTTTCGACGAACCACGGGTGCTTGTCGGAGGTGTGCGACAGCACGAGGTCGATCATGACGCGGATGTTGAGGCGATGCGCCTCGGCGATCAGCGCGTCGAAATCGGCAAGCACGCCGAAGATCGGATCGACGTCCTGATAATCCGAGACGTCGTAGCCGAAATCCTTCATCGGCGAGGTGAAGAAGGGCGAAATCCAGATCGCATCCGCCCCGAGGGAGGCGACATGGGCGAGCCGTTCGGTGATGCCCTTGAGGTCACCGATCCCGTCGCCATTGGTGTCCTGGAAGGAGCGCGGATAGATCTGGTAGATCACCGCGCCGCGCCACCAGTCCTTGTCCGGCGTGAGAAGAGTGGAATCCAACGTCGTCATTCTGCTTGTCCTATGGGTATGCGTCAGCCGCCCTTGACCGACCCCGCCAGCAGGCCGCGCACGAGATAGCGCTGCAGGCTGAAGAAGACGATGAGGGGGACGACGATGGTGATGAAGGCGGAGGCCGTGAGGATTTCCCAGTTGCCGCCGCGCGAGCCGAGCAGGTTTACCAGACGCCCGGTCAGCACCAGTTCGTCATTGCCCGTGCCGAGGAAGACCATGGCGACGAGCAGGTCGTTCCAGGTCCACAGGAACTGGAAGATGGCGAAGGAAGCGAGCGCCGGGAAAGACAGCGGCAGGATGATCTTCACGAAGATATCGAAATCCGACGCGCCGTCGACGCGGGCCGACTCCATGATCTCGCGCGGCAGGCCGGCCATGTAGTTGCGCAGCAGATAGACCGCGAGCGGCAGGCCGAAGCCCATATGCGCGAGCCAGATGCCGACATAGGTTTTTGCCGGCACGCCGAGGAAGGCGCCGACGCCGTTATAGAGACGCAGCAGCGGGATCAGCGACATCTGCAAGGGCACGACGAGCAGGCCGACGATGACGGCGATCAGGATCGCCCGGCCGGGGAACGGCATCCAGGCGAGCGCATAGGCGCAGAAGGCGGCGACGAGGATCGGGATGATGGTCGAGGGGATCGCCACCGTCAGCGAGTTGATGAAGGACGAGCCGATGCCCGCGGCGCTCAGCACCTCGCGATAATTGTCGAGCGTGAAGCGCGGCGGCACGGAGGCCGTATAGAAGATGCGCTGGCCGCGCGTGCCTTCCATCTTGGTCGGCGAGACGATCTCGTAGCTGCCGTCCTCGTTGACGGTCAGCGTCTGGCCGTCGCCGATATCGGCGGGCTTGCCGGCCTCGAAGGCGGCAGGCTGCAAGGGGCGGAAGCCGAAGGCGGAGACCTTGGCGTCGCCGCCCTCCAGAAGATCGCCCGCAATGACGAACTTGCCGTCCTTCTCCACCTGCGCCTCCGGCGAGGCGGCGCGGCCGGTGAGGTTCTGCGAGGAGGTGGAGAGCGCGGTCCACCAGCCCGAGACGGCGAGCTGGTCCTTGTCGCGCAGCGAGGAAATCAGAAGGCCGGCGGTCGGCAGGGTCCAGAGCGCGACAAGCAGCAGGACGGAAATATGGACGGCGATGGTAAGCGGCGAACGGGACGAAGCGATCATCTCAGTGGCCTTCCATTTCCTTGGTGGCGTTGCGGATGTTCCAGATCATGATCGGGACGACGAGGATCATGATGACGACGGCGATGGACGCGCCGCGCCCGAAATCGCCGCCGCCGCGGAACATCCAGTCGAACATCAGGTTCGCCAGAACCTGCGTCTGCCACTGGCCGTTGGTCATCGCCAGCACGATGTCGAAGACCTTGAGGACGAGGATGGTGATCGTCGTCCAGACGACGGCGATCGTGCCCCAGATCTGCGGCACCATGATCTTGAAGAAAATCTGGAAGCCGTTGGCCCCGTCGATGACGGCCGCCTCGATGGTCTCCTCCGGAATGCCGCGCAGGGCCGCGGAGAGGATGACCATGGCGAAGCCCGTCTGGATCCAGATCAGGATGACCATCAGGAAGAAGTTGTTCCAGAAGGGAATGGTCATCCAGGCCTCGGGCGTGCCGCCGAAGGCGACGACGACGGCGTTGAGGATGCCGATCTGTTCGGAGCCTTCCGGGCGGAAGTCGTAGACGAACTTCCAGATGACGGCGGCACCCACGAAGGAGATCGCCATCGGCATGAAGATGAGGGTCTTTGCGATATTGCCCCACCAGATGCGGTCGGTCAGCGCGGCGACCACGAGGCCGAAGAAGGTGGAAAGCGCCGGCACCACGAGGAGCCAGAGGAAATTGTTGAAGATCGACTGGCGGAATTCGCCGTCGCTGAACATCCAGATGTAATTGCTGAAGCCGACGAACTGCTGGCCGGAGCGGTCGAGGAAGGAGAGCCGCACGGACTCGAAAACCGGATAGACGAGATAGATGGCGAGCGCGAAGAGCGCAGGGGCCATGAAGAGCCAGGGGCGGATGGCATTGGTAAGCCGCAGATTACGCGAGGCTTCAGGCCCCGTCATGCCCTTGGACGGGAATATCCTGTCGAGCAGCCAGTTCGTTCCGAAGAAATAGACGACGCAGGCGAGAACGCCCCCGACCATCGTGAAGACGGCGAATAACAATTGCTGCATGGCGGTCCCTCCCCAGGAATGCACCCCGCCCTCTTGGGCGCATCGATCGTTCACGCGGCTCCCACCGCATGGTCCGGCTGCACTTTCGCATGCGTAGAGAAAACCGGCCGGCGGATGCCGGCCGGTTCACCAGAAATTTACTTGATGGCGTCCCAGGCCTTCTGGACGCCGGCGGCGACGTCAGCAGCGGACTTGCCGCCGACGAAGTCGACCATGCCCGTCCAGAACGCGCCCGCGCCGATCTTGCCCGGCATCAGGTCGGAACCGTCGAAGCGGAAGGTCGTCGAGTTCAGCAGGATTTCACCCTGCTTCTTCATCGGCGCGTTGGCGTAGGCGTCCTTGTTGGCGCTCTTGAAGGGCGTCAGGAAGCTGGTCTGCGCCATCCAGAGTTCATGGGCGATCGGCGTCTTCAGGAACTCGATGAAGGCGCGCGAGGCCGGCGTGTCCTTGGTGATCATGGCGAGCGTGCCGGCGCCGAGGACGGGATTGCCGAGTTCCGGCTTGCTGGCATAGGGCGGCATGTAGAAGAAGTCCGCATCCTCGCCGACGACCGTGCCTTCCGGGAAGAAGGACGGAATGAACGACGCCTGGTGGTGCAGGTAGCACTTCGGCGGCGAGGCGAAGAGGCCCTTCGGGCTGTCGCGGAAGTCGGTGGAGGCGACGGCAGCCGCGCCGCCATCGACGAACTTGTCGTTCTTGGCGAACCAGCCGAATTCATCCAGCGCGCCGACAACGGCGGCGTCCGTGAAGGGAATCTCGTTCGTCACCCACTTGTCGTAGGTTTCCGGCGTCTGTGTGCGCAGCATCAGGTCTTCGACCCAGTCGGTCGCCGGCCAGCCGGTCGCGCCGCCCGAACCGAGGCCGATGCACCAGGGCGTGCCGCCGTCGGCGACGATCTTTTCCGTCAGCGCCTTCAGGTCTTCCATGGTCTTCGGCACTTCGTAGCCGGCATCCTCGAAGTTTTCCGGCACGTACCAGACGAGCGACTTCACGTCGATCTTGTAGGGGAAGGCATAGAGCGCGGCATTGCCGTCCTTGCCCTTGTAGGTCGAAAGGTCGACCCAGGACTGGCCGGCGGCGTAGTTGTCGAGCAGCCACTGCTTGGTCTCGTCGCCGAGCGGCGTCAGATAACCCTTGGAGGCGAGGTCGGCGATCAGGCCCGGCTGCGGCAGGATGGCGACGTCCGGCGGGCTGCCGGCCTGTGTGTCGATGACGATCTGCTGCTCATAGTTCTCGGAAGAGGAATATTTCAGTTCGACGCCCGTCGCCTCGACGAAATAGGCGTAGACATTCTTGAAGAGGGCTTCGTCCTCGCCGCGCCAGGGGCCGAAGATGGTCAGCGTCTGACCCTTGAGGTCGTGGCCCTTCTTGAAGTCCTCGAAGCTCTGCCAGTTGAACTTGGAATCTTCGCCCGGCTTGAACTTCAAGTCGGCAGCAATAGCGCCGCCCGCCATGAACAGAGCGAGCGCAGCCGTCATCAACAATGTCTTTTTCACCTGATTTGCCTCCCATAGCAAACCCGCTCTCCCGGAGCAGGCGGTCTCTTCCCTAGCCCAAAATTCAAAGCGCTTTGGATTTCCCTTCATCCCATTTCCCCCTTGCCCTCGTCAAGACCCTCCGAATCATTTGCGGGCAAGAATGGCGCTTCTGACGCAGTGCAGCGTAGTTTTGCGCCGCAAAATGACCAAATGCCGCTTTTCCTGCGGGATGGGCTGATGTTAGATGCCGAAGCGCTTTGGGAACACAATCGGGGACAAAACAGGTGGCATCCAAAGCGCTTTTGGTCTTTCAAGAAAGCTAAGCATGTGAATCTCAAGCAGTTATCGCAATTGCTGGGCCTCTCGCAGACAACCGTGAGCAGGGCGCTGAACGGCTATCAGGAGGTGAACGCCGAGACGCGCCAGCGCGTGCTCGACGCCGTGCGGGAGACGGGATACCGGCCGAACCGCGCCGCCCAGCGTCTTGCGACAGGGCGCGCCGGCTCGATCGGCCTCGTCATGCCGACGGCCGACGGCATCGAATCCGACGTGCATTTCGGTGAATTCCTGGCCGGCCTCGGCGACGAGGCGGTCAAGCACGATTTCCACTTCGTCATCAATCCGAGCCACCCGGAAGACGAGGTCGCCACCTGCCGGCGGCTGGTGGCGAGCGGCAATGTAGACGCGCTGCTCCTCGCCTACATGCGCGAGAAGGACCCGCGCATCGCCATGCTGAAATCGCTGAAGACTCCCTTCCTGGTGCATGGCCGCTCGATCGGCATGCCGACGGATTATCCCTTCGTGGATATCGACAATACCGGCGCCTTCTACGATGCCGCGCGCCTTCTGGCGCAGCTCGGCCACCGGCATTTCGCGCTCCTCAACGGCCCCGAGCACCTGACCTTTGCCATCCGCCGGAAGAAGGGCACCGTGCGCGCCCTTGCCGAACACGGCCTCGAACTGCGCGAGGATTGCGTGCAGCATTCGCAGATGACGGACGAGCACGGCTTCCGCGCCATGGAGCGCTTCCTCCAGCTCGATACACCGCCGACGGCGGTGCTGTGTTCCAGCACCGTGCTGGCGCTCGGCGCGGTGCGCGCCATCGGCCAGGCGGGGCTGAAACTCGGCACGGACATCTCGCTGATCGCCCATGACGACGTGCTGCCGATGCTGAAGCCGGAGAACTTCATGGTGCCGCTGACGACGACGCGTTCGTCGCTGCGCGCCGCCGGCCAGCGCATCGGCCGCCGCCTCATCGCCGGCATCCTGCAACTGGAAACCCTGCCGCAGCAGGAATTGTGGAAGACCGACCTTATCGTGCGCGCCTCGACGGGACCGGCTCCGGGCAAATGAAAAGGCGCCTCGCAGGGCGCCCTCGCAACATGCCGGTCGATCAGAACTTCGGCGGCGTCCTGCCGGCCTTGCGGCAGGCGGCGATGACCGTGTTGGCCATCAGCATGGCGATGGTCATCGGGCCGACGCCGCCGGGAACCGGAGTGATGACGCCCGCGACCTTCGCGCATTCCTCGAAGGCGACGTCGCCGACGAGACGGGACTTGCCCTCGCCCCTTTCCGGGGCGGCGATGCGGTTGATGCCGACGTCGATGACGGTCGCGCCGGGCTTGACCCAGTCGGCCTTGACCATTTCCGGGCGGCCGACGGCGGCAACGAGGATATCGGCGTTGCGGCAGACGGCGGGTAGGTCCTTCGTGCGCGAATGGGCGGTCGTCACCGTCGCGTTGGCGGCAAGCAGCAGGGCCGACATCGGCTTGCCGAAGAGATTGGAGCGGCCGATCACCACGGCGTTGAGACCCGACAGGTCCTCGCCATGAACGCGGCGCACGAAGACCATGGCGCCGGCCGGCGTGCAGGACACGAGGCCGCCGTCGAGATCGCCGGTCGCGACCTTGCCGGCATTGACGACATGCAGGCCGTCGACGTCCTTTTCCGGCCGGATCGACTGGATGATCGGCTCGGAATTCAGGTGCTTCGGCAGGGGAAGCTGCACGAGAATGCCATGGATGCTCTCATCGCCGTTCAGCGTCTCGACGAGGCGGGCAAGCTCCTCCTGCGTCGTTGCTTCCGGCAGCGTATGCTGGATGGAGTTGAAGCCGCATTCCTTGGCCATGCGCCCCTTGGCGGAGACATAGGCATGGCTTGCCGGATCGTTGCCGACGATGACGACGGCGAGGCCCGGCTTGACGCCGGCATCCTTTTCCAGGGCGGCGGTGGCGGACTTCACGGCGTCAATCACGGAAGCGGCAACCTGCTTCCCATCGATAATGGTGGTCACATAACTCTCCCTGGATGAATTGCGCCCAGTCTAGTGGGGCGAGCGCGCGGCGGGATGGCCTCTCAACGCCCTATGCTGTCGAAAACGCATAAATTCAAGTCGGCCGAATGGGAAGAGCCGGCGGCCCACGCCTTTGACAAATTCACCGGACCGCAGGCAGAAAAATCGGGCGAGGGCGAGAATTTCGAGCATCTTCAAACCCTTGCCTCCATGGTTAGCGGAAGGTGAACATCAGCGATCACTTTTTCTCGAAATCCTTAAACGGCTTTTCAACCCATCCTGCTAGAGGAGAGGACGAAAGTGGCAGGAAGGAACGCATATGGCATTCGTGTCGGGCAACATCATCGCCTCGCAACGGGATATTCTCGGCCTGCCGGTGTGCGACCTGGGCTGGGCGGACGCCTTCGCCTTTGCCGAAGAGGTCGCAGGCATGCCCTTCGGGCAGAGCGTCATAACCTTTCTCGATGCGCAGAACGGCAACCGGATGGTGCGCGACGCGGAATACCGGGCGGTGCTACAGCGCCAGATCGTCCTGCCGGACGGGGAAGGCGTCGACATCGCCTCCCGACTGTTCCATGGCCGCAGCTTCCCGGCCAATCTGAGCGGCGCATCCTTCGTGCCCGCGCTGCTGACCTATATGGCCCGGCCGATGCGCGTCGCGCTGATCGGCGGCGACACGGCAACGCTCGGACAGGCTGCCGAGACGCTGCGTCGCCACGCGCCCTGGCACGACATTCTCCCCATCGCCGACAGCGCCTTTGCGCCGGCCCAGTCCGACGAGATCATGGAGCGCGTGCGCGCGGCGAAGGCCGATATCCTGATTATCGCCATGGACGGCCCGGCGCAGGAAACCTGGATCGACCGCCATGTCGGTCCCGGCCATGCGCGCCTCGTGCTCAGCGTGCGCGGCCTGTTCACCGCCCTCACCGCCGGCGTTTCCCGCGCGCCGGTCGGTCTGCGCCGTCGCCGCCTTGCGGGCCTTTCCCGCTTCATGCGGGCGCCGAACCTCGAAGCGCCGCTCTTCCTCTATCATATCCTGCGCTACAGGCTGTCGGGCGTTTCCGCCGCGCGGGGACCGGCCGCAACGGCAAAGGCCGGCTCGCTCTAGCGGCCGGCCCTCGAAAATCACCCCTTTGGCGCGCGCTCAGTGCCCGCTGCTCTTGGCCTCCGTCTCGACGACCGGGACTTCTCCCTTGAGAAGGGTCACGCCCTTTTTCGGCGGCGGATTTTCCACCGACGCCGTCGTGAGATAGTCGATCTGCTCCACATAGACCTCGGCAATGACCTCCTCGCCGAAACGGCGGTTCAGCCCCTCCTTCACGATGCCGCGAAAGGCTTCGAGGTCGAAGCTGCCGGCATTGGCCACGTCGATCATCTTCTGGCCGACAAGCAGCGTATAGAGTTCGTCGGTGATCATCTGCGGCAGCGGCACGACCTGCTTGGCCGCAAGGTCCTTGTTGGCCTTGTAGGCGAGCTTGGTCAGGAGATAGCCGTTGACGCCGCCCTCCCCGATCACCGGCAGGGTGGTCGTATAGCCGCTGACGAATTCCATCGCCGCCTCGCGCTCGGCCGCGGCGGTATCCACCTTGGGGGCCGAGGCCATCTTCAGCGAGAAATAGACCGAGGCGAGCGTGATCGCGAGAACCCAGACGCCGGTGCCGATGAGCTTGATCATGTGCCGTAACCCAGGCGGAACTGTTCCTGCGAATAGGTGCCGTCAGCCTCGAGGTCCTGCACGGCGTTCTTCAGGATGCTGACCACCTCGCGCACGGCCTCCAGATGCGCGGAGACGCGCTGGGCATTGGTGGCGAGCTTTTCCCGCACGCGGCCGAGCTGCGTGGAGAAGGTCGGCGGAACCTCGTCCGGCCGCACGTCGCGCGTCAGCATCGCCAGCTCATAGAGGCAGCGGCTCTTGTGAGCGTTGGAAGTGGGCAGGTCGAAATCGGGATCGCTGCCGATATTGTCGTTCTCGTTGTCGATGATCGTTTCAAGCCGGCCGAGGACGGTGCGGATCCGGAGTTCGTTGTTCGCCTGTTCCATTGTTCTCTTCTCCGCTTATGCTTTCTTGTCGTGTTCCTTGATGCCGGGCGTCAGGTCCGCGAAGGCCTCACGCTGCATCGACTGCACCATGCCGGCTGCGACACGGTCGACATCCTTTTCCTTGGGATCGACGGTGACGCCGCTCTTCTTGGCAAGGCTCTCGGCAATGCCGATGCCGCCGCCCTTGGAGAGCACTTCGCCGAGCTGGTCGGCCATCATGCCGCGCCACATCTCGCCGGCCGTGCCCTTGCCGTAGGTATCTTCGCTTTCGGCCGGCAGCATCGATTTCACGAAATTCTGCAGCACCATCGTCTCGAACTTGCGCAGATGTTCCGGGATGGCCTTGCCACCGACCGCGCTGACGCCCTCTTTGGCGGCATGGGTCGTGACCGAATCGCGATTGAGAATGCCGACGGCGGCCTGGAAACCGGCGCCCGCCTCGGCAAGGCTGGTCGCCTCGAAAGCGGCGCGGTTCGATTTCAGCTTGGCTTGCGCTTCCTGAACCTGCGTGGGGTCGGCGGCGCGCACGACATCCAGCACCAGGTCGCTGGGGGGAGAAATTGCCACGTGTCAGAGCCTTTTCTGATGATTCTCAACAGCCGGACCCGTCCTCATGGCGGTCCGCCGGCCTCATGACCATTCCGGACATCGGCCCGCCGCTTCGGCAGGCCCCTTCATCGTCCTGATACGACTATCGCTGCTCAACCTTACGGGAGGCTGGTGGCGGATGACGAAGCCATGACGGTGCCGCATTGGCGATCCACCCTGACGCAAGCTTGCGAGGAAGGCGGAAAATCGCCTTCTCTTCCAGAGGCTTGCGGAGGAGACTAGGTCTCGTCCGTCTTGTAGGCGATGTGCTGGTCGATGAGGTCGTAGATCGAATCGTCCGCCGCCACACGCTCCTCGGCCTCGCGGGCCTCCTTCATGCGGTCTTCCATGCGGTCGCCCTTGGTGCGCTCGCGCACCACGCGCATCTCGTGCATCTGCTGCACGTTGGACAGCATCTGTTCCTGCTGCTGCAGGCGGCTGTACTGGCCGGAATAGTGATGCGAGAAGCTGCGGTGTACCGGATCGAGCGAATTGATCGCCTCGACGACGACGTCCATCGTCTCGGCGACCTCCTGCCGCTGGCGGGTCGTGTTGGCGAGGTCCATTTCCGCGATCTTCTCGAGATGGCGCTGGACGTTGACGAGGCGCTTGAGCTTGTCGGACCGGTTCTGCGCCATGTCAGCCGCCCTGGAACACGGGCATGAAGCCGGCCGCAAAAATTTCGAGCAGCGACTGGATGCCGAAATACATCAGGATCATGCCGCCCATGATGATGAAGGGCAGCGAGACGAAATAGATCGGGATCTGCGGCGCGAGCTTGTTGATGAGGCCGATGGTGACGTTGAAGACGAGACCGTAGAGGATGAAGGGGCTGGCGAGCCGCAGCATAATCATGAAGGTCTGGCTCAGCGTGTCGGTGAGCGTGATCAGCGCGCTCTGCGGATTGAAGCCCGCGCCGAGCGGCATGACATTGTAGGACTCCACCAGCGCCCGCATGATGACATGGTGGAAATCCAGCATGAAGAGCACCATGAGGGCGGCGAAGGACAGGAGGTTCGTCAACTGGTTTTCGGCCGCGTCTTCCAGCACGTCCGGCGTCGGCGGGGCGTTGAAGCCCATCATCATGGTCAGCACCGTGCCGGCGAATTGCAGGCCGAGCACGTAGTAGCGCGCGATGAGGCCGATGACCGCGCCGGTCAGCGTCTCGAAGACGATCATCTTGATATAGCCGTCGAGCGAGCCGGTGGCGCGCGGATAGATCGTGTCCCAGAGGATCGGCAGGATCGCGATGGAAACCGCGACCGCCAGGAACAGGCGGATCTGCACGGAAAGGCGCGCAGATGAAAAACCCGGCAGCAGCATGAAGCACCCGCCGACACGGCAGAAGGCGGCGAACAGCGCCAGCACCGTGCCCTGCGGGTCCGCAATCATGAAATGGAGCCGAGAATCTTGATCTCGATGCCCTTGGCAAGCTCGACATGCGAGAGAACCGGCAATGTGGCGAAGAGGCGCTCGATGATCATGCGCACATAAGAGCGGGATTCGGGCGACGTGACCAGTACAAAGGGCGTGCCCCGGTCGAGAAACTCGCGGATAACCCGGGTCGCCTGCTCGGAAAACTCTTCCAACTGCCGCGGATCGATATCGAATTCGACGATTTCACCCTTGCTGTCGCGCTTGAGCGCCTGGTGGAAGACCATGTCCCACTTGTTGCCGAGGCGCAGCACCGGCAGCACGCCATTGTCCGTGAGGTCGCCGCAGATCTGCTGCGCCATGCGGATACGGACATGTTCGACGATCTGCTCGGTCTTGCGCACATGCGGGGCAAGTTCGGCGACCGCTTCGAGAATGAGATGCAGGTTGCGGATGGAAACGCGCTCGGCGAGCAGCAGCTTCAACACGGCCTGAAGGCCGGAATAGGACATGTGCGAGGAGCAGATTTCGTCCGCAAGCTTGCGGTATTCCGGGTCGAGGCGCTCGATCAGCACCTTCACATCCTTGTAGGACAGAAGCTGCGGCAGGTTGTTGCGGATGACTTCGGAAAGGTGCGTGAGGACCACCGAGACGTTGTCGATCGGGTGGAAGCCCTCGCGGCGCAGGTCGTCGGCAAAGGTTTCGAGGATCGAGACGGCCGGCATGCCGAAAGCGGGCTCGCGAATATCGTCGCCCGGCACGCTCGGCTTGCGCCCGCCGCCGGTGACAACCAGCACTTCGCCGACGCGCACGATGTTCGAGGCGATCGTCGTGCCGTGGATACGGATCTGGTAGGACTTGTCCGGGATGGTGATGTCGTCGGAAACCTTGATTTCCGGCACGACGAAGCCGTATTGCCCGGCGAATTTCTTGCGCATCTTGCCGACGCGGAACGCCAGTTCCTGATGGGCGCCGAGAAGACGGGTGGAGACCTGCTTGCCGAGCAGAAGCTCGATCTCGGCGGTCTTGAGCACCGACTTGACCGAATCCTTCTCCTGATCGCGCGAGGCCTGGACCTGCTGGGCCTCTTCCTCGCGCTTGATGCGGTTCTCCTCGGCGATACGGCGCGGGATGATCCAGGCGCCGAACGCCATGACGCCGCCAAGGATCATGAAGGGGAAGAAGGGCAGGCCCGGCATGACGGCGAGCAGCATCATCAGGCCGGAGGCGACGAAGAGCGCACGCGGATAACCGGAGAGCTGGTTGACGACCGCCTGGTCGGTGGAGCCGGCCGTGCCGCCGCGCGAGACGATGAGGCCGGCGGCGAGCGAGACGATGAGGGCCGGGATCTGCGAGACCAGACCGTCGCCGACCGACAGCTTCACGAAGACGTCGGCCGCCTCGCCCAGTTCCATGTCGTGGCGGAAGTAACCGATGATGATGCCGCCGAAGACGTTGATTGCGGTGATGAGCAGGCCGGCGATGGCGTCGCCGCGCACGAACTTCGAGGCACCGTCCATCGAGCCGAAGAAGGAGCTTTCCTCTTCCAGTTCGCGGCGGCGAAGCTGCGCCTGCTTCTCGTCGATGAGGCCGGCGGAAAGGTCAGCGTCGATCGACATCTGCTTGCCGGGGATGGCGTCGAGGGTGAAGCGCGCGCCGACTTCGGCGATACGCGTCGCACCCTTGGTGATGACGATGAAGTTCACCACGATCAGGATCATGAAGACGATGATACCGATGACGAAATCGCCCGACATGACGAGGCTGGCAAAGCCCGCGATCACCCCGCCGGCCGCATCGTGCCCCTCGTTGCCGTGCGAGAGGATGACGCGCGTCGTCGCGATGTTGAGCGCGAGGCGCACCATGGTCGCGATGAGGAGGACGGTCGGGAAGGACGAGAAATCGAGCGGCCGCTGAATCCACAGCGAAACCATCAGGATCAGCACCGAGAAGGCGATGGAGAAGGCAAGGCCGATATCGATCATGAAGGCCGGGATCGGCAGGAACAGGATCGACAGGATCGTCAGAATGCCGACGGCGAACGCGATATCGCGGCCGCTGGGGCTGACCTTCGGAAGGTTTATTGCCGGTACTTGCGCCATCAGAATGCGTCCCGTCTCATCATGAGAGGCAGCGGCGCGTCACACGCGTCGCCCATTTCACCCGATGAAGTACAGAACGAAGCTTGCGCGAAAGTGAGCTAGAATCCGGATTCTATTCGCGAGAAGACGAGATTGGTGAAGATGGAGATCTGGGAGCCGATGAACGGGGCCGAGATGGCGATCGTCACGAAGATCGCGAGGATTTTCGGCACGAAGGTGAGGGTCATTTCCTGCACCTGCGTCAGCGCCTGGACGAAGGCGATGGCGACGCCCACGAGCATGGCGACGAGAACGGCCGGACCGGAGGCCACGACGACCGTCCAGATGGCTGCCTGCGCTATGTCGAGGGCGTCTGCCTCATTCACGGGATAGGGTCACTTCACGGTTACGCCGGGTCCGATGACAAGCTTCTTGCCCGAATCAAGCGTCGCAACGATACCGTCGTTGTATAGCGTCACTTCCTTGACGACACCAGACGTCGCGCCGTCGTTGCTGACGACCGTGCGGCCGATGACGGAGTTGGCCTCCTGCAGCGAGGTGCGCTGAAGCATGCTTTCCAGGTTCTTGTTCGTCTTGATGGTCTGCTCGACCTGCGAGAAGGTCGCAAGCTGCGCCATCTGCTGGGTCGCGTCCATCGGCTCGGTCGGATCCTGGTTCTTCATCTGCGCCACGAGCAGCTTCAGGAAGCTCTCGTAGTTCAGCGTCGCGTCCTTCGTGGCCTTGGTGGAATCGGCGGCCGTCACGGACGGCATGTAGCCGCTGGAAGTCGCGGAGCCGACGGCGGATGTGTCTACCATGGTGCGATCTCCCTGCGGATCTGTTCAATCGTGGCCGGCGCCATTTCGTGGTTGTTGAGAATGCGGTCCTCGATCGGGTAGAGACCGCGGATCGCCTTCAGCGCCTCGAAGGCGCGGCCCTGCGTGACGAGGGCGTCGACGCGCTTCAGCTCGGCCAGCACTTCCTCGTTCTTGAAGCACGACAGCAGCATGATGACCGACTTGCGGAACATGGCGACCGACTGCTCGGCGCCTTCCGGGTTGATCAGCGACATCTGCGCGATGAAATAGAGCTGACGGAGCGGCGTGGTCGCCTGTTCCGGCTGCAGGACGTGGTTTTCCAGAAGGAAGGTCACGTCGTTGAGGAATTCGATGGCGACCTTGCGATCGACCCTGAGAACCGCGCCGTTGACGAAAATGCGCTCACCCGACTTCAGCGATATACGCAGTGTACTTTTCATTTGATGCCATCCTTGATGATGGTGGTAATGTCGATGATGCCCTGGAAATTCGAGGATTCGCGCTTGCGGATCTTTTCGACCTCCTTGAGAATCCAGATGGCGATCGAGATGAGATTGGCCCGCAGCTCCTCCTCGAGCTGATTTTCCGGGTTGCCGAGATCCTCGATGAAGCGGATCCAGACCCGGCGGGTGAAGTAGACGGCCTCGACCGTCTCCTTGCCGTAGCTTTCCCCGCTGGCCATCGCCGCCTTCAGAAGCGCGATCGACCGGTCGAGAACCTGCCGTTCCCGATCCTTGGAGACGGTAACCCCCTCCTCCATGATCTCGGCGTATGAAAACTGGTACATTCAGACATCCTTCATGTGTGTCCGTACCCTCTGGTTCATCAGAGGTAATTCAGCAGACTGAGATTCTGGATCCTCGAAGTCAGCGTGTAGGCGAGCGAGAGCTGCGATTCGAGCGTTGTCACGCGCGTCGCGGCCTCATAGGTATCGATACCCTCCATGTCCTTGATGCTGGTGCCCAGGATGGTGATCTGCGCGTTGAGCGAGACATTCGCCTGCGTGACGCGGGATTCGGAAATGCCGAGCTTGGAGCGCTCGCTGTCGACGCCGGAAACAGCGCGGCCCATATAGTTGATCGCCGCGTCGCTGACCGTCTTGCGCGTCTGCTCGGTCGTACCGAGCGCCAGCAGCTCCTGGCCGAGCACGAGGCCGAGCGCCATGTAGCGCATGCCTTCCGTGTTGGTGTTGGTCGAGCTCTGCACCGTTTCGGCGGCGCTGACGCGGCTCTGCATGTTCTCGTCCGAGGCTGTCGACCAGTTGGTCTGCCAGTCCGGCCCCATGAAGCTCGTTTCCAGATCGTCGATGAAGGCCTTCATATCGTCCGGCGTGATATCGGCGACGCCGGGATCGGTCTGGGTGAAGCCGAAATGCACGAAGAAGGCATTGTCGAAGGCGGTCTTGGCGTCGGACGCCGGAGAACCCTCGAAATAATCCTTGAACGGGATCACGTCGGAATTGATGCCGGCGAAGAGATATTCGCCGCTTAAGGACGTGTTGGCCGCCGCCGTGAAGGTGGAGAGCGCGTTGCCCATGTTCTTCTGCGCCAGATCGAGCTGGTCGGCCGTGGTGATGCCGGACAGCGCGATCAGCACCTCCATCGCCCCGTTCGCCGCTTCCGACATCTTGCCGAGGGCTTCCTGCGAGGCGGCGAGGCGCTGGGTGGTGAGCGCGTTGGTGCTCTTCAGCGATTCCATGCGCTGCAGATCGCGATGCAGGTTCAGCGTGCGCGCTGTCTTGGCGCCGAGCGTGGCGCCGACATCCGCGTGACGGCCGGTAACCGTCTCCTCCTGGAGCTGCACCATCTCCTTCTGCGCCTTCGACACGGTGAGCCGCATGGCGTTCTGGAGGGACATGTTGGAAACGAAGGAAGCCTTCATGACTTAGCCTGCCGCCTGTAGGAGCGCGGTGATCATCTCATCGACCGCCGCCACGAGTTTCGCCGACGCCTTGTAGGATTGCTCGAGGTCGAGAAGCAGCGCCAACTCCTCGTCGAGGCTGACCGAAGTCACGTTCTGCAACGCTTCCTGGGTACGGCCCAGCAATGCATTCTTGTCGTCGCCCGCCGTGGTGGCAGCGCCGCGGATTTCCTCCAGCCAGCCGACCGAACCGCTCGAGAAGGCAAGGATCGTCCCCGTCGTGTCGATGGCTGCGGCCGTGTCGAACGTCATCGGCGCTTCGAAGGCCGACGCATAATTGTTGAGCAGGTCCGAGAAGCTCGCCAGCGGATCGCCGCCGGGATTGTTGAAGGTCTCGTAGATGCCGTCGCGCAGGAGCATCGCGTTGCCGCCCTGGCTGGTGATCACGTCAGGGTTGACCTTGATCACCGTGGAAAGACCCGGAACGACGGCAGTAACACTGAGGTCGTCGCCCACGGCGAGGCCGTTGCGGACGAACAGGCCGTCCACCACGCCGCCGGCGGTGTTCTCGGAGAACATGTTGATGAGGCCGCGCGCCATCTCGTCGAGCTGGGCCTGGAAGGTCGGGGCCGTATGATCGCGAATCTGGAGCAGTGCCGCGATGGAGCCGCGCGCGCTGGTATTGCCGCCCGCGCCGGCCTGCACCGGCACGCCGTCGATCAGCACCTGATTGCCGGTCACCGTCGCCGTGTAGGTCGTCGTCGGCTGGAAGGACACGCTGCGCTCGACCGTCTCGAACAGCACGGTCCCGTCGCTGGTGTAGAGCGCCAGATCGTTGTTGGTGCGGGTCACGGTGTTGACGCCGACGATGGCCGAGATTTCGGTCAGCAGCTTGTCGCGCTGGTCGAGGGCGTCGTTGACATCCGTGCCGGCGGCCGTGCCCTGACGGACCTGGTCGTTATAGGTACGGAATTCCTTGAGCAGGCGGTTCAGCTCGACCACCGCCGTATCGATATCCGCGTCCGCCTCGGCGCGCAGCTTCTGCAGGGACAGCGAGGTGCTGTTCAGCGAATTGGCGACGTCGATCGCATCCGAGACCACGGTCTCGGCGAGCGAGACCTCGTTCGGCTTGTCGGCGAAGGTCTGGAGATTGTCGCGCAGCTTGGCGAGATAGGTGGACGGGGCGAGTTCGTAATCCTCGCCGCCGAGCATCATCTTCATCTGCGTGAGACCGGCGAGCAGCGTGTCCTGCCCGCCTGCCTTGGAGATCGAGAGCAGGTTCTGCTTCAGCAGCGCCTCGTTCTGGGCGCGCTGCGTTTCCACCACGGTGGCACCCGAGGACGCCGTGGCGAGGATCGCCGCGCGGCGCGCGTAGGCCGGGTTGCTTGCATTGGCAATGTTCTTCGACGCGACGGCCGACTGCAGCCCCACGTTGGAGAAGCTGGACTGTGCAGTCTTCATTGCTGTTGAAAGCGACATCGGTTCTACCTAATTCTCGAATGCTTGCGCGGCTAAAGCGCCTTATCTCTTCAGATTGACGAGGACTTCCATGAGTTCCGAGCCGGTCTGGAAGACCTTCGAATTCGCCGTGTAGTTACGCTGCGATTCGATCATGCTGGTCAGCTCCTCGGCGATATCGACGTTGGAGTCTTCCAGCGCGCCCGAGATGATGGTGCCGTAGCCGCCGTTGCCGGCATAACCCATGACGATGACGCCCGAATCGGGGCTTTGCGAATAGACGTTGCCGGCGAGCGGCTTGAGGTTGTCCGGGCTCTGCACGTTCGCCATCGCGATACGGTACTTCGGCGCAAGGTCGCCGTTCTCGTATTTCAGGTAGACGATGCCGTCGTCGCTGATCTCGTAGCCCGACACGCCGCTCGGGCCGATGCCGTCGATGTCGCCCTTGGCCGCGAAGGACGCGGCAAGCTGGGTGCTGCCGCCGCTGGCGCCGCCGATGGAGACCGTCAGCGGATTGAGGATCGCGCCGTCGATCGGAAGCTCGTCGAGGACGAGGTCCGCCGGGCTCGTGGTAAGGTCAAGCTTACCATCTGCGCCGAAGGTCAGCGTCTTGGTCGTTGCCAGGTCCGCCGATGCGATGGTTCCCGGCGGGTTCGTCCCGCTCATCATGTCGTAGATATCGCCGGTCACCGGGTCCGTGTAGGTCACACCGACAGACCAGTCGCTGGTCGGCGGCGGGCCGGCGGTGGTGCTGACCTTCGTATAGGTGAAGTCGAGCTTGCGGGTGTTGCCGAGACTGTCATAGGCGACCAGCGAGGTCGCCTTCTTGAAGCCTACGTCCTCGTTCGACGGCAGGTTGACGTGCAGGTAGCCCGATTCGGAGGCCTTCACGTTCAGTTCGCCGGAAGCGAGGTTGATCTCTTCGAGACCGGCGAAGCCGTTGATGACGATCGTCGGGTCCTCGGTCGAGGAATAGGGGTAGCCCATCAGCGTGAAGCCGGCGGAGTTCCTCAGTGTGCCGTCGTCCATCACGGTGAAGGCGCCGGCGCGGGTCAGGTACTCGACGCCATCCGAGCCGTTGACGATGAAGAAGCCCTTGCCGTTGATGGCAAGGTCCGTCGTCGACGTCGTGTAGGTGAAGGTGCCCTGCGAGGAAATGGAATAGCGCACATCCGTGGTGACGCCGCCCGAATTGTAGGCGCCGCCGGTCGTGGGCAGGATCAGCGAGGAGAACTGGGTCGAGGCCTTCTTGTAGCCCGTCGTGTTCGCATTCGCGATGTTGTCGGCGACCGTGCTCAGGCGGTTGGCCTGGGCATTCATGCCGGAAACACCCGTTCTCATCGTACCGTAAAGGCTCATTGGATTTCCCCGTTCGTCTCGTGCTCAGACCCTATGGGACGGGCCTTGCGTGAAGCTGGCTGCCGGGACCGCTGGAGGGGTCCCCTCCCCTCCGACCCGGTAACGGATCTCAGCCCTGCCAGTCGATGCAGTAGCCAAGGAAGCGCTTGGAATCGATCGGGTCGAAGCCGAGCTTCTTGCGCAGCTTCTTGCGCAGCTTGCTGATGTGGCTTTCCACGACGTTCTCCTCGACGTCCTCATCGAAGATGCCGTAGATCGCGTTGAAGATCTGGGTCTTGGAAAGACGGCGACCGCGGTTGGCGACCAAATACTCCAGAATGCGGCGCTCGCGGCGCGGCAGGGGGAAGACCTCGTCCTGGATTTCCGGATCGCGGCCGTCCGAGAAGACGCGGATCGGGCCGATATCGGTGTAGTTGGCGAGCGCCTTCAGGCGACGCCGGATGGCCGCCGCACGGGCCAGAATCTCGCGAGGATGGACCGGCTTGCGCACGACATCGTCGACACCGCTGTCGAAGAAGGCAAGCGTGGTTTCCAGGGACGGCGTGTCGCTGACCGCGATCACCGGGGCCTGCGAGCGATCGCGGATGGCCCGCGGCAACTCCATGGAAAGCTGGCCCTGGCCGATCAGGAATGCTTCGACCGCGTCGATGTCCGAATCGGCGGCGGTGTTGACCCACTCGCCGAATTCACGGGGATCGAACCCCGTCGAGGGCACGCCCTCGCGACCAAAAAGAGAAGTATAGCCGTCCTTAACGAGCTCGCGCTCATCAACCACTACGATCATTCGTCCGCCTCCGAATCAGTGTGGTGTTTCGTTCAGGCAGTGGTACGAATCGGGCGAATCACCGGCAACTAGAGGAACTAATTGGCTGATTTTAACAGTTGATTAAGATTTGCGTGCCGATTTGATCTATATATAGTGGCCACACCTCGCCAACGCCACAATTTTACGGTGGAAAAGTTAACAAAGGTTAACGCGCAGCCTTGCACGCCCCAAAGTAAGCGCATTCCTGCCACATTACGGGACAGCGCTTCCGGGAGGCGAAATCTCAACCTTTGAGGGAATTATTGGCAGAACGCTTTCGCGTTCGGTGTCCAGCTTCCGTAGCCCGTGGCGACGAGATTGGCGATCACCCGGCAGACATAGCGCTTCTGCGCGGGGTCGTTGTTGGGGCCGGCATGGTAGCGTGCGACGGCCATGGTCCATGTCTCGTGCCGGGCATGCAGGCGGGCCAGGAATGCCGCCGCATATTCGACGTTCTTGTGCGGGTCGAACATCTCGGCGGGCGAGGCGAACTGGTCGCCATGGAAGTGGTGGTTGATCTGCATGCAGCCGAGGTCGATCAGCTTCGCACCACTCGCCCGCGCCGCCTCGAAGGTGCGCAGCGCCTCCTCCCGGCTCCCGCCGAAATAGGCCTTGCCCTCCACGTTCAGGGCATAGGGCTGGAGCGATCCCTTCCGGCCGGTCTCGGTAAGGCCGACCGAATAGAGGATACCGGCGGGAATGTCGTATTTGGCGGCTGCGGCGAGGATTTCCCGCTCGCAGGTGCCGACGGCGGCCGAGGCGTCAGAGATAGACGCCGCCAGAGCGCCCAGACTGGCCGCCAGCAAGGCCAGCAGCGGTTTCCGTGACGTTGCCTTCATGGGACCTTCCCTCGCGTCCGAACGTGCCTGCGCCTTCGTCACCGCGTTGTCCGCGGCCGTTGCCGCCCTCGCGGGCCTGCGGCTGGCTGGAGAATTGCTGCTGGGCCTGCTGGCCCTGCCCGTCGCCCTGCGTGCCGGCGCTGCGATCGGCCGGCGCAAGCTGCACGGAGACCTGATCCACCGCAAAGCCATGGCCGCGCAAGGCCCGCACGATGGCGTCCTGATCGTCGGCAAGCTGGCGGTAGGCTTCGCCCGTCTCCACCTGCAGCGAGACGACCAGCTCGTCGCCATGCAGGCGCAGCGTCGCCGTCACGAGGCCAAGCTCGATCGGGTGCATCTGAATCTTGAGCGTGTTGACCACCTTGCCGGTCGCCGCCGCTTCCGAATGGCTGAGGCCGCCCGTCGCGCTGAGCGAGGCGGTCCATTCGGGGTCCTGCGTGATGGCGCTCGTCACCGCCGCCGCATTGCCGGCCTGCGCGAGGCCGATATAGCGGCGGGAATCGACCACCGTCACCGTCTCGCCCTTCGGTCCGGTGGGGCTGGCGTCGCGGAAGGACGCACGCTCGTCGCCGATGCTCACATCGAGATCGCGGCCCTTGCCATCCGCCCGGATGAGGCGGAAGAGCTTGTCAGTCTCCGATTGCGGCACCTCGCCGCCATCCGCCTCGACGGTATCGGCCGCATCCGCCTTGCCGGCCATGTCGGCCTTGGCCGCCGTCTTGCCGGCGGACTGGATCTTACCCTCCGGTGCGATGCCGAAGGCGGCCGCGCCATTGGCGCCGGCATGCGGCAAGGCCGCGTTCGGTGTCGCTAGCAGGTCGAGAAGATTGCCGACATCCGTTTCGCCGGCCACCGACGCGTTCGGATCGACCTCACCCTCGGTCGCTTCGGTATTTCCCGCCGCCTCATGACCTTCCATGCGGGTCCTGCCGCCGGCTTGCGCCGCGCCTCTGGTCTTCCCGTCGAGCGAAGACTTCCCCTCTTCCAGAACATCGCCGCCGGCCTTGCCCAGCGCTTCGGCAAGGGCCTGCGCGTCGCGATGACCGGCCTTGGCCCCTGCGCCGCCCGCCCGATCGCCATTACCCGAGATCGACAGGCGGCCGCCCTCCCCGTCCCGGGAACGAAGGCTCTCGACCGCCATGGCGAAATCGCCGCCGCCGGATGCCTCGCCCGCCTTGCCGTGGCCGGCCTTGCCCTTGGTTGGCGCCTCTGCCTGAACGGCGCCCAGAACCCCGCTGCCGATGGTGCTCAACTGCCTTCTCCTTTCAAGAGCGCGTCGATTTCGTCGAGCTTGGACCGGCCGGTCGACACGAAATTGTCGAAGGCCGGGTCGTCACCCGCTTCCGCCTGCTGCGCCTGCTTTTCCTGTTCCGGCTTTTCATGCTCCGGCCTCTCGACGGCGACCGGCGTTTCCTGCGCCCCCGCGCGCGGGTCCATCGCCCGGTCCGCTGCCGCCTCGGCCTCGCTCAGCCCTTCGTAGGACGGGTCCTCGGCCTTCGCGGGCACGGCCGCCTTTTCCTGTGCGCCGCTTGCAACGGGCGCGCGCAAAACCTCTTCGGCCACGACGCGCGCGGCCTCCTTCAAGGCCCTGTCCTTGGCAGACAGCTTGTCGTCCGGAATGGCGACGATTTCCTGCATCGCCGACGCCACGTCGCCGGAGGGCACGGAGGCCAGCCCCGAATAGAGGTCCGCCAGCACCTTCGGAACGCTTTCGCCGTCGCCCGAGAGAATCTGCGCGCGTTCGGCCGCAAGGCTGGCGAGCTGGTTCTTGCCCGAGATTGCCGCCAGCCGCGCCATGCGCAGGTAGACCTCGCGCTGGCGAGGCACGTCCATGAAGGAGAGGATTTCGAGAATGTCGTCCTGCTTCAGCGCATCGAAGTGATCGACGGCGAGCTTGACGAACAGATCGGCGAACTGGCTGGCATAGGGCGAGCGCAGGTAGCGCCGCGCATAGCGGTTCGCATAGGCCATGCTCTTGTCGATCCAGCCGGCTTCGCTGGCGATGGAGATGGAGCGGCGCAGCGCCGCCTCCTCTAGGATCGTTCCGGGCGCCACGAGGCGCGCCCAGTCGAAATAGGTCAGCGCCAGCTTCGGATCCTTGCGGATGACGGAATTGGCCGAGACGAGCGCCAGATAGGGGCCGACGCGCGAGCGCTTGTATTCCGGGAAGATTTCCGCCAGCGACTTCACGCTCTGGCTACCGCGCCCGCCGAGATAATTGCTCAGCGTGTCGGTCAGACGGGAATCGAAATGGCCGGCGACATCCCGCTCCAGCAGCAGTTGCAGCGTCTCGGGATTGCCGCCGCTCATGGCGTAGACGAGCGCGGCATCCACATTGCGCGGGTCGTCGAAGATCGAGGGATCGGCGGTGCGCAACCGCTCGTCGATGGTGGTCAGCAGGAAGCGCTGCATCTCCATCGCCGAATGATCGCCGAGCACAACCGTGTCCTGCACGAACTGCAGCGAGCGGATCATCTTGTAGGGCGCGAGATCGTCCGGGCTTTCGGCACGCGCCGACGCGCCGGCGGCAAGCGCCGCGCAGAAAACCGTACCCGTCAGGAGCGTGCGCCGGAGGAAACCCATCGATCAGCCGCCCTCGGACTGGATGAGGATTTCGATGCGGCGGTTGGCGGCGGCCATCGGATCGGCCGGCACCTTCAGGCGGCGGTCGGCAAAGCCTGTGACCTGGCTGACGCGCTTCTCCTCGAGGCCGCCGCGCACCAGCATATAATAGGCGCTCTGCGCACGGTCGAGGGAAAGACGCCAGTTGTCGTTCTTGCCGCCGGCGAAGGGGCGCGCGTCCGTATGGCCGCGAATGGCGATGGCACCGGGCTTGCCTTCGAGGATCTTGCCGATCTTCTCCATGGCGAGCACCATTTCCTGTCGCGGCACGGCCGAGCCGACATTGAACATGGTCGTGTCGAGCTGGTCGGTGAGGCTGACGAGGAGGCCGCCTTCGGCGGGGGTGACGCTGAGGCCCTCGGCAAGCTTGCCGACAGCGCCGATCTCCTGCGCGATCTGCTTCTTCAGCGCGTCGGCATCCTTGTCCTTCTTCGCCTTCTCAGCCTCGTCGGCCTTCTTGTCCGCCTCGTGCCTGTCTTCCTCGGCCTTCTTCACGGCCTCTTCGGCATCCGCCTTGGCAAGCGCCTCCTCGACCGTCCTGTCGGCATCGACCGCCGCCATCGTCTGCTGGCCGGGCTTGCCTTCCTGCGCCTTGGTCTCGCTGCCGGCGCTGGTCGCCTCGGAGATTTCGACCTGCTGCGTCCAGAAATCGGGATCGAACGGGTCGCGATAGGCCTCGCCGCCGCTGGCGCCGGTGGCCGGGCCGGAGCTGGCCGCGCCGCCCTCGCCCTTGGCGCTGACATTGGCCTGCTGGCCGACTTCCTGCGCGATCTCGGACAGCACCGAATAGGGATTGGAGAAGAAGTCGGCCTCGGAATATTTCGTTTCCTCACCGGCCGTGGTGTTCTCGTCCTTGCCCTTTTCCGCGCCGTTGCCGCTCGCCTGCTGCTGGCCCTGCTCCTTGGACTTGTCCTGCGTCGCCTCGCCTTCCTTGCTGTTGGCGGGTTTCTTCACGGATTTGTCCGCCGGCTTGTCGTCCGTCAGCTTGATCGGATTGAAATAGGAGGCGACCGACGCCTTGGTCTCCTCGTTGGCGGCATTGACGAGCCACATGACGAGGAAGAACGCCATCATGGCCGTCATGAAATCGGCATAGGCGATCTTCCAGGCAGCCGCATGGTGGTCGCCCTCGTGATCGCCATGTCGCTTGACGATGATGATCTCGTTCTTGCCGTGGTGGTGATTTTCGCCTTCGCTCATGCAAGCACCTTGCGTACGGTGTCAGCCCAGGCCGCCATCCGCGTTACCAGGACGGCGTCGCCGAATTCCACCGTCAGATCGACATCCTGCACCTCGACATGCCGGAACACCGGCATGGGGTCCTCGAAGTGCGACTTCAACTGCTCGAAGAGGTTCAACGGCCCCTTCACCGTAATCGTCATGCCCTCGCCGTCCTTCAGGCCTTCGGCGACGAGGCGCGCGAGGTCGGAGACCGCGCCCTTGGTCAGCACCTGGCTCATGACGGGGGCAAGCACCTGCGCCGTCTGCGCGGCGACCTGATCGGCCACCTCGCCCGTCAGCGCAGTGAACCGCTCGGCGAGCGCCGCCGCGTAGTCCTGTTCGTAGCGCGCCTTCAGCGCCTCGATCTCGGTCTTGTGGGCTTCCTTCAGGGCAGCAAGGCTGGCCTCGTGCCTGGCCTGAAGCTCGGCTTCGGCCTCCGCCCGGCCTTCCGCCAGCGCGGCGGCCCTTTCGGCCTCCACATCCACCGCCGGCAGGGCGGGCAGGAGAGCAAGGGGTTCGGCCATTGCCGGTGCGCTTTCCTGCGCGAAGCTCGGCGGCTGGAAGACCGGCGCGGGCGCGCGCGGCGTGCTGAAATCCTTGAGATAGCGGGCGAGATGGGTGCTCATGCCATCGCCTCCTGCCGGACGAACGGAAGGAAGGCCCGGCGGGACAGCCGCGAGCCGCTTCGACGTTCGCTCATGGGGACACTCTTGCCTGACAACACCGCTGACCTGTCTCCTCGGACACCGCGCCCCGCCGGGAGGCGGAGGGCGCACAATCTTCCTGATCGTGCCACCGAACCTAGGGGTTCAAACTTGTGCGAGGATGAAGATGAAGGGTGTTGGGCCGCGCCAGGGCAATCGCGCGGCCCAACCGCCCACCCGGCCGATGACCACGGCCGGGCGGATAAATGCCTTCCGCTCTTACTGGCGGAAGAGCTGGAGAATGTTCTCGGCGCTCGAATTGGCGATCGAGAGGGACTGGATGCCAAGCTGCTGCTGGGTCTGCAGGGCCTTGAGCCGCGTGGATTCCTCGTTCATGTCCGCATCGACCAGACGGCCGATACCCTTGTCGATCACGTCGACGAGCGTGGCGACGAAATCCTCCTGCAGGCCGATGCGGCTCTGGATCGAACCGAGCGAGGAGGCCGCGCTCGTCATGGCGAGGAGCTGCTGGTCGACGAAGCGCGTCATCACGTCGAGCACGTCGACCTCGACATAATTCTCGCCCGTCATGCCGCCCATCGTGGTGGCGAGATCGAGCAGCTTGTTGATGTCGAGCGTGGCGACGGAGAAGCCGAGGGAGCGGGTTTCCATGTCGTTCGCGGCAGCGGCGACCGCATAATAGGGCGTACCGTTGTCATAGGCCGCGGTCGTGGTGCCCCCGTTGATGCTCGGATCGGTCGTCGTGACCTCGATCCAGCTATCGTCGGCAATCTTCAGATAGAATTCGCCGGCGACCTCGTAGACGCGCGGATCGCTCCCCGTCGTCGGTCCCTTCACGGCAAGGTCCGCATTGGTGTAGCTGGCGACGGCATATTTCTTCGTCGCGACATCCCCGCCGCCATCCGTTTCCTCAATGGAGACGGCCACTTCCTTTTCCGAGAGGAAACCGGCTTCCTTGTCGAGGACGCCGAACTTGCCGCCGCTCTGGTCGAACAGAACCGTCTTGGAATCGAGCGGATAGTCCACCGTCGTGACGGCGACCTGGCCGGAAGAGGTGCGGATGAAGGAGGCGACGACCTGCTTGGTGATCGGCCGCTCGACGGGCGGCGTGGCGCCGTTGCTGATGACGCCCTGCAGCCAGTTCTCGCCGGAGAAGGAGGCCGATTCGGAGATGCTGCGAAGCTGGTTCTGGAGCTGCGTGATCTCTTCCTGGATCTTGGCGCGGTCCGTGCCGACGCCGTAGGCAGCGACGAGCTTGGCCTTGATCTCCTTCACCGTCTCGATCGCGCTTGCCATCGCGGCATAGGCGGTGTCGACCTTCGCGGCGCCGAGGCCGAGCGCATCGGCCACCGTGGAAAGGGCGCGGTTGTCGGAGCGCATCGTCGTCGCGATCGACCAGTAGGCGGCGTTGTCGGAGGCGGTCTCGACGCGCAGGCCCGAGGAAACGCGCGCCTGGGTGGTTTCGAGGCCGTTGTCGATGCTGCGCAAGGTCTGCAGCGCCGCCATGGCGGCGGAGTTGGTCAAAATGCTGGTCATTGGCACTTGCCCTGAAAAGGAGATTGTCGGGGACATGCCGGAGTGAGGCGGGACCGGTAACGACAGGGGGCGTCATGCATTCGGCGCCGCCTGCTTGCCCTGGGCGCCGATCCATCGTTCTTAACAATTGGTTAACGGGAAATGGTTAACAAATGGTTAACATCGCCGGCGCGCGTAAAGGAAATTGAAGAAAGCGTAAATTTCCAATGGCCAGATCTTACCTCACCGATGCTTCCCCCCAGGTGGCAATCCCGCCGTCGCCACTGATAATCGAGGGGATTTTCGCGCGGATCGCCCCCCTTGGCGCGCCCCGGTTCGCCGGACGAAACGGCGGGCCGGGATTGCAACCCTTGCGAGGCCTGTTAACCTAAAATTAAAAGCTGCCGGTTTAGAACTGGCCTTGGTCGAAAAGGGGAGTAATGGGGCATTTCGTCCGCTCCGGTGGCTCCCCCTGACACAGCACAGCCGATGCAAGGCGTTTGTGACCAAATGGCGTAGGGATCGGAGCCGCTTCGGCTTCCGCGCATGATGCCCTTCCGATGCGCTGGCTCGTTCGAGCCATGTTTCAATTGACATAGTTTTCGTCCAACCGGACGTCCGGAGCGTAAGCGCCCGCAATTGGCGCCCGACCGAGCGGTACGACGGCCAGCGCAAGGCGCTTGGGGACCCGAGGAGAAGAGCCAACTCTTCCCGCACGGTCGGTGGCACGAAGACGACGTCGACCAGATCCGCTAGAACAAGGGCGCGCGTCCATGACTTCAATTATTTCCAATCTGACCGCCAGCCAGATCAAGAATCTCGCCACGGCGACGATCCAGACGCTTAACACCGAAGACGTCGCGGCCTTGACCTCCGATAAGGTCGCCGCACTCTCGTCCGCACAGCTCAACGCCTTCACCTCGACCAGCCTGGTCTCCTTCACCTCCGGCCAGATCAGCGCGATCAGCGCGACGGCGCTGAAGGGCCTGAGCGCCGCTCAGATGGCCGCTCTCGATTCCGGCCACATCGCCGGCCTGACGGCCAAGCAGGCCGCTTCGCTCACCAGCGCGCAGGTCGCCACCTTCACGACCGACGAGGTCAGCGCGCTCTCTGCGACGCAGATCGCTTCCCTCGGCTATGACGTCTTCACGACCTTCGATTCGGCCGAAATCGCCCTGTTCACCACGGACGAGGTGGCCGCCATCTCCGACAAGGCCATCGCCGGCCTCACCACCGCCACCGTCGCAAGCCTGGCCACCGACAAGCTCGCCGCGCTGACCACCAAGCAGGTCGCCGCCCTCTCCTCGGGCCAGCTCAACGCGCTGACCAGCGCCCAGATCACGTCGCTCGGCACGGACAAGATCGCGGCCCTCACGGCCAAGCAGCTTGCGGGCGTCAGCGCCGGCCAGATCGCCAACCTCAGCACGGGTCAGGTCGCTTCGCTCGGCGCCAAGCAGATCGCCGCCTTCACCACCGCGCAGGCCGCCGCCCTGAACACCGCCCAGGTTGCTGCCCTCACCTCCACGCAGGTCGCCGCCCTCGGCGCCGCTGCCCTCAAGACCATCGACTCCGCGGAACTGGCCCTGTTCTCCACCGACGAACTGGCCGCCATCTCCGACAAGGCCATCGCAGGTCTCGAAACCGCCGCCCTCGCAAGCCTGACCACCGACAAGCTCGCCGCCCTCAACACCAAGCAGGTCGCAGCCCTCTCGTCGGCTCAGCTCGGCGCTCTCAGCAGCGCACAGCTCAACTCGTTCAGCTCCGATAAGCTTGCCGCCCTTTCGGCCAAGCAGCTTGCAGGCCTCAGCACCGGTCAGGTCGCTGGTCTCAGCACCGGACAAGTCGCCTCGCTCGGCGCAAAGCAGATCGCCGCCCTGACGACGGCGCAGGCCGCCGCTCTCAGCACGGCTCAGGTCGAGGCCCTGACCTCCACGCAGATCGCCGCTCTCAGCGCCGCCGCTCTGAAGACCATCGACTCTGCGGAACTGGCCCTGTTCTCCACCGACGAACTGGCTGCCATCTCCGACAAGGCCATCGCAGGTCTCGAAACCGCTGCCCTTGCCAGCCTGACCACCGACAAGCTCGCCGCCCTCAACACCAAGCAGGTCGCAGCCCTCTCGTCGGCGCAGCTCGGCGCCCTCAGCAGCGCACAGCTCAACTCGCTCAGCTCCGACAAGCTCGGCGCGCTGTCCGCAAAGCAGCTTGCAGGCCTGACCACCGGCCAGATTGCCGGCCTCAGCACCGGCCAGATCGCCTCGCTCGGCGCCAAGCAGGTTGCTGCGCTGACGACGGCACAGGCCGCCGCCCTGAGCACCGCTCAGGTCGAGGCTCTGACGTCCTCGCAGATCGCCAGCCTCGGCGCTGCTGCCCTCAAGACCATCGACTCCGCGGAACTGGCCCTGTTCTCTACCGGCGAACTGGCCGCCATCTCCGACAAGGCGATTGCCGGCCTTGAAACCGCTGCCCTTGCCAGCCTGACCACCGACAAGCTCGCCGCCCTGAACACCAAGCAGGTCGCGGCCCTCTCGTCGGCACAGCTCGGCGCCCTCAGCAGCGCTCAGATCAACTCGCTCAGCTCCGACAAGCTCGGCGCGCTGTCCGCCAAGCAGATCGCAGGCCTGACCACCAGTCAGATCGCAGGCCTCAGCACCGGACAGATCGCTTCGCTCGGCGCCAAGCAGGTTGCCGCCCTGACGACGGCACAGGCCGCCGCCCTCAGCACGGCGCAGGTCGAGGCCCTCACTTCCTCGCAGATCGCCGGCCTCGGCGCCGCTGCCCTCAAGACCATCGACTCTGCGGAACTGGCCCTGTTCTCCACCGACGAACTGGCCGCCATCTCCGACAAGGCCATCGCAGGTCTCGAAACCGCAGCCCTTGCCAGCCTGACCACCGACAAGCTCGCCGCCCTGAATACCAAGCAGGTCGCCGCCCTCTCCTCGGCCCAGCTCGGCGCTCTCAGCAGCGCACAGCTCAACTCGCTCAGCTCCGACAAGCTCGGCGCGCTGTCCGCAAAGCAGCTTGCAGGCCTGACCACCGGCCAGATTGCCGGCCTCAGCACCGGACAGATCGCCTCGCTCGGCGCAAAGCAGGTTGCTGCGCTGACGACGGCACAGGCCGCCGCCCTCAGCACCGCTCAGGTCGAAGCCCTCACTTCCTCGCAGATCGCCAGCCTCGGCGCGGCTGCCCTCAAGACCATCGACTCCGCGGAACTGGCCCTGTTCTCCACCGGCGAACTGGCCGCCATCTCCGACAAGGCGATTGCAGGTCTCGAAACCGCTGCTCTGGCAAGCCTGACCACCGACAAGCTCGCGGCCCTCAACACCAAGCAGGTCGCAGCCCTCTCGTCAGCTCAGCTCGGCGCTCTCAGCAGCGCTCAGATCAACTCGCTCAGCTCCGACAAGCTCGGCGCGCTGTCCGCAAAGCAGATCGCAGGCCTGACCATCGGTCAGATCGCCGGCCTCAGCACCGGCCAGATCGCTTCGCTCGGCGCAAAGCAGGTTGCGGCCTTCACCACCGCACAGGCCGCAGCCCTCAGCACGGCGCAGGTCGAGGCCCTCACTTCATCGCAGATCGCCGGCCTCGGCGCCGCTGCCCTCAAGACCATCGACTCTGCGGAACTGGCTCTGTTCGCCACCGACGAACTGGCCGCCATCTCCGACAAGGCGATTGCAGGTCTCGAAACCGCTGCCCTCGCAAGCCTGACCACCGACAAGCTCGCTGCGCTCAACACCAAGCAGGTCGCAGCCCTTTCGTCGGCGCAGCTCGGCGCCCTCAGCAGCGCACAGCTCAACTCGCTCAGCTCCGACAAGCTCGGCGCGCTGTCCGCCAAGCAGCTTGCAGGCCTGACCACCGGTCAGATTGCAGGCCTCAGCACCGGCCAGATCGCCTCGCTCGGCGCCAAGCAGGTTGCCGCCCTGACGACGGCACAGGCCGCCGCCCTCAGCACCGATCAGGTCGAGGCTCTGACGTCCTCGCAGATTGCCAGCCTCGGCGCTGCCGCCCTCAAGACCATCGACTCCGCGGAACTGGCCCTGTTCTCCACCGGTGAACTGGCCGCCATCTCCGACAAGGCGATCGCAGGTCTTGAAACCGCTGCCCTCGCAGGCCTGACCACCGACAAGCTCGCGGCCCTGAATACCAAGCAGGTCGCAGCCCTCTCGTCGGCACAGCTCGGCGCTCTCAGCAGCACCCAGCTCAACTCGCTCAGCTCCGACAAGCTCGCGGCCCTCTCGGCCAAGCAGCTTACGGGCCTGACGACCGGCCAGGTCGCATCGCTCAGCACCACGCAGGTTGCGGCTCTCGACGCCAAGCAGCTCAACGGTCTCAGCTCCAACCAGGTCGCGGCCCTCTCCTCGACCCAGGTCGAGGCGCTCAACAGCACGCAGATCGCCGGCCTCACCGCCGCCGTCCTGCAGGCTCTGAGCTCGGACGAGATCAAGAGCTTCACCACCGACGAACTGGCCGCCATCAGCGCCAAGGCGATTGCCGGCCTTGCCACGGAAGACATCCTTGCCCTGAGCTCCGCCCAGGTCCGGGCCCTGAAGGCCGAGCAGATCGCCGCGATGAACACGGCGCAGGTCGAAGCCATCATCCAGGCCTACAAGACGGTCTAACGCACGATAGAGGGCGGCGCGGTTTCCAAACCGCGCCGCCTTTCCCCCTTTCCGGCGACCAGCCCGACGCAAGTCAACTCCGATAGCAAGGCGGACGAGCTCATCCAGAGTCCGTTCAACAGCCCGGCCAGCAGGCCCCTTGCCGCAGGATGTCATGACCGTCAGCCCTTCCACCGTTCCCGATCCGAACGCGCCGCTTCTCCAGCTTCTCCTGCGCGCCCGCACCCAGCAGCTTTCGCTCGCAGACCTGTTCCAGACGGCGGAAACCCTTGCCGGCGCCGGCCAGAAGGCGGCGGCCGTGGAACTCTACAAGACCTGGATCGCCTTCAACGACGCGAACCCGCTGCTGCATCTGGCCTATTTCAACTATGGCGTGGCCCTCTCCTCCGCCGGCGATATCGCCGGCGCGATGCATGCGCTGCGCGCGGCGATACGGCTGAACCCGCTCTTTGGCCAGGCGCATATCAATCTCGGCCGGGCGCTCGAGGATTGCGGGCTGATCGGCGAGGCCGTGCAGCAATGGCGCGTCTTCGTCGACGCAACGGCGGAGATGACGCCCGACAAGCTCAGCAACCGCCTGCTCAGCCTGCAGCATATCGGCCGCGTGCTGGAAGGCGCCGGCCAGCTCGACGAAGCCGAGGCCGCGCTCTGGCAGGCGATGGAATTGCAGCCCTCCCGCCCCGAGGCCGCCCAGCACTGGATCTCGCTGCGCGCGCGGCAGTGCAAGTGGCCCGTCACCGCGCCGTCCATGCACCTGACGATGCGCAACTTCATGGACGCCATGTCCTCCATGACGATCGCCTGCTATGCGGACGACCCGCTGTTCCATCTGGCGAAGGCCTATCGCTACGGCCACCGCACCGTCGGCCGCCCCGCCGACCTTGCCGCGCTGGAGCGCCGGCCGGTGCGGATGAAGACCGGCACCGGGCAGCGCCTGCGCATCGGCTACGTCTCCTCGGACCTGCGCCAGCACGCCGTCGGCTTCGCGCTCAGCGAGGTGCTGGAACTGCACGACAAGGCCAATGTCGAGGTCTTCGCCTATTACTGCGGCGACCCCGCCCCGATCGACCAGACGCAGGCGCGCATCAAGCTGGCCGTCGACCATTGGCGCGACATTGCGGGTCTCGGCGATCTCGAGGCCGCCCGCCAGATCGTCGACGACGAGATCGACGTGCTCATCGACGTCAACGGCTATACGAAGAACGCCCGTACGAGGATCTTCGCCTACCGGCCCGCGCCGGTCATCGTGAATTTCTGCGGCTACCCCGGCACCATGGCGACCCCGTACCACCAGTACATGATCGCCGACGACGTGATCGTGCCACCGGAAAACGAGCTTTATTATACGGAAAAGGTCCTGCGCATCGCCTGCAACCAGCCGGTGGACCGCAAGCGCGCGGTCAGCTCGCGCCCGACCCGCGCGGCTGCCGGCCTGCCGGAAGACGCCTTCGTCTTCGCCAGCTTCAACGGCATGCAGAAGATCACCGCCCCCTGCTTTGCCCGGTGGCTGGCCATTCTCCACGCCACGCCCGGCAGCGTGCTCTGGCTGCTGGCCGGCGACGACAGCGCCAACGAGCGGCTGCGCAAGATGGCGTCCGACGCCGGCATCGCGCCGGAACGGCTGATCTTCGCCGGCAAGGCGATGAACCCGGATCATCTCGCGCGCATCGGCCTTGCCGATCTCTTCCTCGACACCTTCCCCTATGGCGCGCATTCCACCGCGGCCGACGCCGTCACGCAGGGCCTGCCGGTGCTCACCGTCGCCGGCAAGAGCTTCGCCTCGCGCTTCTGCGCCAGCATCGTCACGGCCGCCGGCGTTCCCGAACTGGTTTGCAGCGGGCCGGACGAATATGTCCGCAAGGCCGTCGCCTTCGCGCGCGATCCCGCGAGCCTCAGGGCGGTGCGCGACGCCATCGAGCGCCAGCGCGAGACCGCGCCGCTGCGCGACATGCCCGCCCTCGCCCTCCGCCTCGAAGAACTGTTCTGGCAAATGCAGAACGAGGCCGAGCGCGGCGAAACGCCCGTGCCGGACCTGCGCAACCTCGACATCTATTACGAAGTCGGCACGGAGCTTGCCGCGCAGGGCATCGAATTCGAGGATGAGGAAGCCTATCGCGCGCGCTACCGGGCGGAGCTTGCCGCCCTCGACGCCTTTGCGCCGCTTTCGCCCGATGCCCGTCTCTGGCAGGGCGATGCGCCATGACGCAGGAAACGATCCTCATCGTCGGCGCCGGCCTTTCCGGCGCCGTCATCGGCCGCGAGCTGGCGCAGAAGGGTTACCGGATCGAGATCGTCGATTCGCGCGCACATATCGCCGGCAACTGCCACACGGAGCGCGACGCGGCGACGGGCGTGATGGTGCATGTCTACGGCCCGCACATCTTCCACACGGACGATCAGGAAGTCTGGGACTATGTGAACGGCTTCACCACCTTCATGCCCTACAAGAACCGCGTGAAGACGACGAGCGGCGGGCAGGTCTATTCGCTGCCGGTCAACCTGCACACGATCAACCAGTTCTTCGGCAAGACCCTGCGCCCGGACGAGGCCCGCACCTTCCTCGAGAGCGAGGCGGACACGTCCATCGCCGATCCGCAGACCTTCGAGGAACAGGCCCTGCGCTTCGTCGGCAAGGGGCTCTACGAGGCGTTCTTCAAGGGCTATACGCAGAAACAGTGGGGCTGCTCGCCGACCGCCCTGCCCGCCTCGATCCTGAAGCGCCTGCCAGTGCGCTTCAACTACGAGGACAACTACTTCTTCCACAAATACCAGGGCATGCCGGCAAACGGCTATACCGAGATGATCGCCGGCATCCTCGACCATCCGAACATCACGGTGCGGCTCACAACCGATTTCCGGCGCGAAGCGGCGGACGGCTATTCCCACATCTTCTATTCCGGCCCGCTCGACGGCTATTTCGACTACGAACTCGGCCGCCTCGGCTATCGCACGCTGGATTTCGAGCGCTTCACCTATGACGGCGACTACCAGGGCTGCGCGGTGATGAACTACGGCGACGTTTCGGTGCCCTATACGCGCATCACCGAGCACAAGCATTTCTCCCCCTGGGAGGAGCACCGGGGTTCGGTCTGCTACCGGGAATTCTCGCGGGCCTGCGAGCCGGGCGACATCCCCTACTACCCAATCCGCCTCGTGGAGGAGAAGGCGCAGCTTGCCGACTATGTCGCGCGCGCCGAACAGGAAGCGGGCGTCACCTTCGTCGGCCGGCTTGGAACCTACCGCTATCTCGACATGGACGTGACGATCCGCGAAGCGCTCGACACGGCAAGGCTCTACCTTGCCCGCCGGGCGGAAAACGCGGCCATGCCGACCTTCCTGAACCCGCCGCTCTGAAACGCGAAAAGGCCCCGGTAAACCGGGGCCTTCTGATTTCCGTATCCTGCGTTTTCCGATTAACGGAAGAGCGTGAGGATGCTTTCCGAAGCCGAGTTGGCGATCGACAGCGACTGGATGGCGAGCTGCTGCTGGGTCTGCAGGGCCTTCAGGCGGGTCGATTCCTCGTTCATATCGGCGTCCACGAGACGGCCAACGCCCGAGTCGATGGAGTCGGTCAGCTTGGAGACGAAGTCTTCCTGCAGGCCGATGCGCATCGCCATGGAGCCGAGGTCGGCGGCGGCGGAGGTCATCTTGCCGAGGGCTTCGTCAACCAGCGTGATCAGGCCGTCAAGTTGTGCGCCAGTGGTCGTGCCGTCGATCTTGAACTCCGAAACGGATTCGAGCGAAGAGGCTGCAACGGGTATCGTATCAATCTGCCAGAGGAAGTTGGTGCCATCCTTGGCGTAGGCTTCCTGACCGTTGTTCGCGGCCAGATCCTGTTCCACAGCGGCCACCCAGACGTCATCGGCAACCTTGACATAGCCGACACCGGCACCGGCACCGTCGCCAGCCACCGTCCAGGCGATCTTGCCGCCGGCATCGAAGCTTCCGCTTGCAAGCGTCACGGCATCGCTAACCTCGGCCGAAGTGAACTTCGGAACGTTATAGGTTGCAGTCGTGCCGTTCTTGTTGACGTTGACCGCAACGCCATCGCCGAGGATGTTCTGCGTCTGGTCGAGGATACCGGTATCACCGCCCTTGTCGAACAGAACATTGTCAATGGTGAGGTCGTAGGCAACCTTCTTGACCGAGACGGAACCGCTGCTATCACGGACAAAAGAGGCAACAACGCTCGTCTTGTCGCCAACATTGGCTTCAAGCCAGTTCTCCCCGGAGAAGGAAGCGGCTTCGGAAATGCTCTTGAGCTGGTCCTGAAGCTGGGAGATTTCTTCCTGAATCTTGGTCTTGTCGACGCCGTCTTCCGTAGCGGCAACCAGCTTCTTCTTGATTTCCTTCACGACTTCGATCGAAGAGTTCATACCGGCATAGGCCGTATCGACCTTCGCGGCGCCGAGGCCGAGGGCGTCCTGAACGGCGGAAAGCGCCATGTTGTCGGAGCGCATGGTCGTCGCGATCGACCAATAGGCGGCGTTGTCGGACGCGCCGCCGACGCGCAGGCCGGAGGAAACACGCGCTTGCGTGTCTTCCATATCGGAACTGATCGACCGCAGCGTCTGGAGAGCGGACATGGCCGCAACATTGGTAAGAATGCTCGTCATTGAATGGTGCCCCTTGATTGGCTTCAGGAGAAGGGACATTCCGGGTTCCACCGGGAGCGCCAACCAGCATCATGCTTGCCAGACCAGTCGTTCTCGCGGTCGGCTTGTCGCTTCGATGGTCCTAGGTAACGCGCTCATGGTTAACGAACTGCTAAGTGAGCGAGAAAATACACCGTGCGGTAACCATAACCGCCGACGCAAGGCAAAAATTTCTCCCTCGTCATGCTCGGGTCTGTCCCGAGCATCCGCAAACGTTGCAGTTTTTCAATGAGTTGACATATCCCGGGCGGGTTCGAGGATGATGACCGCAGATGAGGCGAGGTTTAAAACGCAAAAGCCGCGCTTCTTGCGAAGCGCGGCCTCCATAGAGAAGTGGAGAAAATCCCCACCGGTCCTGCTGTCTCGATTAACGGAACAGCGACAGAACGTTCTGCGATGCGTTGTTGGCGATCGACAGCGACTGGATGGCGAGCTGCTGCTGGGTCTGCAGGGCCTTCAGGCGGGTCGATTCCTCGTTCATGTCTGCATCGACCAGGCGGCCAACGCCCTTGTCGATGGCCGAGCTGAGCTGGGAAACGAATTCTTCCTGCAGGCCGATACGGGAAGAAATCGAACCGAGAGCCGAAGCGGCGCTGGTCATGCTCTTGAGCGCGTTGTCGACGTTCTGGATCAGTGCGTCCAACTCCGTGCCGGTGGTGGAGTTGCTGATCGAGAAGCCCGATACGGACGCCGTCGGAGTAGTAGACGGGCTGGTGACATCGATCTTCCAGAGGTTCGTGCCGGCGTCCGTCGCAAACGTTTCCTGACCGTCGTTGGCTCCCTTGTCCTGCTCTTCTGCAGCAACCCAGGTGTCATCAGCGATCTTGACGAAGCCCCGACCGGCACCGGCGCCATCACTAGCCACCGTCCAGGCGATGTTGCCGCCTGCATCGAAGCCGCCGGTTGCACCGGTGACGGCAGTGCTGACTTCAGCCGTCGTGAACTTCTTCACGTTGACGGCAGCGACCGTGCCGCCCGTATTGACGTTGACGACGATGCTATCGGAGCCAAGGCTGTTCATCTGGTCCAGGATACCCGCATCGGCACCGGACTTGTCGAACAGCACCGAATTTGCGTCGAGCGTGTAATCGACTTTCTTGACCGAGACCGCACCGAGGTCGTTACGGACGAAGGAGGCAACGACCGTTGCCTTGTTGGCCGGGCCGCCGCTGGCGATGTCGGTTTCCAGCCAGTTCTCACCCGAGAACGAAGCAGCTTCGGAGATGCTCTTGAGCTGGCCCTGGAGCTGCTTGATTTCTTCGTTGATCTTGGTCTTGTCGACGCCGTCTTCCGTTGCCGTCACCAGCTTCTTCTTGATTTCCTTGACCACGTCGATCGAGGAATTCATACCGGCATAGGCGGTATCGACCTTCGCCGCACCGAGGCCGAGGGCGTCCTGAACGGCGGAAAGCGCCATGTTGTCGGAACGCATGGTCGTTGCGATCGACCAGTAGGCGGCGTTGTCGGACGCGCTGCCGACGCGCAGGCCCGTCGAGACGTGCGCCTGGGTTTCGTCCATGTTGTTGTTGATGGAGCGCAGCGTCTGGAGAGCAGACATTGCTGCTGCGTTGGTGAGGATGCTCGTCATTGTCGTTGTCCCTTTGAACGAAGTACTGGTGGGGACATACCGGACTCAAAAAACTTTACCGGTTACGGCGGTTCGGCCTCATGCCAACTCGGTTCCTCTCGCGGTCGGAGGGATACCAAACCCGTCGTGTCACGGTGAAATTCGCAGCCATTCCTTGCCAACTGATTAAATCGGCGATTCGACTTCAACGCACTAAGATTTATGGTTAACCGCCGGTAAAAGCCGACGGGAGCGGCCTAGCTGAAGGACCGCACGAGGCTGCCGACGAGCAGGTTCCAGCCGTCGATGAGCACGAAGAACAGGATCTTGAAGGGCAGCGAGATCGAGGTGGGCGGCAGCATCATCATGCCCATGGCCATGGTGATGGTGGCGACGATCATGTCGATGACGAGGAAGGGCAGCACGACGAGGAAGCCGATCTCGAAGCCGCGGCGGATTTCCGAGATCATGAAGGCGGGGATGACGACGCGCAGGTCCGCCACATTGTCCTTCACCATGGTCTGGCCGCGCTCTTCCGCCAGCGAGATGAACAGCTCGATATCCTTGTCGCGCGTGTTGGCGACCATGAATTCGCGGAACGGCTCGGCGATGCGCTTGGCGGCCTCCGTCTCGTCGATCTGGTTGGCCATCAGCGGCTCCACGCCGTTCTGCCAGGCGCGGTCGAAGGTCGGCGCCATGACGTAGAAGGTCATGAACAGCGCCAGCGAGACGAGGATCATGTTCGACGGCGTGGTGGCAAGGCCCATGCCCGAGCGCAGGATCGAGAAGGCGATGACGAAGCGCGGAAAGCTCGTCACCATGATCAGGATGCCGGGCGCAACCGAAAGGATCGTCAGAAGCCCGAAGGTGCGGATGATCCAGGCCGCCGCGGAGCCGTCGACGGGCGCGTTCAGGAGGCCGCCCGGCAGTTGCAACTGCTGCTGGGCGTAGGCCATGCCGGTCATCGCCATCATGGCGAGAAAGGTCAGAAGGGCTCGAATCATTCGATCACGAAGGTGCGGAACATGACGTTGGTTACGCGCCCTTCGGACCTGAGGTCAACCCGCTCCTCCAGGTCTTCCCGCAGATATTGGAAGCCGCGCGGTCCCTGCACCTGCTGGAGCGAGACCGTGCGCATATAGGCCATGATATCCTGGTGAATCTCCTCCGCCAGAACCGCGTCCGGCGCGCCCTTGAACATCAGCGCCACTTCGAGCCGCACGCGGTTGTCGGACGGATAGGCGAGGTTGCTGGTGATCGGGTCGAGCAGCACGATGCCGTTCGCCTCGGTGGAGATATGCGGGATTTCCCCCGCCTCCGCCTTCTCGCCGCCGCCATGGCCGCCCTCGGCGGGAGGCTCGGCCTTCGCCACCTCTTGCGCCGGCTCTTCGGCCGGCGGCGGGGCGAGCATGTTGCCCACGAACCAGCCGCCGCCGCCGGCCAGCAGCGTCAGCACGGCGACGACCGCGATGGTGATGACCAGCGAGGGCTTCTTCCTGGTCTCGACGCCCTGTTCTTCGTCCGCCATGTTCGTGTTTCCGGGTTAGGAGAATGGGATCGTCAGATCGGCGAGAACAGGTCGATGGCCTGCTGGCCCCACGGCGGCTGCTGCACTTCCGTCAGGCGGCCGCGGCCGCCGTAGGAGATGCGGGCTTCCGCGATCTTCTCGTAGGAAATCTGGTTATAGGCGTCGACATCCTGCGGCCGCACGATGCCGGCGACGTTGAGGATGCGAAGCTCGTGGTTCACGCGCACTTCCTGCGAACCGCTGATCAGAAGGTTGCCGTTCTCCACGACGCCGGTGACAACCGCCGCCACGAGCAGGTTCAGCTTCTCCGCGCGCTCCGTGGAGCCGTCGCCCTTGGTGCTGGTCGACGAGCCGAAGGAAAGATCGCCCTCGGCATCGACGCTGCTGCTGGCGGATTTTCCGCCGAAGCCGAAATTCATGCCGCTCTTGTTGGTGCGCGAGCGGTCCGTCTTGTTGTCGAAGCTCGCCTTGTCGTTGACGCGGATGTTGACGGTCAGGATGTCGCCCATCTTGAAGGCGCGCGAATCCTTGAAAAGCGCCGATTGCTGGTCGCTCCACAGCGAATAGCCGGCGACAGAATTGCGCGGCTGCTTGGGATACATGGCCATCTGCGGCGTCTCGGCATAGCTGAGGCCGCTGCCGATGGGGCTCATCGCCGGTGCCCGGCCGATTTCCTTGACCGCCTGGCTCTGGCAGCCCGACAGGGCCAGCGCGACGGCGAGTGCGGAGGCGATCTTTTTCATGACGGGTCCTTTGAGGTATTCGGGTCTGTCGCCGAAACGAGGATGCGGGTGAGCGCGGCGGCCTTGTCGGCCGGCATCTCGCCGAGAATGGTGCTCGACTGGCGCGGCGGCAGCTTCATGACGATGGCCGAGGCGATCTCCGGGTCCAGTTCGGCGAGCTGCGCGGCGGCGGCGTCCGGCTTCATCTTGCGGTAGATGTCCACCAGGTCCTTTTCCGTGGACTTCAGGAAGTCGTTGCGGCGCTTCAGCCAGTCCTGGTATTCCGCGCGCCGCATCTCCAGCGTCTTGATGCGTTCGTCGACGTCCTTCTGCAGCTTCTCAAGCTCCTGCTTCTGGAGAAGATAGCGCTGGTCGCGCGCGGCATCCGCAATGTTGGTGCAGAATTCGCGGATCTCGTCGGCACTCGCCTTGGTCGTCATGATGACGGGGCGCTCCTCGGCGAAGGCGCCGGGAATGGCCATCATCACGAGGCCGGCGAGAGGAAGGGCGAGCCTTCTTGCGAGAAGGGAAAGGGTCGTGTTCGTCATTGCAATACCAGTTCCGCCTGGAGGGCTCCGGCTGTCTTGATGCTTTGCAGGATGGAGATGATGCCATCCGGCTTCACGCCGATGCTGTTCAGGCCCGAGACGAGCGAGCGCAGGCTGGAGCCGTCGAGCATCGCGACGTTGCCGCCCTCCTGCTGGACGAGGATATCCGTGCGCGGCTCCTCGGCCGTGACGCCGCGGGAGAAGGGTTCGGGCTGGACCACCGTGGGCATTTCGGTGACCTGCACGGTCAGCGTGCCGTAGCTGACGGCGACGGGCGAAATGCGCACGTCCTGGCCGATGACGATGGTGCCCGTGCGCTCGTTGATCACCACGCGCGCCGGCGCATCGGTCTCGATGACGAGGTTCTCGATATCGGCCATCAGGCGGGTGAGATCCGCCATGCGGGGCTTGGCGACATGCACGGCCTGGGAATCGCGCGATTCGGCGATCGGCCCGCCATATTGCGCGGCCGCATAACGGTTGATCGCATCCGCCATGCCGACGGACGTCGAGAAGTCGGGGTTGCGAAGCTGCAGCACGAGATCGGAGGCGTCCTTGAAGCGCGAGGGCAGCTCGCGCTCGATGATCGCGCCGTTCGGCACGCGGCCGGCGGTCGTCACGCCCTGCTGCACGCTCGCCGCATCGCCGCTGGCATTGATGCCGGTAACGACGACGGAGCCTTGCGCGACAGCGTAAATCTGGCCGTCGGCGCCGGAAAGCGAGGTCATGACCAATGTGCCGCCGCGCAGCGACGAGGCGTCGCCCAGCGAGCCGACCGTCACGTCGATGCGGCTGCCGGGGCTGGCGAAGGGCGGCAGGTTCGCGGTGACGAGCACGGCCGCGATGTTCTTGGCGCGCGTCTGGTTGCCGACCATCGAGATACCGAGGTTCTGCAGCATCGCGCGCATGGACTGCTCGGTGAAGGGCGCGGCGCGCATGCTGTCGCCGGTGCCCTGGAGGCCGACGACGAGGCCGTAGCCGATGAGCTGGTTCTCGCGGCCGGACTGCACCGAGGCCACGTCCTTGATGCGGGCGGCCGGCAGTGCCGGGCCTGCCGCGAGCATCAGGCAGGCGACAACGGCAAGCGCGCGACCGAGAAGGGACTGCATCATTTCGCCACCACGTGTACGGTTCCGTCCGCCATGACCGTGCCGGCGACGATCACGCCGGAATCCTTGTTGCGGACCTTGATGAGAGCGCCGACCGCGGCATCCTCAAGGGACGTTCCGGCCGCCCGGAGCACCAGCGTGCCGCTGTCGAAGACGAGCTGGACGGTGGTGCCGCGGGAAACGGCGAAGGGTTCGCGCAGGGCCGAGACGAGGATGACGCGGCCGGGAAGCAGCGTGCGCTTGCTCACCATGCCGTTGACATCGGCGATGGTCTCGGCAAAGCCCTTCACGATGTTCGGGTTGGTGACCTCGACTTCCTCGACCTGACCGGCATCGATCTCCTCGCCGGGATAGATGGTGCGCTTCGGCACGACGGCGGTGCGCGCGTCGGCAAGGGCCGCATCGGCCACGACAAGACCCGCCAGCACGGCCGGCACGGCAAGTGCCGTGCGCCGCCATGCGCCGAGGGTCTTTGCGGTACGAAGAGCTGCTATCAGGCGAAACATCATGTTCCCCGCGTGTCCGGTTGCTATCTCAGGTTCTTGCTGACGACCGCGGCCATCTCGTCCGCCGCCTGGATGATCTTGGAATTCATCTCGTAGGCGCGCTGGGCGGAGATCAGGTCGGTGATTTCCTTGACCGGATCGACGTTGGAGGCTTCGAGATAGTTCTGCTGGATATAGGCGAAGCCCGCCTCGTCCGGTGCGCCGACATTGGCCGGGCCGGAGGCGGCGGTCTCGCGGTAGAGGTTCTCGCCGAGCGGCTCGAGGCCGGCCTCGTTGACGAAGTTCGCCAGCGTGATCTGGCCGAGATCCTGCTGCTGGCCCGCCACGGTGGCGAAGACCTGGCCGGACCGCGTGACGGTGACCTCCGTCGCGTCCTGCGGCACGGTGATGCCCGGCACGACCGTATAGCCGTCGAGCGTCACGAGCTGGCCATCGGCATTGGTGTTGAAGGCGCCGGCGCGGGTGTAGAGCGTCGAGCCGTCCGAGGCCTCGATCTGGAACCAGCCACGGCCGATCAGTGCGAGGTCGAAGGAGTTGCCGGTGGAAACGAGGCCGCCCTGGAGATGCAGGTTGCGCACGGCCGCCGTCTTCACGCCGAGACCGATGATGGCGCCTTCCGGCACGACCGCCTGGTTGGCGCGGTTCGGCACGCCGGCTGCGCGCTCGGTCTGGTAGAGCAGGTCCGAGAACTCGGCTCGGGCGCGCTTGAAGCCCGTCGTGTTGATGTTCGCGATGTTGTTCGCGATGACTTCGAGGTTCGTCTGCTGCGCGTTCATGCCGGTGGCGGCAATGGCAAGGGCTTTCATGTCCGGTCCTCAGATCTGCATTCTGGCTACTTCGAGATAGGCGGTGACGACCTTGTCGCGGATGGCGATGGCGGTCTGCAGCGACTGCTCGGCATTCATGACGGCGTCGACCACTTCGCGGGTTCCCGCCTTGCCCTGGATGGCTTCGAAGGACTTGGTCTCGCTGAGCTTCAGCGCGCCGGCCATGTCGCTCGCCATGTCGCCCAGCACCTGGGCGAAGGACATCTGGGTTCCGGTGCCCTGCGCGGCGGCGGCGGTCACGCCCTTGGAGGCGGTCGCCTCGACGCCGGTGAGCGCGTCATTGGACAAAAGGCTGGTTACGCCCTTGATGCTGTCGATCATTGCGATGCCCTCAGAAGGTCGATGGTCGCGCTGATCAGGTCGCGCGACTGTTTGATGCTCTGCAGATTGGCTTCATAGGAGCGGTTGGCTTCCCGCATGTCGGCCATCTCGACGAGCACGTTGACATTCGGCATCTTGACGAAGCCCTTCTCGTCGGCCGCCGGGTTGCCGGGGTCGTATTCGGTCGAGAAATCGCCCTCGTCCACGCCGAGGCGTTCGACCTCGACGAGCGCCGCGTTGGTCGCGCGGTCGAGTTCGGCGGCAAAGGTCACGGTCTTGCGGCGGAACGGGTCCGCGCCGGGCGTGTCGCCGGTCGAGCGGGCGTTCGCCAGGTTTTCCGAAACGATGCGAATGCGGGTGGATTGCGCCTCAAGTCCCGAGGCCGCGACTTTCATTGAAGCTACGAGCGGATCCATTTCTTACCTTCTGACTGTCATCAGCATCATGCGATGAAAGGCCTTGACGAGGCCGGCATTCAACTCGAAATCACGCTTGACCTGCCCCTCCTTCATGAGTTCCTCGGCAAGGCCGACCGTGTTGCCGGACTCCTGCACGCCGATCTCCTCGGTGGGACGGGTCTCGATGACGCGGCTTGCCATTTCGGTTTCGGTGAAATGGCCCGGCTGCGTCGCCGCCATGCGCATGCCCGTCGTCTCGAGCACGGACTGGAAGGGAGTGACGTCCTTCGCCTTGAACGCCGGGGTGTTGGCGTTGGCGATGTTGCCTGCAACCACACTCTGGCGGACTGAGAGCCATTCGGCCTGCTTCGATGCCAGTTCAAACAGTTGTATCGGTTGCATGACAAGCTCCATCCTTGTTCACGGCGAACCTACGGAGCCAATCTTGCGTCAGACTTGCTGTGCTGCGGTTTCCCGCCAACCAACTGAATTCATGGAGGATAAAGTGCTCAAGCCGTTTATTTCCAGGCGAGCGGAAGGCCGGGCGCAGCAAGGCGGCCCGGCCGAATCGAGGGCGGGCGGCAGCCCGCCGCCCGTCAGTTGCGCTTAACCACGGTCCCGTTCGAGGTGACGATCACCCAGGCGCCGTCGCGCTGTTCGAGCGTTGCCAGCCGGCTGTTGTCCGGCAGGATCGAGCCGACACGCACGATATACATGCCGCGCGCATCCTCGATCAGCGCCCGGCCGTTCGCCACATGCATGAGGCGGAAGCCGGAATTGGCCGGCAGCGGCTGGTCGAGGCCGGTTTCCACCGGCGCACCGAGCTTGCTTTCCGCGCCGAGGCCGGATGTCGTGGCGGTCGCCACGGGGTCGAGGCCCTTGAGCGCCGGGTCGTTGTCGTTGTCGATCATCGCGGAGGGCGAGACGCTCACCACTTCGCGCGCCGCCGTTTCGGGCAGGTCGCGGGTCGTTCCCTGCCAGAGCGTCGGCACGGAGAACTGCTCCGGATTGAGGAAGACATACCAGGGGAAGAAGGCCGCGCCCGCCGCAAGCAGCACGCCCGCGCCGACCAGCATCTTGTCGCCCATGCTGTAATGCCCGCGATCCGCCCGCTTGAGCGGCTGGATGGTCTCGTCTGCGTCGAAGTCCGTCACTGTCATCCCCTTCGCGTTGCCGGCGCGGCGCCCTGCGCGGCCGCATTCCTCAATGCGACGGCAAGGTCGGAGAAGGCGTCCGCGGCAGGCTGCTCGCCCGGCGTCTGTTTCAATACGTCGTAGATGATCGGCACCTGCTTGATCGCCATGTCGAGATCGGGATCGCCGCCCGGGCGATAGCCGCCGATGAGGCGCAGGTCGCGCGTTTCCTCGAAGCGGTGGATGAGCGACTTCAGCCGCGACACCAGCTTCTCCTGGTCCGGCGTCCAGGCCTTGCGGGCAAGGCGCGAGATGGAGGCGAGCGGATTGATCGGCGGATAACGCCCCTCTTCGGCAAGGCTGCGCTCCATGACGATGTGGCCGTCGAGGATGCCGCGCGTCGAGTCGGCGATGGGATCGTTGTGGTTGTCGCCGTCGACGAGGATCGAGATGATCGCGGTGATCGTGCCCGCCCCTTCCGCGCCCGGACCGGCACGCTCCAGAAGGCGCGGCAGCTCGGTGAAGACGGAGGCCGGATAGCCGCGGGCAATGGGCGGCTCGCCGGAGGCGGTCGCCACCTCGCGGATCGCATGGGCGAAGCGCGTCACGCTGTCGATGATCAGCAGCACGTTGTCGCCCTGATCGCGGTAATGCTCGGCGATGGTGACGGCCGTCAGCGGCGCCATCTTGCGCAGCATCGGGCTTTCGTCGCTGGTCGCGACGACCGCGACCGACTTGGCGAGGTTCTCGCCCAGCGTATCCTCGATGAATTCACGCACTTCGCGGCCACGCTCGCCGACCAGCGCGATCACCACCTTGTCGAAGGCGTCGGCCCTTGCCAGCATCGACAGCAGCGTCGACTTGCCGACGCCCGAACCGGCGAAGATGCCGAGGCGCTGGCCGAGGCAGAGCGGGGCGAAGATATCGATAGCGCGCACGCCGGTGCTGAAACCCTTCTCGATGCGCTTGCGCGTCATGGAGGGCGGCGCGGTGTTGGAAATGGACCGGCGGTCCTCGCCCTGCGGCAGCGGACCCAGCCCGTCGATGGGCTCGCCGAGCGCGTTGATCGTGCGGCCGCACCAGGAAGCGGTCGGCGCGACGCGGAAGGCGCCCTTGCGGATGACCGTGTCATGGATGCCGATGGGTTCGCCCGGCTCGATGGGGCAGACGACGACCGTCTCCTGCTCGACGCGGACGACCTCGCCGAGATGGATGCCCGTCGCGCTCTTGTGCGCCACGAATTCGCCGAGCCGCACATGCCGCGACAGGCCGCTGACCGTGTAGTTGCCGGCCGCGATGGTCTGCACGCGGCCACCGTGGGTGACCGAGAATTCCGGCGAGGAATAACGCCGCACCAGCCCCGCCAGGGCATTGAGCATGCGCCCGCCGTCGGGTGTCTGGGTGGACTTCGCCGTGGTGCCCTCTGCCGCCGTCATGGATTACTTGCTGCCCCCGAGCGTGCGGACCGCCTCATTCATCGAATCTTCGCTGCTGCGCATCAGCGCGGCGATGTTCTCGAAGGCGCGGGTGACCTGAATGAGCTGTGTCATCTCGCCGATGGCGTTGACGTTGGATTCCTCGACATAGCCCTGCACCACACCGGCATCGACGCGGTCGACGATGGGCTGCGGCCGATTGCTGGGGATGATGCCGCTGTTGCCGGCGCGCACGAAGCCGGCGGAAAGATCCGCCTCGAAGATGCCGAGCGCCGCGACGGGCCGGCCGGCCTGGTTGAGCTGGCCATCGGCGCTGAGCATGACAGGGCCAGCATTGGCGTCGATCTGGATGGGGCCGCCGCCGGCATCGAGCACCGGATAGCCGTTGAGCGTCACCAGTTCACCGGCATCCGTCAGCGTGAAGCGGCCGTCGCGCGTCAGCGTCGGGCCGGAGGGCGTTTCCACCTGGAACCAGGCCTCGCCCTTGATCGCGAAGTCGAACTGGCCACCCGTCTCGGTGAGGCCGCCGTTGCGGGTCGAGATGAATTCGTCGCCCTTCGAGACGAAGGCGACATCGGCAGTCTTCTGGTCGCTGACGACCTCGTTGAACTTCACTTCGGTGGCGCGGAAGCCGACCGTCGTGGAGTTCGCGACGTTGTCGGCGAGGGTCGCCATGCGGCGGTCGAGCGCGATCTGGGACGAAAGCGATACATAAAGCCCGGTCTGCATGCTCAGCGGCCTCCAAGTTTCAGGTTGTTGATGGACAGCAGGAGGTCCGTCGAGATGCCGGTGAGGCTGGACGGCTGGAACACGGTCATCGGATCGTAGCTGCCGGAAGGGTTCTCGATCTCCCACATCGAGGTGAAACGCTCGAGGAACTTGCCGAGCTTGGCCGGTTCCTTGAACTCCTCGAGGTTCAGCGCGTCCTCGTAATAGGCGGCCTGACGGTCGATATCGGTGGCGGCGAACTCGGCGGGAAGCTGGAGCGCGGTGCGCACGACCTGCGCCAGCGCATCGTCGGCGATGATGGAATAGCCCGAGGTGATGGAGGAGGCCATGCGCTCGAAATAGAGCGCCAGGCGCACGCCCGTATTGTCCTCGCCGACGCTGACTTCCAGCGTCTGGCGAGTGTATTTGTCGACAACGCCCTTCTGGGCGCGCTCGAAGGTGGTGGCCAGCTCGCCGTGACGGGCGAAGTTCAGCGATTCCGCCAGTTCCTTGTAGCGCGTGTCGCTGAGCTGGTTAGCGAAGGCCGCCTTGTCGTCGATGCCTTCCGTCAGCACCTTGCGCATGAAGGCCTTGGCATAGGCCATGTCATCCAGCCCATGCGCCTTCATGGCGTAGTTATAGAGCCGGCTGTCGGCGAAGAACTCGTCGATCGACTTTATGCTGCCGATCTTCGAAAGATAGTACTCCGTCTCGCGCTTGACGTCCGGCTGCTCCGAGACGCGCTTCAGCGACATCTGGAGGTCGGAGGAAATCAGCTTGTAGCTCGTATAGGTGGTCGTCACGATAGGCCGCCGCTCAGGTTCAAGAAGGCATGAATGCCCGTTTTGAACCGCGATCCTTGCGGCTTTTGCTTGTGCGAACCTGATCCGCGAACCCACCGCCCGGTACAGCCTCACGCAAGGCTGGAACCGTATTGCCGGAAGGGTCAGAATTGTGTCGGGACACCTGCGCTCATGAACATCATTATCGGTCTCATCGTCACCATCGGCTGCGTCTTGGGCGGCTTCATGGCCATGGGCGGGCACATCGAAGTGCTGAACCAGCCATTCGAACTCATGATCATCGGCGGCGCCGGCGTCGGCGGCTTCATCGTGGCCAACACGATGAAGGTGATCAAGGAAACCGGAAAGGCGCTGGGCGAAGCCTTCAAGCACAAGGTTCCAAAGGAACGCGACTATCTCGACACGCTCGGCGTGCTCTACAGCCTGATGCGGGACCTGCGCACGAAGTCGCGCAACGAGATCGAGGCGCATATCGACAATCCGGATGAATCGCCGATCTTCCAGTCCGCGCCGACCGTGCTGAAGAACAAGGAACTCACCGCCTTCATCTGCGACTACGTCCGCCTCATCATCATCGGCAATGCCCGCTCCCACGAGATCGAGGCGCTGATGGACGAGGAAATCCAGACGATCACGCGCGACAAGATGAAGCCCTACCACGCCATGTCGACGATGGGCGACGCCTTCCCTGCCATCGGCATCATCGCCGCCGTTCTCGGGGTCATCAAGGCCATGAGCAAGATCAACGAGTCCCCCGAGGTTCTCGGCGGCCTCATCGGTTCGGCGCTCGTCGGCACCATGCTCGGCATCTTCCTGTCCTACTCGGTCGTCGCGCCGATCACCACCAACATCAAGGTGGTGCGCGAGAAGCAGAACCGCCTCTACGTCATCGTCAAGCAGACGCTGCTGGCCTACATGAACGGCTCGGTGCCGCAGGTCGCGCTCGAATACGGCCGCAAGACCATCTCCTCCTACGAGCGCCCGTCCATCGACGCCGTCGAGCAGGAAATGATGAATCCGGGCGGCGGCGGCGATTCGAAGGCGGCCTGATCCATGAGCGAAGCGACCGTGACCCCTCATCCCACCATGGACCCGATCGTGCTCGCGCGCCTCACCGGCAAGCTCGGCGACCAGGCGACCATCTCGAAGCTCTGCGCCAGCCTCGGCGACGTCTTCGCCGAATTCCTGCCCGACATGCTGGAAAGCGAACTCGGCTTCGAGGTCGCGGTTTCCTATGCCGGCTTCGAGACCGGCCGTTACGGCACGCTCGTCTCCGGCCTAGGCGGCGCGATGGCCTGCTGCGACGCTTCCTTGCGCGACTGGTGCGACCGCTTCACGCTGATCTGCGACAGCCCGATGATCATCACGCTCGTCGAGAACATGCTCGGCGCCGTCAGCGATTCGGTCGAGGACCCGGAGCCGCGCCCGCTCTCCAAGATCGAGCTGGACGTCGCGGCGATGATGTTCGACCGCATTTCCGGCGTGCTGAAGACGGCCGTCAATGGCGCTGGCGGCTTCGAACCCTACCTCAGCTCGGCCCATAATGCGGAGACTCGCAAGCCTTCCGAAGACGCCAGCGACGACGCCTTCGTCGCCATGGTCAACATGGCCGTCGGGATCGGGCCGGTCCTGTCGACCTTCCACGTCGTCATTCCCCAGGCCGTGATGCTGAAATCGACCATCACCGCGCCGAAGCCGGCGAATGCGCCGAAGACCCGCGTCGAATGGAGCGAGCAGCTCGGCGAGCAGGTCCGCCGCTCGAAGGTGACGCTGGAGGCGCGCGTGCGCCTCGAACGCCAGACCCTCGACACGATCAGCAGGCTCCAGCCGGGCGACATCATCCCCTTCAACGAGACGGGCGACGTGCGCGTGGAGGTGAACGCCAACGGGCGCAATCTCTATGTCTGCGAATTCGGCCGGTCGGGCGCCCGCTACACGGTGCGCGTCAAGGATACCTACGGCTCGGAGGAAGACCTTCTCCAGCACATCATCGGATAGTTTTGCGCGTGAAGCCTGCGGGGCGGCACGCCTCAGGCAAGTTTCGAATGGAATAGTGGTCTTATGGCACCGAAGAAAACACCCATCGCTGACGACATCATGTCTTCCATCAACGCAGGCGACCAGGAACTGGAGCAGGCGATCGACGATCTGCGCGGCGTTCTTCAGCAGGATGCCGCCGGCGCCGATTTCCCGGCTCCCGCCGGCGACGACCCGCTTGCCGCCTTCGGCGGCGATTTCGGCAGCTCGGACTTCGGCGGCGGCGCGGCCACGTCGGATTTCGGCGCGGATACCGGCTTCGGCGGTTCGGACTTCGGTGGCGGCGACTTCGGCGGCGGCAACGACTTCTCCGCCGACCTCGGCGAAGCGCCCCGTCCGGGCAGCGCCATGGAATCCAACATGGACCTCATCATGGACATCCCGATCGATCTGCAGATCGTTCTGGGTTCCTCGCAGATGCAGGTCTCCAGCCTCATGAACCTTAGCGAAGGCGCCACCATCGCGCTCGACCGCCGCATCGGCGAGCCGGTCGAGGTCATGGTCAACGGCCGGATCATCGGCCGCGGCGAAATCACCGTTCTGGAAAACGACGACACCCGCTTCGGGGTCAAGCTCATCGAAGTGAAGAGTACACGCAAGATCTGATGACCGGTTAGGTCTCAGGGGGATAAATCCATGATGGATTTCGAGAATTTCGGGACAACCACGGCGGTCGGAACGCCGCTTTCGCAGGTCGAGAAGGCAGCAGCCGTCCTTCTGGCCATGGGCAAGGGTGTCGCCGGCAAGCTGCTGAAATATTTCACCCAGAGCGAGTTGCAGCAGATCATCGCCGCCGCGCAGAACCTGCGCGCCATCCCGCCCCATGAACTGATCGACCTCGTCAACGAATTCGAGGACCTGTTCACCGAGGGCGCGGGCCTGATGGACAACGCCAAGATGATGGAAGGCATTCTCGAAGAAGGCCTGACGCCGGACGAAGTGGACGGCCTGCTCGGCCGCCGCGCCGCCTTCCAGGCCTTCGAGACGACCATCTGGGACCGCCTGCAGGACGCAGACCCGGTCTTCGTCGCCAAGTTCCTGCTCAACGAGCACCCGCAGACCATCGCCTACATCCTCTCGATGATGCCGTCTTCCTTCGGCGCGAAGGTCCTGCTCGAAATTCCGGAAGAACACCGCGCCGACATCATCAACCGCACCGTCAACCTCAAGGACGCCAGCCCCAAGGCGACGGCCATCGTCGAGGCGCGGGTGATCGAGATGATCAATGCGCTGGACGCGGAACGCAACTCGGTCGGTTCGAACAAGGTCGCCGACCTCATGAACGAGCTGGACAAGTCGCAGGTCGACGAGATGCTCGCCTCGCTCGAAACGGTCTCGACCGAATCGGTCAAGAAGGTGCGCCCGAAGATCTTCCTCTTCGAAGACGTGCTCTACATGCCGCAGAAGAGCCGCGTGGCGCTGTTCAACGACGTGTCCGGCGACATCATCACCGCCGCGCTGCGCGGCGCGACGATGGAACTGCGCGAATCGGTCCTCTCGTCCATCGGCGCTCGCCAGCGCCGCATGATCGAATCGGACCTTGCCGCGGGCGACGCCGGCAACCCGCGCGAAGTGGCGATCGCCCGCCGCTCGATCACGCAGGAAGCCATCCGCCTTGCCGCAGCCGGACAAATCCAGTTGAAGGAAAAGGAACAGGAAGCCGAGGCTGCCTGATCCGGCTTGACACGGCAGAGCCGCGAGCGGAGCGTATTTCCGGCCCGAATCTCCTGACATGGGGTTCGGGCCGTTTGCTTTTCCCGGGAGCGCGACGTGTCGGACGACGACAAGGACAGTAAAACAGAACTCCCGACCGAGAAGAAACTTCGCGATGCGGAGGAGAAGGGCAATACCCCCTTCTCACGCGAAATCACGATCTTCGCCTCGACGCTCGCAATCTATCTCTTCCTCGTCTTCTTCGTGCCCGGCGGGGTCTCGCGCATGAACGAGACGCTGCGCGATTTCTTCGAGCAGCCGGAAGCGTGGAACCTCAAGACCGGCACCGACGTCATCGCGATCTTCCGGCATCTCGGCTGGGAGGCCGGCGCGCTGCTGCTGCCGATCCTGGCCATGATGATGCTGTTCGGCGTCGCCTCGTCCGTCTTCCAGAACCTGCCGAGCCCGGTGCTCGAGCGCGTGCGCCCGCAAATAAGCCGCCTCAGCCCGGTCAAGGGCCTGAGCCGCCTGTTCGGCAAGCAGGGCCTCGTCGAATTCGGCAAATCGCTGATCAAGATCCTGCTCGTCTCGCTCGTCGTCGGCCTTGCGATGCGCGACAATTTCTTCGCCTCGCTCGACACCATGTTCTCGGAGCCGGCGGCGCTCATCTACATGATGACCGCCGACATCAACAAGGTCCTGCTGATCGTCCTCTTCGCCACCGCCATCATCGCCGCCCTCGACTTCGCCTGGACGCGCCATCACTGGTTCTCCGAACTGATGATGACCAAGCAGGAGGTGAAGGAGGAAATGAAGCAGGCGCAGGGCGACCCGATCGTCAAGGCGCGCATGCGCTCCATCCAGCGCGACCGCATCCGCCGCCGCATGATGACGGACGTGCCGCGCGCCACCCTCGTCATCGCCAACCCGACCCACTTCGCCGTCGCGCTGCGCTATGTGCGTGAAGAGGGTGACGCGCCGGTCGTCGTCGCCAAGGGGCAGGACCTCATTGCGCTGAAGATTCGCGAGATCGCCGAGGAAAACGGAATCCCCGTCTTCGAGGACCCGCCGCTCGCACGCTCAATGTTTGCGCAAGTCTCGGTAGATAGTGTCATTCCGCCGGTGTTCTACAAAGCCGTGGCGGAGCTGATTCACCGGGTTTACGCAGCTTCGCCCCAGACCAGACGGGTAAACTAGATCCGATGAGAAAATGCACCTATTCCGCCGAGCGCGAGAAGATTGTTGCCGAAGCAATCTGCCCGGTCGCCACTGAGCTGAGACTGCTCGATGCCGCCGATCTCGTCTCGTTGTTGCGTTTCGAGTGCTACGGTAACCTGGCCGACCTTGTCTCCTCCGCGGCGGAGCTTTACTTCCTGCCCGGCACGATCAATTTCGGCGCGGGCGGCGACTATCGTCTCGACTGGGACACGGAGCCGGAAGTGACGCTCGACATGGAAATTCGCCCGCAGGGCGTGACGGTCTATGCACGGCTCATGCTTCAGAAGGATACGGCCGGCGTGGAAGTCACCCATGTCGCCTTCAACGATCCGTCCGCGGACCCCGACGACAACACCGATTTCCTGCGCAAAAGTCTTGCGGAAGCGCGCTACGTGAAATCCGGCGGTTCGCCGGCGCAGCACGCGCATTGAGAGACCAACCGAAGGAAGCGGCCATGCCGAGGCGTGGCCGCTTTTTCGTCAGGTGATGTAGCCGAGACGGATGGCCTTCGCGATGGCCTGGATGCGGTTCACGGCATCCAGCTTGGTGGTGGCCGTGCCGAGATAGGCGTTCACTGTATGCACGGAAAGCCCCATCTTCTCGGCGATCGCTTCCGAGATGCAGCCGTCGCCGGCCATCTGCAGGCAGGCGATCTCGCGCTCGCTCAGCGCCTCGGCCGGGGCCAGCTTCTTCTCCTCGCATGCCAGCATGTCGATCAGCACCTGGCAGCTCTTCATGTGCATGTCGATGATGAGGTCGCTGGACGGGGCGATGAACGTGCCCATGAAGAGCACATAGCCGTTGCCATGCGCGCCGAGGCGCACCGGGAAGGCCATGCCCGACCACGGCAGAAGCCGGGGCGGAAGGCGCGTGGTGAAGGTTTCCACGCTCGATTCGGCGAACTGGTTGTCGCCAACGCCCTCCCAGATCAGCGGCAGCATGGAGGCTTCGAGATGCTCCAGCATGGCCGGCCCGTAGGCCGCGAGAAGCTCGCTCGCATGGCCGTCGACGTCATGGGCGAGGTTGTGCAACGCGAGCGTAAGCTTGCGGGCGGACGGCAGGCCGTGGCCGCCGAGGCGGAGCACCGCGAAGTGCTCGGCGCCGAGGATCGTCTGCATCACCTGAAGCCGGGAGACGAAATCGGATGCCGTCACGGCCTTGGGGGGCCGGGCGAGGCGGATTTCCGCCTCCATGCCGGCGGGAGGGGAAAGCTGAATACCCATGCCCATCTCCCTCAGACCAGATTGTTGCGAACGGCCCAGGCGATCGCCTCGGACCGCGTCTTCGTCGCGGTCTTGCGCATCACGCTGGTGATGTAATTGTTGATCGTGTTGCGCGAGATGCCGAGGATGACGGCGATCTCGTCGCTCGTCTTGCCTTCGGCGATCCAGTAGAGGCACTCCACCTCGCGCTCGGTCAGTTCCATCTCGCGATCCTGCCGCAGGAACGCGCCCTGGCAGCAGACGCTGGCGAAGTAGCCGGTCATCACCCCGACATCGCGCAGCTTGCTCTGGGAAAGGATGAAATGCTCCGGGAAGAGCAGCAGCAGCGACATGCGCACCCGGCCGACATGGAAGGCTATGGTGCAATATTCGCGGCTGATGCCCTTCGGCACCGCGATATCGTCGGCAAGATGGCTGAAGCAGGGCTTGAGGAGCGTCAGGCACTTGTCCAGCTCGCTCATGCGGGACTGGCCGGCGAGGATGGCGCCGGCGATGGCGCGCACCATGTCGAAGGGCCAGTCGGAGGCGACGACGCTCTCCAGGCCGGCCTCCGGCATGACATCGTGGCGAAGAAGAAGGAAATGCGAGGCGCTGACATAGTCGGTCAAGGCTCTCAGACCCGGGGAGAGGCCGGCGTGGCCCGTACAGCGTCCGAGGTGTTGAACCAACAACGCACGCGCACTCTTACGCTCACCAACCTCGGCAGAGAATCCATAGGATTCCCTGGCCGCGGCATCCGACCGGATCGTTTCCATGATAGCCCCCTGTTCCGATTCCGAACGGAGATTCCCGCCTCCTTCCCAACAGTCATTCGGAACAGTCCGAAGCCCCCTGCCGGTCAGGCCGCATCGGCGAGAATCACCAAGCGAATCAGTAACTAAAGTGTACATCTCCTATCGCTAAAAACCATCGCCCCCTTCTCGGGATTTACTTTTGCCGGCAACTATGAATCGCCATTCGCCAAGTGATTTGCCTTCAGGTCAAGCGCAGGCGCGAGCCGGGTAACTTTGGTTTAAGTAACTGTTAACCATGCAATATTCGGAGGCCTTTCCGGCCGGCAAATGAAGAAGACATCGCTAATGCGTGCGAAAATTGCATGCACAACCCCCTCCCCGCAACTGTAAGGACGGCAAACTTTTTTTGAAGATCACGCGCCCGTGAACGCCCATGCGGGAAGGTCCGGCCCGACTGCGAAGAAAATGTTGCAACGGGGCTGAACAAGCGTTGCCGAAAAGCGACAGCGGGTGTTCAAAAACGGCGACGCCCCAATTCGCGCCCAACGAAAAACGCGGCCGTCTCCGGCCGCGTCGTTTCTGTTTTCCCTGGAGGAGCCGTCAGGCGGCTTCCTTCTCGACGGACCATTTGCGCAGGATCTTGGCAGCGCGTTCCTCGCTGATCTCGACCATGCGGCTGAGGCGCCGTTCCGGGCCTTCCTTGACGCGGCGGTTGAAGGCGCCGTCGCCATCGTCGCCGGCATTGAGCAGGTCGTCGGTGCTGTCGAAGCCGAAGTCCGCGCCGAAGCCGTCCATGAGGGTGGCGCCGGGGCCGCCGATGCCGCTGGCCGGCGAGAAGTCGGGCAGTTCGAGACCCGCCGCGCCGCTGTCCAGCGCGCTCGCCGAGGCACCGCCGCCGGTGACGGAGCGGACTGCCGGGCGAAGGCCGAACCAGACCACGAGGAAGGCGACACCGACGAAGGCGAGCGCATTGATGATGCCGCCGAGATTACGCGTCAGCACTTCCAGGATGCCCGGGCCGGGCACGGCTTCGTCGAGAAGCTGGTGGTCGAGGAATTCCATGGCGGTGATCGTCACCACGTCGCCGCGATCGGTATTGAGGCCGGCAGCGGAGGAGACGATCTTCTGCATGTCGGCGATATAGGCGTCGATCTTCGCCGGGTCGGCCGGCTCGCCGACCATGGCGGCGACGCGGGCGCGGTTGACCACCACGGCGACCGACAGCTTCTCCACGGCGACGCCGTTGCGCACGGTCGCGACCGTCTTGCTGTTGATCTCGTAGTTGGTCTGCTCTTCCTTCTTGTCCGCCTCGTCCTTGGACTGCGGGCCATCGCCGCTGCCTTCCGGGCCGCCCTGCGGAATGTTCTGCTCGACGGTCGCGGCCTTGTTCGTCGCCTGCTGGCTGGACTTCTGGCTTTCGCGCGTCACGCGGACGGAGCGCTCGACGCGCGATTCCGGATCGTAGACCGTTTCCTGGATCTGCTGCGTATCGGTATTGAGCGAGGCGGTGACGCTGGCGCGGAAATTGTCCATGCCGAGGAAGGGCGCGAGCGCCTTTTCGATATTGCGCTCGATCTCGCTCTGAACGGTCTGGACGGCCGTCAGCGAGCGGTTGACCGCGCCGTTCTCCGGGTCGTCGCCGGAGGCGAGAAGCTGGCCGGCCGAATCGAGGATGGTGACGCCGTCGACTTCGAGGCCGGGAACGGAGGCGGCGACGAGATGGCGGATGGCGGCGGCCGATTCACGGCCGGCCTGTGCGCTGGCGCGGATCATGACGGAGGCGGTCGGCACCTGGTCGGCTTTGCGGAAGTTGCCACGCTCGGGCATCACGATATGGACGCGGGCGGCGGCGATGCCGCTGATCTGCTGGATGGTGCGGGCGATTTCGCCTTCGAGGGCGCGCACGCGCGTCACTTCCTGCATGAAGGAGGTGAGGCCCAGGGAGCCGACCTTGTCGAAGAGTTCGTAGCCGGCATTGGCGCTGCTCGGCAGGCCGCGCTCGGCGAGATAGAGCCGCGCCTTGCCCGTCTGGCCGACAGGGACCTCGATGCTTGCACCGTCCGTTCCGGTGTTGAAATCGATATTGGCCTCGGCGAGCGCCAGACTAATCTGGTTCACGTCGGTCTTTTCGAGGCCGACATAGAGCGTCTCGTAGGCGGGCTTGTTCACGAGGATCCCGGCGGCAAGCACGAGACCGACCGAGACGACGGCGGCTCCCGCCAGCATCGCGAGTTTCGCCTGCCCCAGCGATGCCAGGTTCTTGTAGACTTTCGTCAACTGTTCCAACAGATTCATTCTGTTCCCGCACGGACTAGTCGCCTGTCCACCGGCCTAGCATGCCGGCGCTCCCAGACGCATTTTCAATCTCGTGAGACGGGACCGGCACATTTCCGCACGCGCCGACCTGCCCCATGGAATACGCGGACCTAACTGATCCGGCCTGGAAACTAGACCGTGAAACTTGCGCGAGCATGTCGTGCCGCAGCGGCGCAAGAGGGCGCAAAACGCAGGACGGCGCCCGAAGGCGCCGCCGAAAGGAACGGGGTTTCCCGAAGGAAACCGCTCAGAAGAACTCGAAATCGCCCGCAGCCTTGCCGAGCGGCTGGGAATGGCCGTGGCGCAGGCCGTTGCTAAGCGCCTTCTGCATGTCGGCAAGCTTCACGAGGTTCAGCGCCGTCGTGACGTCGACGACCCAGCCATCGGGAATGCCGCCGGTTATCGTGTCGATGAACTCGGCAAGCCCCCGCGTCTTCTGGACGGCAAGGTCGATGCCCTGCAGCACCATCATGCGCTCGGCGGCGTCGCTTGCGCCCTCGCCCTGGATGGCTGCAAGCTGCGGCTCGATGCGCTCGATGAGATAGGCGACATCGTGCAGCTCGGACACGATCCGCATCAGGACATCCGGAAGGGCTTCTTCCATGGCGGTCGCGGCACTCTGATACTCGGCTTGCATGGATTACCCTTTTCTGTACGAGCCGGAACACTCCGGCAACGCAATACACTTCGTACTTTCGTTTCCGCGCAGCGAGACCGCCGCTCAGAAGAATTCGATCGAGCTTTCGACCGGCTTGGCCACGGGAGCGGGCCGCTGCTCCAGCGCAACCGTCTTCTGCGTCTCGACGCCCGTCAGCGCATATTGCCGGGCGCGGCCGCTCGACGGCCAGTATTCCAGCTTGCGCCCATGCTCGCCGCCCGTGCTCTCACCGACAACCTTGATGCCTTCGTCCATCAGGAACTGGCGGGCGAAGAGCGCGTTCTGCTCGCCGACATTGGAGAAGCGGGCGATGGTGCGCGCGCCGCCGAATATCTTCGCCTCCAGCCGGTCACGCCGCGCGCCCTGCTTCAGGAGGCCGTTGATGAGAAGCTCCATGAGATGCACGCCGTAGCGTGTGGCGTCCCCGCCCGAGGCCAGAGCCTCGGCCGAGCCCGGCAGCAGGAAGTGGTTCATGCCACCGACGCCAATGACCGGGTCGCGCATGCAGGCGGCCACGCACGAGCCGAGAATGGTGGTCAGCACCACGTTCGGATCGTTGATGACCTTGTATTCGCCCTGAATGACATGGACGCGGCGCGTCCCGGCGTCTGTTATCATTTCAATGCCCCGAACACGGCTTCGATGGCCGCCTTCATCTTCTCGATGGTGAACGGCTTGGCGAGAACGTTGTTCGCACCGAGCGCCGCCGCCTTCTGCACGAGAGCACGGTCGCCCTGCGCAGTGAGGATGATGAAGGCCGCCTTCTTGGTGTTCGGGTTGGACCGAACCGCCTGAAGAAACTCGATGCCATCCATCTTCGGCATGTTGAAGTCGGAGATGACGAGGTGGTGCGGCTGCTGGGCCATGATGGCCATGCCCTGCGCGCCGTCGCCCGCCGCGGTGATCTGCTTGAAACCGAGCTGCTGCAGGGCATCGCCCAAAAGCAGGCGGCTCGTCACCTGGTCGTCAACGATGAGTACTTTGATTTTTTCAGCGATAGACATTATTCGCTCCCTTCTCTACGGGCCGCAGTGATCTTCAGGATTTCCTCCCCTATGGAGGAGAGCGGAAACTGGTGTTCCACGGCACCCAGTTCGAAAGCCACTCTGGGCATTCCATACACGACGCAGGTCTTTTCGTTCTGGCCGATGGTACGCGCCCCTGCATGGCGCATCTTCAGCAGGCCCGCCGCCCCGTCCCGGCCCATGCCGGTCAGGATGACGCCGACGGCGTTGCGGCCGGCGAGCTCCGCCACCGAATCGAACAGCACATCCACCGAAGGGCGGTGACCGTTGACCGGATCGCGTTCCACCAGCCGGCAGCAGGGTGCATGCGGGTTGGTGATCTGAAGGTGACGGTCGCCGCCCGGCGCAAGATAGATCTTGCCGATCTCCAGACGCGCACCGTCCGTCGCTTCCTGCACCACCGGCGCGCAGAGGCGGTTCAGCCGCTCCGCAAAGCTCTTGGTGAAGGTCGGCGGCATATGCTGCGTGATGACGGTCGGCGGGCAGTTGACCGGGAATTTCTGCAGGACGGCGATCAGCGCTTCCACCCCGCCCGTCGAGGAGCCGATGGCGACGACGCGGCGGCCGGGCCGGTAGCTGGCGGCCGGATTGACGTTCGAGGCGGTCGGCGCAAGCGGCGGCGGCTCGGCCTGGAAGCGGCGCTGCGAACGCGCGGCGGCCTTCACCTTCTCGGCAAGATCGCCGAAGGGACGGGCGTCGCCCGGCTGCGGCTTGCCGACGCAATCGAAGGCGCCGATTTCCAGCGCCATCAGCGAAGCTTCCGCGCCGCGATGGGTGAGCGTGGAGACCATGATGACCGGCATCGGCCGGAGCTTCATGATCTTGTCGAGGAATTCGAGCCCGTTCATGTTCGGCATCTCGATATCCAGCGTCACGACATCCGGATTGAGCTGCTTGATCGCGTTGCGGGCTTCCATGGCGTCGCCGGCCTGGCCGATGACGTTCACGTCGGGATCGGCGTTGAGCACGGCCGTGATCAGGCCGCGCATGGTCGGCGAATCGTCGACGACGAGGACACGCGCTGGTGCCATTATGCGCCCCTCCTGTACTTGCCGGTGTAGCGGTAGGTGGTGATGCCGATATTGTCGAACTGGTTCTTCGCCTCACCCGAGACGCGCTCGGAATGGCCGATATAGAGGTGGCCGTTGTCACCCAGCATGCCGGCGAAGCGCGACCAGATCTTCATCTGCGTCGGTTCGTCGAAATAGATGACGACGTTGCGGCAGAAGATCACGTCGAACGGCCCCTTGAAGGGCCACTGGGCCATCAGGTTCAGCTCGTTGAAGGTGATGAGGCGCTTCACGCGGTCATCGACCTGCCATTTCTGCCGGCCGCCCGCATCCACCTCACGGAAGAACTGCTTGCGCATGGCCGGGTTCACCGTCTCCAGCGCATTGGCGTCGTAGGCGCCGGCGCGGGCGATGGCGAGGATCTTGGGGTCGATGTCGGTCGCGAGGATCCGGAAGTCGTAGTCGGCGACATTCGGCATCAGCGACAGAACGGTGAGCGCGATGGAATAGGGCTCCTGCCCGTCCGAACAGGCCGCCGACCAGATGCGCACGCGGCCGCCGTTGCGGGCGCGGGCGAGCAGGTCCGGCAGGACGTCGCTCTTCAGATGATCGAAATGGTGGTTCTCGCGGAAGAAGCGCGTGAAGTTCGTCGTCAGGTGCGACAGCATCTCCTTGCGCGCCGAAGCGCCGGCCGGCGAGGAGACGAGCGCGCAATATTCGCGGAAGCCCTTGAGGCCGAGCTGGCGGATATGCTTCGACAGGCGCGAATAGACCAGCGAGGCCTTGGTCTCGTTGAGATAGATGCCCGCATCCGAGTAGATCATGGCCGCGATCTCGGAGAGGTCCTTGCGCGTCAGCGGGTATTCGCCGCTGGCAAGGCACTCGTCCGGAGACTGCCGCGTATCGATGGCCGAAGAATAGGTCATGCGGCTTCGCTTTCGGTGTGCGGGAACAGGGATTCAAGCTCGAGCAGGCAGATCATGCGGCCCTCGATGGCGAGGATGCCGCGGGCATAGGCCTTGGCCGCCTCGTTGGCGACGTCCGGCGTCGGCTGCATGTTCTCGTCGGTCACGGTCAGGATGTCGGACACCGCGTCGACCAGCAGGCCCACCACCTTCGGCCCGACCTGGGCGACGATGATGACGTGGCGCACGGTCGGCTCCACCGGCTTCATGCCGAGGCGCAGCGACATGTCGACGATCGGCAGGACGACGCCCCGCAGGTTGATGACGCCCAGCACATAGGAGGGCGCATGCGGCATCGGCGTCGCCGGGGTCCATCCACGGATTTCCCGGACCGACATGATGTTCACGCAGAACTCCTGATCGCCGATCCTGAAGGCGATCAGTTCGCGTCCATGGGTGAGATTTTTGACCGCGTACGTCATCTTCTATCAACCGGTGGCTGCGAGTGAGGTTTCTTGCTTCAGGGACTGGCCGCGCGAGGCGGCGACAACCGCATCGACGTCCAGGATGAGAGCGACGCGCCCGTCACCGAGAATGGTGGCGGCGGCAATGCCCGGTACGTGGGTGTAGTTCGCCTCGAGGCTCTTGATGACGACCTGGCGCTGGCCCTGGATCGCATCGACCATGAGCGCGCGCTGACCGCCGCCTTCCGATTCCACGAGAAGCGCGACGCCCTCGATCGGATTGGCCTGCGTGGCGCGGAAATTGAGGATCCGACCGACATCCACCAGCGGGCAGAACGAGTTGCGGATCGAGATGAGCCGCTGGGTCGCGCCGAAGGAATGGATGGCCGAGGCCTCCGGCTGCAATGTCTCGACGATGGCCGTCAGCGGCACGACGAGCGTCTGGCCGGCGACCGTGACCACCATGCCGTCGAGGACGGCGAGCGTCAGCGGCAGGCTCATGGTGAAGACGGAGCCCTGCCCCGGCTTCGAGGAGATCGAGATGCGGCCGCCGAGCGCCTGGATCGAGCGCTTGACCACGTCCATGCCGACGCCGCGGCCGGACAGGTCCGAAACCTTGTCGGCGGTGGAGAAGCCCGCGTGGAAGATCAGGTTGTCGATTTCCTCGTCCGACAGGTTGGCGTCGGCCGCGATCAGGTCGTTGTCGATGGCCTTCTGGCGCACCTTCTCGCGGTTGATGCCAGCGCCGTCGTCGGCAAGCTCGATGACGATGCGGCCCGAGCGATGTTTTGCCGTCAGGCGAACGGTGCCTTCCGGGTTCTTGCCGAGGGCTTCGCGCTTCTCCGGCATTTCGAGGCCGTGGTCGACCGCGTTGCGGATCATGTGCGTCAGCGGCTCGGCGAGCTTGTCGATGACGGTCTTGTCGACTTCTGTGTTCTCGCCTTCCGTGATGAGGCGGACCGACTTGCCGGTGATGTCCGCGATTTCGCGGACGGTGCGGGCCATGCGCTGGAAGACCGGCTTCACCGGCTGCGCGCGGATCGCCATCACCGAATCCTGGATCTCGCGGGTGAGCTGCTGCAGCTCCTCGAGGCCCATATTGATGGAGGACGTGCCGTTGTTGTCGTTTTCCACCACGCTCTGCGAAAGCATCGCCTGGTTGATGACCAGCTCACCAACGAGGTTGATCAGGCGGTCGACGCGGTCGAGGTCGACACGGATCGTCTGGCCCGCGGCGGCGGCCTGGCTGGCCTGCGCGGCGCTTGCGGCAGCGGCGGCCTTGTTCTCGGCGGCGCGGCTTGCGACCTGCGCGACCTTGGCGGCGGTCTCGGCGGCGGCGACCGCAGCGGCCGCATCGCTTTCCATGACGGCCGGCTCAGCGGCGGCGGAACCGCCGTCATCCAGCATCGACAGATCGAACGGCACGGGCTGCATCGGCAGTTCCTCGTCGCCCGGCGCCTCGCTGACCACATCTTCCTCGACGGTCTGGATATCGAGGTCGCAATCCCATTCGGCGAATTCGAAGACGGAGCGCACGCCGTCCTCGCCCTTGTCGGTCGTCACCGAGATCTTCCAGGAGAAATAGGCGTCCTCCGGGTTCATCTTGTCGAGCGGCGGCAGGGCGTCCATGTCGCAGTAGACGCTCATCTCGCCAAGGCGGGAAACGTCGCGCAGCAGGAGGACTGCTTCGTTGCCCTTGGCGTAGAGGTCCTTCTTCGGCTTGAACGCGATCTGGACGGTCGGCACGTAATGGTCGGCGCCCTCCTCGTCGAAGTCACCGAAGGAGAAGGGGATCGGCTGGAAGCCCTCGTCGTTGACCGGGGGCTTCTCGACGACGACCGGCGCAGGCGCGGCGGCGACCGCCTTCGGCGCGGGCGCCTCGGCAGCGGCGGCAACCGGCGCTTCGCCATTGGCCAGCGCCTCCAGCTCCCGGATCAGGGTGCGGCTGCGCGCTTCGTCGACGCTGCCGCCGTCACGGGCCGCATTGGTCAGGTCCGCCAGAACGTCGGCGGACTTGAGCATGACCTTCAGCACGTCCTGGGTCGGCTCCAGCTTGTTGGATCGAACGCAATCCAGTGTCGTCTCGAACACATGGGCGAAGGAGACGAGATCGTCGAGGCCGAATGCGCCGGCACCGCCCTTGATCGAGTGGACGGCACGGAACACGGCATTGACCGTTTCCGGGTCGCGATCCCCGTCATTCAGCTTCAAGAGACCGGATTCCAGTTCCGCGAGCTGCTCCTCGCACTCCTGGAAGAAAATCTCTTTGATTTCGTTCATATCCATCGGGAAAATCCTGGACTGGAGGATTAGGCGGTTACGCGCTCGATTGCATCGATCAGCTTGGTCGGGTCGAAGGGCTTGACGATCCAGCCCGTCGCACCGGCCTGGCGGGCGCGGTTCTTCTTCTCGGCATCGCTCTCGGTGGTCAGAACGAGGATCGGGATCGCCCGATACTTCTCGTTGCGGCGCACGCCTTCGATGAAGCCGAAGCCGTCGAGGCGCGGCATGTTGATATCGGTGACGATGACGTCCGGGTTGGCATTCTCGAGGACTTCCAGGCCCTCGACGCCGTCTTCGGCCTGGATGGTCTCGAAGCCCGCATTGTTGAGCGTTACCAGAAGCATGTTCCGGATCGTCCGGGAGTCATCCACGGTCAGGACTTTTTTCTTCATTGCCTAGCCTCCTGTGCCAGCAAGTGATCGATGTTCACGCCGATGAGTTGCATTGTCTTGATGAAAGGGTCGGACACCTTGGTGAAGGTGAAGGGCTGCTTGTCCTCTTCCCAGCTTTTGGCGCCGGCCATCAGCACCTGGGCGCAGAGCGCGCCGACCCGCTCGACCGCCGAGGCGTCGATGGTCAGCGGATTGCCCTTGAGGCCCATGAGCTGCGTATGCAGCGCCGTCGCCTCGTTGAGATCGAGGACGGGGGCAAGGCTTAGACTTTTCTGAGCGGCTTTCTTGCTCGCCATTATCGCGTTCCTTGTCTGAAGCAATGACTGCGTCTGTCGGAATTCACCGTTCTGCCGGTCGGAGCGGGCGGCAGGCCTTCCTCGGAAAGCCGGCTGCGCGCCGTGGAGAACCAGTGCCGGGGTTGCCTTGCCGCCATCTCAGCCTCCGAAGCCGACAGCGCGCGCCGTCAGGAAATCGAGGGGAGAGGACGGCGCATCGCCCGCCGGCATCGCCGCGCGCGGCTCCGCCTGCACGGGGCGAGCCGGGCGGCGAAGGTCGCGCTGCGACGAAACGTGGAATTCGCGGATCGTGCGGCCGAGTTCGAGGATGACGGTGTGGAGGTCCCCACCGGCATTGCCGAAGCGGCCTGCTTCCGCAGCATCGGCTTCGAGCATACGGCCGGCGCGGCCGATCTCGGCGGAAACACCGTTCAGCCCGTCGGCATCGACAGCGCTTTCGCGCGCAATGCCGGTGATGGCCTCGTTGATGCCCTCGACCTGACGCACGATATTGCCGATGGCGTCCTGCGTGCGGTTGACGTGTTCGACGCCGGCCTCGACCTGTGCCTTGGTGCCCGTGACGAGCTGCTTGATCTCGCGCGCCGCATCCGCCGAGCGCTGGGCCAGTGCACGCACTTCCTGCGCGACGACGGCAAAGCCGCGACCGCTGTCGCCCGCACGGGCCGCCTCGATGCCGGCATTGAGCGCCAGCAGGTTGGTCTGGAAGGCGATCTCGTCGATGACGCCGATGATCTGGCCGATCTTCTCAGCCGAAGCCTCGATATCCGCCATGGCCGACATGGCCTCTCCGGCAATGCTGCCACTGAGCGCGACGGAGGCCTGCGTGGAGGCAGCAGCGGCCTGGGCCTTGCGGGTTTCGCCCAATGTCTGGCGCACGCGCTCGACGATGGCGCCCAAGGCATTGGCGGTCTCGATAAGGCTGGCCGACTGTTCGGACGAGCGGACGGACAATGCCTGTGCGCCGGAGGCCAGCGTGCCGACGAGGCGATCGGATTCATTGGCGCGGTCGGCGACGGAGGCAAGGCGGGACTGGATCTCATCGAGCGCGCCGTTCAGCGTCTCGGCCATGTCGCGCCAAGCCTCCGGCATCTCGCCGGAAACGCGCTGGGAGAAATCGAGCTGCGAGAGGCCGCGGATGGTGTCGCCGAAGACGCGGTCGAGTTCGGCGCGGTCCTCGCGGCGCTGTTCGCCGAGCGCGCGGGCATGGGTATGGCGCAGCTCGTTGAAGCGCAGCGAGACGCCGATCTCCGCATCCACCATGGCGGTGCGCAGGAAAGCGGAGACGAGCTCGGTCAATTCCGTGCGGCGGGCCTTGCCGCCACCGAGGATGGATTTCGGCCAATATTCCTCGATGAGGCCGGTGACGACCGTTTCGAGCACGACCGAATGGCCGGCGATGCGCCAGCGCGGATCGAGGCCCATCTGGCTTTCGCTGTCGGAAAGAACCTTAACCCGCTCGGCATAGAGGCCGTCGAAGCGCGCGTCGGTCAGGACGCTCCAGTGGGAACTCTGGAGGTCGTGCAGGCGGTCGATCTGGCGCTCGCTCTGGAAATGGCGGGCGGCATCGGGAAAAGTCTGGAAGCGCTGGAAGAGATCGCGCAGGGCCGTTTCGACATGCCGTTCGAGCGTCTGGCGGTGGCGGCGCAGGATATCGCCGTCGGCGCTTTCCACCCCGGCAAAGCGCAAACGGTCGCGCAGGCTTGCCGCCTGTCCCGTTCGAGCCTGTTCTGCCGGCATTTCCTGCACCAATCCGCTCCCAAACCAACGATGCCCGGCTATCCGCTACGGATGGCCGACTGAACTTTTGCATGGAGGAAAGGTCTGGCCCGGCCCGCACTGCCGCAAAGCGGCATGCCCGGCTTCCCGTCGATCCATGATCAATTCGGTGAAACTCGAATACCGGCTCTGTTCCGGTACGGCGGTTCGGCATCATGCCTGGGTGAGAAACGGCGAGTTTCCCATTCCGACGTGTAGACCCATGTTTATGGTTAATTCCTTGCCTGAAGGTTAATAGTTCACGCCTTGTTTATGACTTCGCTAAAATTAACACGACCCGACGCAACGTAAGCCACGGGCAAGCCCGCGCGCGTAGTGTGCAGCCGTAAACTGACAATGATGTCAGGGAGAACAGGCAATGATTGTTCTGGGACTGGGCGCCACACTGATCGCTTCCGTAACGCTCGCAGCGCTCTATCTTCTCATCGACATAGAGACCGCGCGCACACAGGCGAAGGCGCGGGTTTTCTAAAAGCCCCTCTTGCTTTCGCGAAATCGGCTGCCAGATTACATCCCGACGGAATGATACCGTCCAAGGGAGCACATCATGGGCATTGAAAGTATTCTGGTTTTCCTCATCGTCGGCGCGGTCGCCGGCTGGCTCGCCGGCCTCATCGTCTCGGGCTTCGGCTTCGGCCTCGTCGGGAACATCGTCGTCGGCATCGTCGGCGCCTTCATCGCCGGCTATCTCTTCCCCGCCATCGGCGTCAGCCTCGGCAGCGGTATCGTCGCTGCCATCCTCCACTCCACCATCGGCGCCGTGATCCTGCTCGTGCTGATCAAGGTCATCAAGCGCGCCTGAGCGGCAAGCGCCCTGCGACTACCGGTCCAGGCCGCGCAGGGTGCGTATGCTCGACGGCGGCGGCTGCGTGCTGCTCCACGTCATGCCGTTCTTCTCGCAGACATAGACGCTCCGCGGCATCCAGTGGGTCCTGTCGCTGGACGGCACCTCCACCTGCTGGGTGCAGCGCGGCGCGTCCTTGTTGCTGTATTCTTCCGTGGCGTCGGAGGGAACGACGCCGGGAAGATCCTTGAAGGCCTGCGCCTGCCCGGCGCAGGCGGATGCAAGGACGGCCAGGAGCACGAGGGCGGTGCGTATCTTCATCGTCTTTCCCGGCTGGGCCGGCCTTTCGCAATCCATAAAGAGATACCGCCGGCCGGCGACATGCGGTATAGGCCTGCGGATATTCAGACAGCTTAGATGGGGTTTTTCATGGCAAGTGCAATCCGGTATCACGAAGGCGATATCCCGGCGGCGGATGCGGCCCGCTATACCGGCGCCATCGCCATCGACACCGAGACGCTCGGCCTCATCCCGCGCCGCGACCGGCTGTGCGTCGTGCAGCTCTCGCCGGGCGACGGCACCGCGGACGTCATCCGCATCGCCGCCGGGCAGAAGGAAGCCCCCAACCTCACCGCTATGCTGGAAGACCCGACGCGCCAGAAGATCTTCCATTACGGCCGCTTCGATATCGCCGTGCTGTTCCACACCTTCGGCGTCACCACCACGCCGGTCTTCTGCACCAAGATCGCCTCGCGCCTGACCCGCACCTATACCGACCGCCACGGCCTCAAGGACAATCTGAAGGAAATGCTCGAGGTCGACATTTCCAAGCAGCAGCAGTCCTCCGACTGGGCGGCCGCGACGCTGTCGCCGGCGCAGCTCGAATATGCCGCCTCGGACGTGCTCTATCTCCATGCGCTGCGCGACAAGCTCAACGCCCGCCTCGTGCGCGACGGCCGGGCCGAGCACGCCGACGCCTGCTTCGCCTTCCTGCCGACCCGCGCCAAGCTCGATCTGCTCGGCTGGGATGAAACGGACATCTTCGCCCATAGCTGACCCCCGCAAATCCGCGGGTGCAGGCTTAACGCCCGGTTAACGGCCTCGGCCTTATCCTCCGGTTGACTGGAGGTTTGCCATGCTGACACCGCTGCAGAGCGCGCAGTCCACCGCCGCCATCTCGGCCATGCAGTCGATCGTCGAGACGATCGAGGATCGTCGCCGCGAGGAAGCGGAGAAGGCGAGCGGGCGCAAGAACGACGACATCCGCGAGCAGGCCCATCTGCAATCGGACGATACCGCGCGCCAGGCGAACGCCCGCATCAACGAACATTTCTTCGGCAGCAACGCCCGCGGCGGCGAGACGCTCGCCAAGGTGATCGCCCGCTTCAGCGATACGCTCGGCATTACCCAGCAGGACGGCGAATCCGCCCGCGCCTTCGCCCAGCGCCTTTCCGACAGGATCACCCTCGTCGACAGCGTCGGGCTTGCGGCCAAGGGCACCACGCTCGATGTCAGCCTGCGCTCGCTCGGCACCACACTCTCCTCCGTCAAGGAGGCGATGAGCGGCCCTTCCGACGATGCCGCCGCCAATCTCGTTGCACGCCTTGCGCTGGCAACGGGCGTGGCGCAGGGCGAGGACGAGGCTGACGCCAATTTCGAGCAGCGCCTTTCCGCCATGCTGGCACGCGAGCGTGGCGAACTGCCGGCGGACGTCGCGACGCTGGAGAGGAAATCCGGCCTCACCGATCTCGGTCTTTCCGCAAGCGACATCATCGGCGCGATCCGCAACCCCTACGGCACCGAGGCCCAGCGCGTGAAGGACGCGCTGGCGGAGAAGGCTGAGGAGGAAAAGGCGCTCACGCCGGAAATGCGCAAGGTTCTCGCCCGGCTCGAGGACGCGGCGGACCCGAAGTCGATCGAGGAACTGAAGCTCGAACGCACGAAGCGGGACCCGACACGCGTCGAGGACGCGGAAACGCGCAAGGAGCGCGAGGAAACCATCGGCAAGCTGGAGGCCGGCGAGAAGCTCGAGGACGTCGAAAAGCTTCAGGATGCCGTCGGCCGCGCCAATGAAGACGCCGTGAAGGGCAAGGCCGATGGCCGGACGCCGACCGAGGCCGTCGACACGATCCAGTTGCTCGCCGCCGGCGCGGAGGCGACCGAGATCGCCGAGAAGGCCCCCGTAAAGTCCGATCGTGACGCCTCCGCCGAAACGGACACACCGGCCGAGAGCACCGGCGAGGCCGTCCGCAATCTCGATGCGGCGGGCGTGATCGAGCAGCAGGAACGGGAAGAGGCGAAGAAGGGCATCTTCGCGCTGCGTGTCGACGACAACGGCATCTACGACCTGATCACCCGCCAGCTCGTCGCTTAGGATCGCGACTCAAGGCTTGCGGCGCACGATGCCGAGACGAGCCATGACCTCGGGCGGGATACCATAACGGCGGACCGCATCCTTCTGGCTGCGCAGGCCGCACATTTCGCGCTGGATGAAGAAGGCCCAGACCTTATCGGCCGCATCGTCGAGCAGGCCTTCGCGCTCTTCCTCCCCGCAGCCGGCGGCCAGACGCTCCGCCAGCAGCGCCAGCGCCTTCTCGACCTTCAGCCCATGCCGGCCCAGCGCATCGGCGCGCTCGGACATTAGCTCGTATTCGAGGATATTAAGGCCCGTTTCCTTGGTGAAGGAAGGGGCAAGCGCCTGCGGCGGGCGAACCGTCATCTCTCGTCTCCAGTCTTAAAATGCAAGATGGAGCGGGAAATGCCGGACTGCAAGGGATCAGGCCGCGCGGGCGCGCACCGCATCCAGCGTCCAGTCGACGAGAAGCTCGCCGTCGCGCCAGACGGGCTGCAGCAGGTTCTGCCGGCCCGCAAGCTGGTCGACACGCGCGGCTTCAAGGCCGATATAGCCCTCGACCACCGCCTGCCGGCCGGCCTTCGAGGCCTTGAGGTTCATGGTCGCCGGGCGCTTGTAGACGTCGTGCCAGTTGCCATCCAAATCCTGCCGGGCATTGGCCTTCATGGCGAAGGAATAGGTGTCGCGGTTGACGCGCTGGAGCAGCCCGGCCCCCATGCCGAAGGCGATGTTCTCCGCCGAGAAGCCGAAGGCTTCCATGCGGCCGAGGATGAGGCCGATATCGGCGGGCGAGATGCCGTCGCCCTGGATGACGCGCACGCTGTTGTCGAGCACCTTGTAGCCCTTGGCGTTGAGATGCGTGCCGAAGGCATAGGCGAGCTGGCGCAGGACCTGCACCGGCGTTTCCACCGGGTCGCCGCTGTCCGGGCGCACGACCAGCGTGCCGCCGGCCGCCTGCACGCGGTCCTTGAGCTGCTTGCCCCAGATTTCCGCGACGGCATTGTTGATGTCGTAGCTGTCCGACACCACGGCATAGAGACCCTTGCCGCCGAACTTGTCGATCATATTGCCATAGGCCTCGGCCTCGCGGTCCTGACCCCAGGAGGTCATGGTCGAATGCTCGGAGGCGGGAATGGAGAAACCGGCCATCTCGGCGCCGTAGTAGCGGCGGGCGTAAAGCACAGCGCTCACCGTATCCGTGCCGAGGAAATTGACGAGGTGCGCCGCGCCGCCGATGCCCGCCTGCTCGAAGCTCGTGGTCCCGCGCGCGCCAAAATCGTGCAGGCGGAAGGGCAGGACGGCGGCCGGGTCGTCGCAGGTCTTTTCCAGGAAAGGCTGGATGATCTGCTTCACCTTGCGCGAGTTGGAGGCCACGGTGCTCGGATACCAGATGGCGCGCAGGAAGGCCGTCTCGATATAGGAGGTAAGCCAGAAGCAGGCAGGGTCCGTGTTGACGACCTGCGCCACCGGCACGCCGCGGCGCACCATCGTTCCCTCGGGCAGCGCCTCGATCAGCAGCGGCAGGAAGCCGCCGTGCCTGTTGACGATATGGGTCCAGCCTTCGCGGTTGAACGGCAGGCCATGCGCCGTGACGATACCCTCGGCCTCGTCCACATCCCGCATCGTCACCGGCTTCGACAGATACTCCTTCAGGAACATCTGAAGCCCGAAGAACAGCACTTCCGCATGGTCGGAATGGCCGCGCGCCTCGACATAGGAGGAGATCGCCCGGGTTTCCGGCGGATATTGCAGGTAGTGGCTGAACTTGTAGCTGTCGGTGTTGAGGATGAGGTTGGTGAGGTTCATCGAGGGGTCTCCGCCGCATCCGCGGTCCGCAAATCCCCGGCGGCCGACAGTGCCGGCAAGATTTACGCGAGCTGAGCATAAGGGGCAAGGCCGTGGCGGAAGGGAAATTACGCGCGGAATGCTGCATATGCGAAGCGCCTTTCGCGGCGTTAGCGTTTCATTAACCATAAAATGCCAATTGTAACGACGAGTAGTTGTTCGGAGTATCGGGGCGTCCCGTCCGGCCACAGTCAGCGGTTCAGTGTTTCGCCGGCCCCGCCGCCGCCTCCCCGCATGAAATGCCCGGCTTTCCGGGCCGAAAGCTCTTCATCTCGCAGCGTCGCGCATGATGCGCCATCCGACGAACGATGGAACATTCGCAGGCCAGGGATGCGGACCGCATCGGCAAGGACGGACAGGAGGCATCATGCTGCCGCGCGTGGCACCGACGACAGGGGTATCGCAGCCCTCCCCCGCCCTGCCGGCGGGTGCGGCGGCCGATGCCGCCGCCACACCGCCAGCCTCCGCCGCCGCTCTCGCCAATCTCAGGGCCGAGGTCCTGCTGCGCCTGCTCGAAACCATGCTCAAGCACATGCCGCGCACGGCCGAACCCAATCCCGGCCGGGAGCTTCTGGAGGCGCTTCTGACCGCGCTGAAGGCGATGCCCGACGGCGAGGGCGGAAATGCCCGCAAGCTTGCCGACATCATCACCCGACTGCCGCCGGAGCTTCGCCCGAGCGTGGAGAAACTGATCGGCACCGTGCTTTCCGCCATGCCGACGCGCAGCCTCGTGGAGATCGTGCGCAATCCGAACGGGCCGGAGGCGCAGAAGCTCGCCAACCTGCTTGCGACGAGCCTTCAGCCCGCCGACCCAGCCGCCGGGGAGCGCCAGCAGAAGCCTGTCGGCCTCACCGCCCAGCAGCTTGCCGCCGTTGGCCGCCACGGTCCCCAGCAGGCGATGCAGGTGCTTGGCGACGCCCGCGCACTCCAGACGGCGCTCAAGCGCATTTTCGACCTTGAAGGCGGCAGCAAGCCGCGCGCCATGACCGGCCAGGCCTCCGCACCGTCGGGCGATGCGGAACACGCCGTCTCCAGCACCGGGAACACCGCAGCACGGGCAGAACCCCGCCTGCCGAACCCGGCCGCAAGAGCAACCGACCAGCGGCCGGCGGACGCGGCCCAGTCGGCAATCCGCCATCAGGGCGGCGCGGAAGACGCTCAGGCAGCCTCCCCCACGCTGAAACGGGAAGAGATTCCGGCCAGAGCGCCGATTTCCAACGCAGCCGGACAGGCGCTTGCCCGCAGCGTGCTGCAGGCCGTCGCCCGCGACGTGCCCCCGGCCCAGCTCATGCAGGCGGTGGCGCAACTGATGGAGAACCTTTCGCCGGAAGAGGCGAGTTTCATCCGGGCGCTGCTCGAACACCCCTTCGATCCGGCAATCGAGCAGGAACTGGCCCAGATCGCCAGCGAACACGCGGAAGAGGCGGCCGGCAAGCCCCACCTAGAGGCCGGCGAGCCGGAAGCGGCGACGCCGCACCCCTCCGCCGAACAGGACGAGGCCACTTCCGCGCCACAGGCCCGGGCTGCCGCCCAATCCGCGGCGATGGCCGACGCCCTGCCGGAGCGGCTACCCGCCGCGGCAATTCCACGCGAGGGCGTTCCCCTCGCCTTCGTGCCCTACCTGCCGGCGGAAGAGGACATTGCATGGCCGGAAAGTCGCGAGGCCGGTGAGGACGAGGCGACCGGCGAGGACGATGAAGCGGGCGAAGAGGACGGCGATGCGCCGCAGGAGGACCAAGGCGGCGGGGAACCGGAGCCGGAAAGCCCCGACATGGCGCGCCGGCGCGAGAAGACGGCGGAGATGGTCGGCGTCATCGAGCCCGGCCTCGTCTTCTATCAGAAGCTCGGCGACTACTGGACCTGATCAGCCCTCAAAGAAAAAGCCCGCGGAGATCGCTCTCCGCGGGCTTCCTGTCTCGTAAGCGAAGGCTTACTCGGCGTTGTTGCGGTTCTTCAGAGCCGCGCCGAGGATGTCGCCGAGCGAAGCGCCCGAGTCGGACGAACCGAACTGTGCGACGGCTTCCTTCTCTTCAGCGATTTCCAGCGCCTTGATCGAAAGCTGGATCTTGCGATCCTTCTTCGAGAAGTTCAGGACGCGGGCGTCGACGGTCTGGCCGACCGAGAAACGCTCCGGACGCTGTTCGTCACGGTCACGCGACAGGTCGCCGCGACGGATGAACGACGTGATGTCCTCGTGGCTGACGAGCTTCACTTCGATGCCGCCGTCGTTGACCGCGATGACTTCAGCCGAAACGACGGCGTTCTTGCGCAGGTCGCCGGAAGCAGCAGCTTCGCCGACCGAGTCACGGCCGAGCTGCTTGATGCCGAGCGAGATGCGCTCCTTGTCGACGTCCACATCCAGAACGACAGCCTTGACGACGTCGCCCTTGTTGAACTCTTCGATGACCTGCTCGCCCGGACGGTTCCAGTCGAGGTCCGACAGGTGAACCATGCCGTCCACGTCGCCGTCGAGGCCGATGAACAGACCGAACTCGGTCTTGTTCTTGACTTCGCCTTCGACTTCCGTGCCAGCCGGGTGGCTGTGCGCGAAGGCCTGCCACGGGTTCTCGAGGGTCTGCTTGAGACCGAGCGAGATGCGGCGCTTCGTCGGGTCGACTTCGAGAACGACAACGTCGACTTCCTGGCTCGTGGACAGGATCTTGCCGGGATGTACGTTCTTCTTGGTCCAGGACATTTCGGAGATGTGGATCAGGCCTTCGATGCCCGGCTCCAGCTCGACGAACGCACCGTAGTCGGTGATGTTCGTGACGGTGCCGGAGATCTTCTTGCCGACCGGGTACTTCGTGCCGATGCCATCCCACGGATCCGACTCGAGCTGCTTCATGCCGAGCGAGATGCGGTGGGTTTCCTGGTTGATGCGGATGATCTGAACCTTGACCTGCTGGCCAATGGACAGGATTTCCGACGGATGGTTGACGCGGCGCCAGGCCATGTCGGTGACGTGCAGCAGGCCATCGATGCCGCCGAGGTCGACGAACGCACCGTAATCGGTGATGTTCTTGACGACGCCGTCAACAACCTGGCCTTCTTCGAGGTTCTGAACGATTTCAGAACGCTGCTCGGCGCGCGACTCTTCCAGAACCGTGCGGCGCGAAACGACGATGTTGCCGCGGCGCTTGTCCATCTTGAGGATTTCGAAGGGCTGCGGGTTGTGCATGAGCGGCGTGACGTCGCGGATCGGACGGATGTCGACCTGCGAGCGCGGCAGGAAGGCAACGGCGCCGTCGAGATCGACGGTGAAGCCACCCTTGACCTGGTTGAAGATGACGCCTTCGACGCGCTCGCCGGCTTCGAACTTGACTTCGAGCTTGGCCCAGCTTTCTTCGCGGCGAGCCTTTTCGCGCGAGAGAACAGCTTCACCAAGCGCGTTTTCGATGCGCTCGACATAGACTTCGACTTCGTCGCCGACCTTCAGCGTGCCGTCCTTGGACTTGGCGCCGAATTCCTTCAGCGGAACGCGACCTTCAACCTTGAGGCCGACGTCGACGATGGCGACGTCCTTTTCGATCGCGGTAACGATGCCCTTGGCGACATAGCCTTCGGCGAGATCGTTAGCGGCGAAGGATTCCTGCAGAAGGGCTGCGAAATCTTCGCGCGTGGGGTTTGCTTGAGACATTGAAACTCCTGATGTGCCAAAGGCACGGGCGCCGGGGGTTAGCGTTGGTGATGAACGAGGCTCCATCCGCTGCCCTTGGGCAGCAAATCCGGCGCGGGGACAGGCCTTGTTCTTATGTTTCGCAACACCGGACGGAAAACCGCTTCCGCACTTTTCCTGGCGTTGCTAGCGCTTAAGCGCGGCGTCGATGAACGACTTTGCCGCGGAAAACGCCGCCTCTATACTCACTTCCGAGGTATCGAGCAAGTGCGCATCGTCAGCGGGCTTCAGGGGACTGTCCGCCCGGCCCATATCGCGCTCGTCGCGGCGGCGGATATCCTCAAGGATCGTCCCGTAATCGGCCACCCCGCCGCCGGCGACGATCTCGTCGTGGCGGCGCTTCGCGCGCACCTCAGCCGAAGCCGTAACATACAGCTTCACCGGCGCATCCGGGCAGACGACCGTACCGATATCGCGCCCGTCGAGCACCGTGCCCGGCTCGCGCGCCGCAAAACCCTGCTGCGCCTCGACCAGCGCCCGGCGCACCGAAGGCATGACCGCAATCTTGGAGGCCGCCTCGCCGATGGCATGGGCCGACAGCACGGAACGGTCGAGGCCACCGAGATCGAGGTGCCTGGCGACATCGGCCGCAACGGCCTCGTCATCGAGCGGCAGGCCGCGATCCAGCAAGGCCTTCGCCGTCGCCCGGTAGGTCAGCCCCGTATCGAGGTGATGGAAGCCGTATTCCTCCGCGATCCGGCGGGAAAGCGTGCCCTTGCCGGCGGCGGCGGGACCGTCGATGGCGATGGTGAAGGTCATCAGGCGGCCTTCGTGTCGTGCAGCTCGATCTTCGCGCCGAGGCCTTTCATCAGGTCCATGAACTCCGGGAAGCTCGTGGCGATCATCGTCGCGTCGTCCACCGTCACCGGGTTCTCCGAAACGAGACCCATGACCAGGAAGCTCATGGCGATGCGGTGGTCGAGATAGGTCGCGACGGCAGCGCCCGAGGCGTTGCCAAGGCCCTTGCCATCCGGACGGCCGCGCACGACGAGCGAGGTTTCGCCCTCATCGCAATCGACGCCGTTCAGCTTGAGGCCATTGGCGACGGCCGAAAGGCGGTCGCTTTCCTTGACGCGCAGTTCCTCGAGGCCGTTCATCACGGTCGTGCCTTCGGCGAAGGCGGCCGCAACGGCGAGGACCGGATATTCGTCGATCATCGACGGCGCGCGGTCTTCCGGCACCGTGACGCCCTTGAGCGCCGAGGAGCGCACGCGCAGGTCCGCCATGTCCTCACCGCCGGCAAGGCGTGCGTTCAGGATTTCGATATCAGCGCCCATTTCCTGAAGCGTCAGGATGAGGCCGGTGCGCGTCGGGTTCATGAGCACGTTGAGGATGGTAACATCCGAGCCCGGCACAAGCAGCGCCGCGACCAGCGGGAAGGCCGTCGAGGACGGGTCGCCCGGCACGTCGATGACCTGCCCCGTCAGCTTGCCGCGGCCTTCGAGCCGAATGGTGCGCACGCCGTCCGCATCGGTATCGACCGTCAGGTTCGCGCCAAAACCCTGCAGCATCTTTTCCGTATGGTCGCGCGTCATGATCGGCTCGATGACGGTCGTGATGCCCGGCGTGTTGAGGCCGGCGAGCAGCACGGCGGACTTCACCTGGGCCGAGGCCATCGGCACGCGATAGGTGATCGGCGTCGGCGTTTTTGGCCCACGCAATGTCACCGGAAGACGATCACCCTCGGCGGAGGTGACCTGCACGCCCATTTCGCGCAGCGGATTGAGGACGCGGCCCATCGGACGCTTGGTCAGCGAGGCATCGCCGATGAAGGTGGAATCGAAATCGTAGACGCCGACAAGACCCATGGTCAGGCGGCAGCCGGTGCCGGCATTGCCGAAATCGAGCGGCGCTTGCGGCGCGAGCAGCGCGCCGTTGCCCACGCCGTTGATGATCCAGGTGTCGCCCTCCTTACGGATCTTCGCGCCCATGGCCTGCATGGCCTTGCCTGTATTGATGACGTCCTCGCCTTCGAGCAGGCCCGTGATGCGCGTCTCGCCGCTGGCGAGGCCGCCGAACATGAAGGAGCGGTGCGAAATCGACTTGTCGCCGGGAATGCGGACGGTTCCGGAAAGGCCGGAGGATTTGCGGGCGGTTGCGGGCCGTGCGATGGCGCCGTGCGACATGGGCGTCTTCCTTGTAGTTCCACGGTTCCCCGGCGGGATCGCCCGGGAAAGTGCGGGCTTGCTATCACAAACGATTTAAAGCGTCATCATCCCGCCCGAAAACATTCGGCAGAAAGACCGTCGCCGGCTCCCGCAAAGTTTGGCTTTGACAGGATAGCCCAAGACGATTATGGGGTCCGGCTAATCATTTTCCCCTTCAACGCGCCGGAAACACCGGCCCCGCCGACAAACGAACGGCACCTGAGAGGCTTTGACAGTGGCAAAACCGGAACTCGGCACCAAGCGCATCGACCCGGAAACGGGCAAGAAGTTCTACGACCTGAACCGCGACCCGATCGTCTCGCCCTACACGGGCAAGACCTATCCGCTCTCCTTCTTCGAGGAAACCTCGGCTGCGGCCGTTCTCGAGAAGGAAGAGGAAGAGGACACCAACGAAGTCGATACCGAGAACACGGAAGTCGAACTCGTCTCGCTCGAGGACGCCGACGAGGATGCAGCAGGCGGCGACGACCTGCCGGATCTCGGCGATGACGACGTCGAAATCGACGGCGACGACGACGACACGTTCCTGGAACAGGACGAAGACGACGACGATGACGACATGAGCGACCTCATCGGCGTCACCGGCGACGAAGACGAAGCTTAAGACCTTGATAATCCGGCCGGTTTCAAAAAAATCGGCCGGATTTCATTTTTCGGCTTGCCATCTCCGAAACCCGGAAGTAATAAGCCGCCACACCGAACGGCAACGCCGCTTCGGTTCCCGGAAACCGGCTCCGCCGGACCCGTTATGGGGCTATAGCTCAGCTGGGAGAGCGCTTGCATGGCATGCAAGAGGTCAGCGGTTCGATCCCGCTTAGCTCCACCAAATTTCTCAGAACTAAAGATTTTTCTGCAAAATCAAGCCACTAGGCGACCGGCTCGTCTCGGTCTCAGACCAATTCAGACCAATGTTTCAGACCAATTTGCAGACGCTTCTGAAATGGCGCACCACAAGGCATTCGCTGCCGCCGCCCCTGACGTTTCCCTGTTCGACTTCAAAGGCCACCAGATCAGGGTGGTGACGATTGGGGGAGAGCCGTGGTTCGTAGCGAAGGACGCATTGAAAGTTCTGACAGTGGGGCTCCGGTCCAACGGCAAGCCTAACACCACTCGGTCCCTTGGGTATTTGGATGACGGAGAAAAGGGTGTGCATCAGATACACACCCTTGGAGGCCCGCAGCGTGTTTCGATTGTCTCCGAAAGTGGCCTCTACAAGCTCGTCCTCCGCAGCGACAAGCCCGAAGCCAAGCCCTTCCAAGACTGGGTGACGAAGGAAGTCCTCCCGGCGATCAGGAAGGATGGGGCCTACATCAAGGGCGAGGAGAAGGTCCAAGGTAGAGCAAACCACACTAGGCACGGGACAGGCTTACCCACACTGCGGGTGTGGGGAATTCGAAAGGTGTGGTTGGGCCACACCATTACCTCGCGTCAAGGGCGGGCAATAGACGCCACCATGGCGGTGTAAGCGTCCCGTTCGGCTTGTTTCCGTGCCTCTGCTGCTGCCCGTGCTGCGGCCCGTTCGTCGGCCTTCTGCCGGTCATTGGCGGTGCCGTGAATGATGAACAATTCGGCCTCGGAAGGCTGGCGTTCGATTGAGGTCATGTCGGTTCCTTTGGTTGGTTTCAGGGGAGTAGGATGAGGTTGCGTTCTCTGGCCGTCAGAAGCCTACCGTCCAGCCTTGCCCGCTGTTCGGCCTCTTGAAGCTCCAGCATCCGGGCTTTGCGTCCGCCGTTCACAAGACGCTGGACGAAAACATTGGCGGCGTCCCTGACCGGCTGCGCTGCGCCGTTGTTCAGGGCTTCCCAGTGCTGAATGATCTGGAAACGCAGCTTGGCGTCATAGGCCGATGCGATGAAGAGAAGGTAGGTTCCGGGGAGGCAGTAGCATGGGCGGCGCTGGCCTTGGCCGTCCAGATACCCCGACGCAAATTTGCGTTCGGGTTCTCCGATCTTGGCAAGCTCCCGCTGAATGTCGCGGCGAACATCGGAATGCCGCTTCCCTGTCATCGCTGCGATTTCAAGGGAGGTCATGAAGGGCACCCCTCGGCACACTTCCGGGACACTATCGGGGGAGACCGACTGAAATCTCAGTTCGTCTATCGGGACCGCATACCCCACCTCAAATTTGAGTTTGGCTTTGTCGTCACCCTTGGACAGATCAAGGCTATTCCCGGAAGCAGAGGGACCGCTAATCGCGGCCCCTTTCGTGGTGACAAGCTCCCTCATAGGCGAACGATCCCGGCCCGTACTGCGGCCCCAAAGCCCATTTCGGGATAACCGGGGACAGTCACCGTCCATTCCCCGTTCGGGGTCCGCCTGAGTGCCTTGCGCTCGGCAGGGGACATCCCCTCCAGATGCTCGGCAAACCGCTCCGGGTTCGTCTGCGGGAGCATGGCAAGCCGATCAACCGCGATCCGGCCAAGGTCTCGGAGGCTGTCAGGGGCGTTGCCGATGGTGGCTCGTCTGGCGTCCCGCAACTCGTCGTCAGACAGGAAGTCCATGAGGAGCGGTACGTTCGCGTGAACATCGGCAAGGACGTTGTTTGCCTGTGCGACATAACCCGCCGTAATCTTCACGACATGGCCAAGGTCTGCCCCTTCCGGTAGCTCATCAGCCTCCGGGAGATAGCCGCTTTCAATCACGTTCTCTAGGGCAGCATCGACCGCCGCAGCGCCTACCGTGGCGTCAAGCTCCTGTAGCGTCTCGGATGCTTCCTTTGCCGCCTGTGCGGCCTCCGAAAGCTCCTCCGGCTCCTTCTGTTCCTGTTCCTGGGCCTTGTCCTCTACGCCCGTTTCAGCCTTGGCCTGTGGCTGGACGGGCAGATTAAAAGAACCGGATGCCGCCTGTTCGCGGGTGATGAGACCGGCTGCTAGAGCGGCGTCGATGGTGGTTTCCGTGCCGCCGATCATGATGTGACCGGGACGCAATGCCGATTTGACGGCGACGGAGGCTTCAAACTTCTTCTGGACGACCTGCTTTCCATCAACGGTATCGATCTGAGTACCGCCGCCGTTGACGTAGACGCCGACGACCTGCTTGCCGTCCTGTCGAGGATTGATCCGCTCGTATTCCCTCTTGAGGGCGTCCAGTTCTTCCGGGGAGGTGTCATTGCTGTAGGTGACGTGGGTCATGATATGTTTCCTTCTGTGGCCCTGTAGGGCGGGTTATTTGGGGTTATTGAGGGAGAGGAGGCCGTGTTTCTCGCGCCACCAATCCGGTGCTAGGTGAGGTTGGGCGAAGCCGTTGGGACCGTGCATCGATCTCATGCCGGGTTCGCGACCGGAGAGACGATCCGCCATCTTGCGGTCCCTGTCGGGGTCATCGTCCCTGATCCATTCATCGTTCGGGATATGAAGCTTGCGGGGGTGGTCAGTCTTCACTGTCACCACTCCTCCAGTCCGTCCAAGCCGTGGCGGTCTAGGGGAGGTTCAATGGATGAAACCGTCTCACCAAGTCCCCGAACAGGGACAGGTGCCGCTGGTGTGATGCTCATGGTGGCAACAGGTGGCCCATTCGTGTGGACGTGCGTTGCCGCTGCGGCGCATCGGGTGCAAATCCCCTTCCACCCCGGCCCGGAGGCGCAACGGGTCTTGCACTTCCGGCAAATCCCAATGCCGATGCCGACAAGGCTTTCCGCGTAGGCTTGGTGTTTCCTCTCGGCTTGATTGTGGCCCGTGCCGGTGGCGAATATGGTGGTGAAGGGGCGATTATCGGGGCCGAACTCGATCATGCTGCGGCTCCTGCCAAAGCAATCTCATGGTCGCACCTCTTGGCCTTGCCCTTTCGCCAGACAAGGTTTTCCGGGAGGAGGTTCAAAGGGTTTCCGTCAGCGTATCGGATGGCGACCCCGCGTCCCGCTCCGGTGATGATACGGGCGACCGTGCCAAGGGTGTAACCGGCTCCTGTCGGGATGTTCGTTCGGACGTAGGTGCGCCCGTTCACGACGTGGGCAATCCATGTCCCGGTGGCACCACTGCGGCGGACGTTCAGGTAATCCCGTTCAAGAACGGTGGCGTGTTCCTTGCCGCGCTTGTCGAGCGGAACCCTCATGACCTTTCGGCCTTCGGTATCGATGTAAGAGGTGAACTGGGGGCGATTGTTCTGCGAGGTCATGCCTTCGGAGGCTCCTTATGCAAATGAGTAAAAAGAAGACCCCGCTCCTGCGGATAGCTCCGGGAGACGAAAGGTCGGCTGATGTGGGGGATGGGTGGGCCGATGTGGTGCGCCGGTGTCGCTTCTGGGTAGCGTCCGCGCACGTGGTGTAATTTCGGAGGCGCATTGAGGTGGAAACGGCGGTGGAGAATGAGCTGCCGAATTCGTTGAGCGCAAGGTGGGCACCGGGCCTGTCGGAGAAGGTGGAGTTGCAAAGCTTCAACCAGCCGAAAGGAACCCCGATGACCGACGACAGATTAGCTCTTTCCGAGCTTGCCGCGAAGAGTGGCGATAGCGATTTTCTGCGCACGATTGCCGAAAGCGTGCTGCAACTGATCATGGAAGCCGATGTTGATGGCCTGATCGGCGCTGGGCGCTATGAACGTGGCGACAGCCGCCAGACATGGCGCAACGGCTACCGCGACCGCTCGCTCGACACCCGGCTCGGCACGCTGAACCTGAAGATACCGAAGATGCGACAGGGAGCCTACTTTCCCGGCTTTCTGGAGCCGAGGAAGATGGTGGAGAAGGCGCTGGTGGCCGTGATCCAGGAGGCGTGGATCAACGGCGTCTCGACGCGCAAGGTCGATGAGCTGGTGCAGGCCATGGGCATGACCGGCATCTCCAAATCCTCCGTCTCCAAGCTGTGCAAGGATATCGACGAGCGGGTGAACGCCTTCCTCAAGCGCCCCCTTTCCGGTGACTGGCCATACCTCTGGCTCGACGCCACCTATCTGAAGGTGCGTGAGGGCGGTCGCATCGTGTCGGTGGCGGCGATAATCGCGGTGGCGGTCAACACGGACGGGAAGAGGGAGATTGTCGGCCTGCACATCGGCCCCTCCGAAGCCGAGCCGTTCTGGACGAGCTTCCTGCGTGATCTGGTCCGCCGAGGCCTCACCGGCGTCAAGCTGGTCATCTCCGATGCCCATGAAGGGCTGAAAGCGGCCATTACCCGTATCCTCAGCGCGACATGGCAGCGCTGCCGTGTTCATGCGACACGCAATGCGCTGGCCTACGTTCCCAAGGGCCAGCACACCATGGTCGCCGCCGCGATCCGTCAGGCTTTCATCCAGCCCGACCATGACAATGCCGTGCAGACCTGGCGGCATGTCGCCGACCAGCTCCGCGCCAGATGGCCCAAGCTCGGTACCTTCATGGACAATGCCGAAGCCGACGTGCTGGCCTACATGGCCTTCCCCGCCCAGCACCGCACGAAATTACATTCAACGAATCCACTCGAACGCCTCAACAAGGAGGTCAAGCGCCGTGCCGATGTCGTCGGCATCTTCCCCAACGAGGACAGCATCGTTCGCCTCATCGGCGCGGTTCTGCTCGAAGCCAACGACGAATGGCAGCTCCTGAGCCGATACATGCAGGTCGAGGCAATGGCCGAGCTAAACCCACCAACAATCGAAGAGGAAACTACACTTCAGATTACACCCAGAGCCGCCTGATCATGACGGCCCGGTCCTACACCCGAAATTACACCAACTTGACGGACGCTATCTCGCTTCTGCCGAACAGATAGGGAGACACGGACGCTAGTGTTCAAAGCACTAGGAAGAGAGCCCTGCCCGGAGTTGAAGCCGAACAGGGCATGGAAATCGTCATCACTTCCGGTTGACGTTCATGACCCTGAAACGCCACGAAAGCCCCTCCCGATCAAGGACAAGAGGAGCTTGCGTCGTGTTTCGATGCGTGATGATGAAGGTGAGGAGGATGAGGACGAGAGAGCTTAACTAGGGTGTAATTGCTCTTCTGCTCCCCCTGCATTGGGATGATCGATCATGAATGATGAGGGAGGAACAAGGAGGAGCTATCCCCGTGGGTGTCTCGATACGTCACCACTATGGGTTCCCATGAGTGCCGGACCTGCCCCCTACCCCCACTGATGTCCACCATGTCCCATGTCCAACATCAATAATTGATCCGGGGAGTGTCGTCCTTAACTAGGGTGTAATTGGTCGACCCCGGCTTCCTTGATCTTCGACATGGCCCATGCGGCCACCTGCCGAACTTCCTGACTGTCCGCATCAGCACCCCATGCCATCGCCCGAACGGCGCACATAAGGAACTCTGCGGCTTCCGTAAGGGCTGCTATCGGTGCGGGTGAGACGGTCGAATTGGCTGCGATCTTCATTCTACTTTCCCTCTTATGGTGCCGATACCCACAAATTTTCTGTGGGAGAAGCGGCTGACATCGGAGGGTGTAGCAAAGGAAGATCGGGTTGTACGATTGGTCCCATTACAGGGAGCTTATTTCCGCCTTGCCCGTCTTCCCTGCCTCTTTCAGGATGCCGAATACGCTTGATCTGCTGGCCCCTGTGGCGGCGACAATCTGCGGGACGGTCTTTCCCTCATCCCGTAGCTGAATGATCCTCTCGGCCTCTCTCTGGGCCGTTGGTGCGCGTCCCTTGTACTTCCCCTTGGCCTTGGCATCGGCAATGCCTTCCCGCTGGCGTTCCAGCATCAATTCCCGCTCGAACTCCGCAATGGACCCCAAGAGGTTCAGCATGAGCTTCCCCGTGGGTGTCGAGGTGTCGAGGTTCATGGCGAGAATGCGGAGGCTCACGCCCTTGGCCGTCAGGGTGCCGACAATCGCCACCAAATCAGCCACCGAACGGGCAAGACGGTCGAGCTTGGTCACGATGAACGTGTCGCCTTCCCGGAGGTGATCCAGCGCCCTTTGAAGCTCCGGCCTCTTAGCGTCCTTCGCTGATGTCTGTTCGCTGAATACCCTGTCGCATCCAGCGGCCTCAAGGTCCCGGACCTGCGCGGCAAGTCCTGCCTTCTGATCTGTGGTCGAGGTGCGGGCATATCCGACAAGCTGTCCGCGATAGCTGGCATTGGTCATTTGCGCCTCCGTAGTCCAAATAGCTTCATTGATCCTTTCGGACAAACAGTCCAAAAAGTCAACATCAATTCGTGCTGGACTATTGAGGAGCGATGGCTAGCAGTCCAGCTAGACCAAGCCCTGCTGGACTATCTTGGCCCTGCTAGTGGCGCGGAAAGAGGAAGAAGGTGGAGCCTGTAGGCCGGGACAGGTATGGACCGGAAAGCGGCCCCGAACGGGCAACGGATCGTGAGACAGAAGGGGCCACGGGGGGTAACGCGGCTCATCACCTGTCGAGGTCGATACCTCGGATTTTTCCGTCATTTTTAGGCTAAAGGATACCAACTCTAGGGAGGCGTTGTCCCCACTATTCACACCGCGGCAATCTTGACTCCAAAAAGAGCATCATGTAAAAGCCGCGCAGATTTTTTAAGGCATTGATTTAAATGAATATTTGTGAATCGCATTGAATAAATTGCGATTTTGCGCCGGACAATTTGTCCAGGAATCGCTTGTCAAGCGCGAATCTATGGCTTACAAAATCAACATCCTGTTGATTACAGGAAAAAAGGCCCCCACCGAAATGGGAGCCTTTCTCATGCTTCGACTTGGTACGTCTGGGTTACGCAGCTGACGCGTTCGTGCGCGGCCAGCGGCGGCAATGAGAGCACACTGTCTCCCATTGGCCCAGACGGAACCTCCGGTACTGGATTACAGATACCGGCCTGAATGCAGGGCATGAAACTCGCGTTGCCATACCCGCCTCCTTTCCTCAGATGAGAGCCAGGAGGACTCGCTCTCGCCAGCCCTTCGCCACTGTATGCGACGAAGCTGCACCCTCCCAAGACACTCAAGAGTGCCGCATAAGTGTGGGCCAGCAATAACTGTTCCTTAAATACTAGGTTCCGGCAGAGTCGGCAAGCGGCTATTGGCTGATTCACCACACGATTCCGCTTTATCTGGCCGTCAGCGCTCTTGGGCGCGCGATTCAATGTTCTGCTGCGGAAAATGTCATCGCCCGCCAGTGGCCTTCTATGGCGATTTTAGGCGGTGTTAAGTTTTGTTCTCGGTCGGTTCTTATCTCTATTCAGGGAGCCGCACCGCGTTCACGCAAGCCCGCATCTGCTGCCACGCCGGTCCACCGGAATACACCCCAAGCGTGATCGACTTCCGGCCCTCCTCATGGCCGACGACCGATGAAATGGTGCTTTCCGGAACGCCCGCTTGCTCAGCTTGAGTGACGAACCAGCGGCGGAAGGAGTGAAAATTGACTAGGCTTCTACGTTGTCCGGGACGTTTGTCGTCAACGGTGAGTTTTGCCCGGTAGTTGGCAAAGCGCTTCCCAAATACGTCGCTGGCATTCTTCTCCTCAGCTAGTTCATGAAAGAGCCAGTCCTGAGGGCCTTTGCCTTCCATCCGGCGCTTCACGATCTCCACTAGGTCGGGATGCATCGGCACTCGCCGTGCTGCCGCTGCCGTCTTGCCCTGTCGAATGTCGAAGTAGCCATTTCCTTCTTCATCCAGCGGGCACTCCTCCACCCATAGTGTTACGAGTTCCGCAAGTCTCATCCCTGACAAGGCCGCAATCCGCATCGCATCCGCTATCTGCGACTCGAAGTCCTTCTTCATGCCACGGGGGAAGGCAGAGTAGAGAAGGGTTTTGATCTCTTCTCCCGTGAAGGGGCGTTCATCAGCCTTGCCCCCACGCTCCACCCTCCGCCCCCTGTCCGGCATCCGTTGACCGGCCCACGGGTTCTCGCCTCGGACATGACCGCGAGCGACGAGGTAATCCCAATAGAGCTTCACCGCACCGTAATGTTTCCGTGCTGTCCGCTCGTTCAGCGGCGCGATAGCTTCGGAGAAATAGGCCCCGGCCTTGGACCTGTCGATCTGGCGAAGCGACAAGCCCTTTATCTTGGCCCATGCGGCAAACCGTTTAATCAGGTTTCGGCGCTCATCAGTGGTCTTCGGGGCAAGCCGGGCCTCTTTAAGATAGGTCTCCATATGGTGCTCAACATCGACGTTGCCTTGCACCAAGTTTAGGAATCGTTCGCGGCCCTCTTTGCCGTGGCTCTGCTCGATCCGTTCCGCCTCACGCTCTACGAGTTCACGCGGGTCGGCCACCTCCTCATCCCGAACTTCTTCGCTCTTGCGTCCGGTGATCTTGGCCGTCCAGCTATGCGGATCGCCCTTCGCCTCGGCAATTTCCTTGGCCCACATTTCGGCCTTCTGTTGGATTGTGTCGGAGGCTGGCGCGATCGACCGGCCTTCCCGTGCATCCCGGTAGAGGCGGTCGGTCTCGCGCTTGATCTCGTCACGGCGTTCCATTGCCGCTCGAATATCGCCCGTCTCAAGGTTGACTAGGTAGGCACTCTTGCCGCCGAAATGGGGACGGATCGCTGCGGGAATGTCGCGCTTGAACCAGTATTTAAGGCCTCGCATCACGAGGTATCGGCGAGAGCTTTTTGCCATTTCAGACCAATCATTCAGACCAATTCTGCCCGTTGATTATCAGGTAGTTTCAATGGCTTCAATAGGTTGATGAGCGGTCGTGGAGGCCCCGCTTAGCTCCACCAAATCTTCCCTGAACCAAATACCCGATCGATAACAAGCCATCACGGCTGCTCGCGCATCCCCGGTGTCGCCTCGCGCTGATCCGCGTCTTCCAGATCGGTTTTCACGAGGAAGGTGTCGGTGTGCTGGCGGGCGGCTTCGCGCAGGGCTGCGAGGTTCGGCTGGTCGTCGCCCTCGATTTCGCCGTTGCCGTGGTCGATTTCCCGTTCGGCCTGAAGCCAGTGGTCGTCCGGGCGGCCTTGCGGCGAACCCTCCTGCTGCCAGAGTTGATAGGCGCGTTTGCGGATGCGGTCTTCGCGGTCCTGTGCCATGGGCGTGCTCCCTTCCATGCAATCGCGATAAACGAGCGGGAGGCCGGGAAGGTTCCCCGCTTGCGCGGTTCAGGAACCGCGAATAAGCATGGTCTTTCAGGCGTTCCAGGCGGGAGCGCGCGCTTTGCGGGGGATACGATGAGCTTTACGGAAACGACGACCACGTCCTGGTTCGCCAGGCTGAAAGGGGCGCTGATCAGGATTCTGGTCGGCTTCCTCCTGCTGTTCGCCTGCGTGTGGCTTCTCTTCTGGAACGAGGGCCGCTCCGTGAAGACCTACAAGGCGCTCGTCGAGGGCGCCGGTCTTGTCGTTTCGGTTGATAACGGCAGCGTCGATCCGGCCAACGAGGGCAAGCTGGTGCATATTTCCGGGCCGGTGAAACCCGTCGGCGTGCCTGAGGACGACATGCTCGGCGTTTCCGCAGACGGGGCCGTGGGGCTGCGGCGCATCGTCGAGATGTATCAGTGGGTGGAAAGCTCGCAATCCGAGACGCGCAAGCAGCTCGGCGGCGGCGAGGAGACCGTCACCACCTACACCTATCGCAAGGAATGGAACCAGCGGGAGATCAGCTCCAGCAGCTTCCGCCAGCCCGGCCACGACAATCCGCAAATGCCCATCGACGGCGCGAGCTTCGCCGTGCCCACGGCAACGATCGGCGCCTTCAGCCTGGAGGGCCGTACGCTCGCGGGCCTCGGCGACGATCGCCCCGTACCGCTCACGGCCGTCGAGGCGGGCCGACTTGGCGAGGCGGTGACGATCGGCAGACCGCTCTCGACCATTTCCGGCCAGGCGGTCTTCTCCTTCGATCCGCAGAACCCGCAGATCGGCGATATCCGCATCCGCTTCGAGCGATCCGACATTGCCGAGGCGAGCTTCGTCGGCGCGCAGCGCGGCAACAGCCTCGCCCCCTACAGGACCACGAACGGACGCAACCTCTTCCTCAGCCGGGTCGGCATCGCCGACGCCGCCGTCATGTTCGATGCCGCGCAGAGCGAGAACACCACCATAACCTGGCTGGTGCGGGTTGGCGGCCTCATCGGTCTCTTCATCGGCTTCTCGTTCATCCTCTCCATTCTCGGCGTGATCGCCGATGTGGTGCCCTTCGTCGGCTCCATCGTGCGCTTCGGCACCACGGCCATCGCGCTCATCTTCACGCTGCTGCTCGGCCCGGCCGTCATCGCCATCGCCTGGATCGCCTATCGCCCGCTCATCGCCATCGCGGTCCTGGCCGCCGGCATTGCGCTGGCGGCGGGCATCCTCTATCTGCGGCGCGGCAAGGGCGCGGCCACGACCGCCGCGCCGGCATAGCGGCAAAAGCAGGATGGGCGAGACGTGACGTTCTATATTTCCAAGATCTTCTGGCTTCTCGCCCAGCCGCTTTCCCTCGCCCTGTTCCTCATCCTCGCCGGGCTGGTTGCCGGTTTCCTGAAGTGGAACCGCATGCGCACCCTCGCGAGCGTGGCGGCGGCGCTCCTGCTGTTCGTCACGCTCTTCACCTCGGCCGGCGCCGTCCTGCTGCAAAAGCTGGAGGACCGCATTGCCCGTGCGGAACTGCCCGCCGGCGGGCCGGCCTGCATCATCACACTCGGCGGCGGCTTCGAATCGGAAGTCGTCACGGCGCGCGGAGGCTTCGAAATGACCCAGGCCGGCGACCGCTTCGTGGAGACGCTGCGGCTCGCGCTGGAATTTCCACAGGCGCGCATCCTGATCTCCGGCGGCGACGGCTCGCTGAGCGGGGCCTATGACGGAGACGCCATCGTCGGGCCGCGCTTCCTCGAAGCATTCGGCGTGCCGGCGACGCGGGTGATCCGGGAGACGCAATCGCGCGATACGTTCGAGAATGCCGGCAACACGCAGGACCTCCTGAAAGAGAACGGCCTCGAAAACTGTCTGCTTGTGACGTCGGCCTTCCATATGCCGCGCTCGGTCGGCCTTTTCCGCAAGCTGGGACTTACGGTTCTGCCCTGGCCGACGGACTACCGCACGACCGGAACGGCACGCCTGGGGCTGGACGTCACCCAGCCCTCGATCAACGCGCAACTGATAACGACGGCGCTGCGCGAATGGACGGGCCTTGCCTTCTATCGTCTGGCGGGCCGGACAGACGCCTTCCTGCCGCAATAGACCTTATTTCTTGGAGATCGTCTCGAAGCGGGCGTTACGCACGCGGATGGTCATGGTGCAATATTCGTCGTCGTCACGCCCGCAGCTCGCGGCGTTTGCCTTCAGCTCCAGCACCATGTTGCCGAAACGCTTCTTCATGTCATAGCCGTAGAGATCCGCATTGGCGGCGAGGAAATAGCCGCCCTCCGCCACCTGAATGTAGAATTCGTGCGGGCAGCCGACCTCGCCGCAAAGCCCCCCGGGCACGCCGTCGCAGTTCACCGCGCCGAGATTGAAGATCGCATCGGGCAGACGGTCGTTGTTGAAATCGACGGTATCGGCGAAATCCTCGCCATAGACCGCCGTCTTGCAACGCCCGGCAACCTCGGCCTGAACGGCGGCCAGCGCATCCGGCACGATCTCGGCCGCCCGCACCGGCGCTGCGGCCAGAACGAGCACGGCGGAGAGGAACGCAAGAAAACGCATGCGGATGGCCATATCTCAAACCTTTCCATGGCGGGCGATTCGGTCATTATGCGGCCGGAGCGCCGCGCGGCATGATTCTGCCGGCGCGCGCATTGTAATGCAGCAAAGCTGTCGCGAGGCTTAGGTCGCGAGGGGGAAGCCGTGCCGATCCTGGAATTTCTGGACTATACGGGAGTTGCCGTCTTCGCCGCGACGGGCGCGCTCTCGGCCTCGCGCAAGCAGCTCGACATCATCGGCTTCCTGTTCCTCGCCGCCGCGACGGGCATCGGCGGCGGCACGTTCCGCGACGTGATCCTCGGCGCGACGCCCGTCTTCTGGGTGGTGAACCCGACCTATCTCATCGTCTGCGTCGCGGTCGCGCTTCTCGTCTTCGTGCTCGCCCACCGCATCGAGTCGCGCTATCGCCTCCTGCTCTGGCTGGATGCCATGGGCGTTTCGGCCTATTGCGTCATGGGCGCGGCCAAGGGCTTTGCGGCGACGGGTTCGCCGACCGTCGCCATCACCACCGGCGTGCTGACGGCAAGCTTCGGCGGCATCATCCGCGATCTGCTCGCCAACGAGCCGTCCGTGCTGCTGAGGCCGGAAATCTACGTCACGGCGGCGATGATCGGCGCGGCGGCCTTCACGGCGGCGACGGTGGCCGGCGCGCCGCTCTGGCTGGCATCGGTGATCGGCATCGGCGCAGCCTTCCTCGTGCGCGGCGGCGCGCTCCGCTTCGGCTGGCGCTTTCCGGTCTACCGGCCGCGGCCGGGCCGGCATCCCGACGATGTGATGTGAAGGACCCGTTCAGGCCTTGCGCGGGCGCAGGCGGATGACCACGTCTACATGCGCGATCTCCATGCCTTCCGGCGGCTCCGGCAGGTTGCCGATCTCGAGATTGCTCACGGGAATGTCGAGAACATGGTTCTCGCCTTCCACGAAGAAATGGTGGTGGTCGGAAATGTTGGTGTCGAAATAGGTCTTCGAGCCCTCGACCGCCAGAACGCGGATCAGGCCAGCCTCGGTGAACTGGTGCAGCGTGTTGTAGACGGTCGCCAGCGACACCGGCACGCCGGCCGTGACGGCCTCTTCGTGCAGTTCTTCCACCGTCAGGTGGCGGTCGCCCTTGGCGAACAGCAGGTCGCCCAGAGCCACGCGCTGGCGCGTGGGGCGCAGGCCGCTATGGCGCAGGCGCTCTTCGATGGGCGTCTCGTGTGCATGCGTCATGGGCACGGATCCGTTTGTCAGGCCTTGAACAACAATCTTGAGCTTTCGATATAACTTTAGCGCCGCCGGGATTCAATAGGATTGCGGCGGCCGAAAGCCACGCAACATGCGGAAAAACCGGGGCCTTTGCCCCTGTCACGGCAATTTACGCTGGCTGAGAAGGCGAGCATCATGTATGCGGACTGCTGAAATAACGTCTTGCCCGGACCGGGCGCGACGAGAAAAGAACGGAGATGCGGGTGCTTTCCTTCACCCCGCGCCTCCACCAGATCGGACGCCGGAAAGGCGTTGCATAGACCGGGGATGAGACATTCGATGACGACCAGGCAATCCAGCTACAACTATGAGGAAATCCTGTCCTGCGGCCGCGGCGAGCTTTTCGGCCCCGGCAACGCGCAGCTTCCCCTGCCGCCCATGCTGATGGTCCACCGCATCACCGACATTTCCGAAACGGGCGGCGCCTTCGACAAGGGCTATATCCGCGCCGCATACGACGTGAAGCCGGACGACTGGTACTTCCCCTGTCACTTCCAGGGCAACCCGATCATGCCGGGGTGCCTCGGCCTCGACGGCATGTGGCAGCTCACGGGCTTCTTCCTCGGCTGGCTCGGCGAGCCGGGCCGCGGCATGGCGCTTTCCACCGGCGAAGTGAAGTTCAAGGGCATGGTTCGTCCGGACACCAAGCTTCTGGAATACGGCATCGACTTCAAGCGCGTCATGCGCGGCCGCCTCGTGCTCGGCACGGCGGACGGCTGGCTGAAGGCCGATGGCGAGACCATCTATCAGGCGACCGACCTGCGCGTCGGCCTGTCGAAGGACAAGGAAGCCTGAGGCGGAAAGCCTTTTGGGGGGCGGCGCGCCGTCCCCACCACGAGACGTTCAAGAAAAGGTCAGGAATATGAGACGGGTAGTTGTCACGGGTCTGGGGATCGTATCCTCCATCGGGAACAATGCTGACGAAGTGACGGCATCGCTGCGCGATGCACGCTCGGGCATCAGCTTCAGCCAGGACTTCGCTGACCACGGCTTCAAGTGCCAGGTCTGGGGTTCGCCGAACATCGACACGACCGACCTCGTCGACCGCCGCGCGGCCCGCTTCCTTTCGCAGGGCGGCGCTTGGAACCACGTCGCCATGAAGCAGGCGATCGCCGATTCCGGCCTCGAGGAATCCGAATACTCGGCCAATCCGCGCGCCGGCATCATCATGGGTTCGGGCGGTCCGTCCACCCGCACGCTGATCGAGGCGGCCGACATCACCATCAAGAACAACTCGCCCAAGCGCATCGGCCCGTTCGCCGTGCCGAAGGCGATGTCCTCGACGGCTTCGGCGACGCTCGCCACCTGGTTCAAGATCCACGGCGTCAACTATTCCATCTCGTCGGCCTGCTCGACCTCGGCGCACTGCATCGGCAATGCCGCGGAAATGATCCAGTGGGGCAAGCAGGACATCATGTTCGCCGGCGGCCACGAAGACCTCGACTGGACCATGTCGAACCTCTTCGACGCCATGGGCGCCATGTCCTCCAAGTACAACGACACGCCGTCCACCGCCTCGCGCGCCTATGACGTCAGCCGCGACGGCTTCGTCATCGCCGGCGGCGCGGGCGTCCTCGTCCTCGAGGAACTGGAACACGCCAAGGCCCGCGGCGCGAAAATCTATGCCGAGATCGTCGGCTACGGCGCGACCTCCGACGGCTACGACATGGTCGCTCCCTCGGGCGAAGGCGCGATGCGCTGCATGCGCCAGGCGCTCGCCACGGTGAAGGGCGATGTCGACTACATCAACACGCACGGCACCTCGACGCCCGTCGGCGACTCGAAGGAAATCGGCGCGATCCGCGAAGTCTTCGGCGACAAGATCCCGCACATCCAGTCGACCAAGTCGCTGACCGGCCATTCGCTCGGCGCTGCCGGCGTGCAGGAATCGATCTACGGCCTCCTGATGATGCAGGCCGGCTTCATCGGAGAAAGCGCGCATATCACCGAGCTTGATCCCGAATTCGACGGCGTTCCGATCGTGCGCAAGCGCATCGACAATGCCAAGATCGACACGGTTCTTTCGAACTCCTTCGGCTTCGGCGGCACGAACGCCACGCTGGTCTTCCAGCGCCACAACGGATGACGCCGATGACCGGGATCATGCACGGCAAGCGCGGCCTCATCATGGGGGTCGCGAACAACCACTCCATCGCCTGGGGCATCGCGCAGAAGCTCGCGGGCGCGGGCGCGGAACTGGCCTTCACCTATCAGGGCGAAGCGCTCGGCAAGCGCGTGAAGCCGCTCGCCGCCGAACTCGGCTCGGATTTCGTCATTCCCTGCGACGTCGAGGACATCGCCTCGGTGGATGCGACGATCGACGCGATCAAGGAAAAGTGGGGCAAGCTCGACTTCGTCGTCCACGCCATCGGCTTTTCCGACAAGAACGAGCTGAAGGGCCTCTACGCCGACACCTCGCGCGACAACTTCTCGCGCACCATGGTCATCTCCTGCTTCTCCTTCACGGAGATCGCCAAGCGCGCGGCGGACCTGATGACGGACGGCGGCGCGATGCTGACGCTGACCTATGGCGGCTCGGTTCGCATCATGCCGAACTACAACGTCATGGGCGTCGCCAAGGCCGCGCTGGAAGCCTCCGTGCGCTACCTTGCCGGCGACTACGGCCCGCAGGGCATCCGCGTCAACGCGATTTCGGCCGGCCCGATCCGCACGCTGGCCGGCGCCGGCATCTCCGACGCCCGCGCCATGCTCTCCTGGCAGCAGAAGAACGCCCCGCTTCGCCGCACCGTCACCATCGAGGATGTCGGCAATTCGGCGCTCTACCTGCTCTCGGACCTGTCGAGCGGCGTCACCGGCGAAATCCATTACGTGGACGCCGGCTACAACATCACCTCCATGCCGACGCTGGAGCGGCTGGCGAAAGCGGACAGCGAGTAAGACACACACGGCGCGAAGGCCTCCTTCGCGCCGTTTTCCTTTGTGCTCAGTCGAAGACGACAGGCACAAGCGACAGCACGAGCAGCAGCGCCATCGCCCGGTTGAACAGTTTCAAGCTGCGCTCCTCCGTCATGAAGCGCCCCGCGCCAACACCGATGCCGGCCCATGCGAGCGTGCTCACCAGCGTCGCGCCGCCGAAGATGACGGCGAAGGCCGAGGGGATCGAGAGGTCGCCCGCGACACCACCGCCATAGGCCACCACAGCGCCCGCGACCATCACCCAGAGCTTGGGATTGACGAGTTGCAGCAACGCGCCTTCGACGAAGGTGAACGGCCGCTGCCGGCTGCTTTCGGCTGAGAGACCGACCGGCGCCGTGGCAATGCGCCAGGCGAGCCAGAGCAGGTAGACGATGCCGATCCATTTCAGCGCCAGATGCACGCGCGGGTCCGCGACGACCGCGCCGCCCGCCGCCGCCACAGTGAAAATGATGACCGCCACGCCGATAGCCATGCCCATTGCGACCGGAAGCGTGCGACGGAACCCGTAGTTCGCGCCCGAGGCCGTCACCATCGTATTGTTCGGCCCCGGCGTGCCCGCCATGGCGAAGGCGAAGCCCGATGCCGCCAGTGTCCAGGCCAAGTCCATTCCGCTCTCCTCATCCAACTGGCGGCAGCCTATGCCAACCCATGCGCAACGGGATTGCGAAGATGCCAGCAATGGAGGAGGATTTGGCATTCCATGCCGCTGGTCGGCTTGAACGCCTGTGAGGATTTCAATGCAGCTCGACGATATCGACCGCCGTATCCTGCGCGAACTGCAACAGGATGGCCGCCTGCAGAATGTCGAGCTTGCAAGGCGGGTCGGCCTCTCCCCTTCTCCGTGCCTGCGCCGGGTGAAGCTGCTGGAAGAAGCCGGTATCATCAGCCGCTATGTCGCGGTCGTGGATCAGGCCAAGGTCGGCCTGAAACTGTCCATGTTCGCCCGCATCTCGCTGACGGCGCAGGATGCCGAGACCATCGAGCACTTCATCACCGCCATGAAGCGGCTGCCGGAGGTGGTGGAGTGCTACATCATGCTCGGCGAGAGCGACGCGCTGCTGCGCGTCGTCGTCCCGGACCTTGAGGATTATCGTCGTTTCCAGTCGACGCATCTCACCCGCAGGAACGGCATCCAGACCGTCAAGACGGATGTGCCGAGCGAGACGGTCAAGCAGAGCTTCGCGCTGCCTTTGTAAGGCTCAGCGCTTGCCCCACAGCACCTTGAAGCGGGCATTGCGGCAAAGCTCGCCGCTTTCCTTGAAGGCTTCCTTCAGCACCGGCTCGTAGGGCAGGCCGCGATTGGCGACCATCAGCAGGCGGCCGCCGATCTTCAGCGACTTCGCCGCCATGCGGATCATGCCCGCGCCGAGCGAATGGTCGGCGGCATGACCTTCGTGAAAGGGCGGGTTCATGACGATAAGGTCGTAGTGGTCGCGCGGCGTCTCGGTCGTCAGGTCGAACCAGAAGTAACGCGTCGGGATATTCGGGCAGTTCTCCGCCATGTTTTCCTTGGCGGCTTCCAGCGCTTCGTAATGCGCCTCGAAAACGTCGATGCCCTTCACCTGCGGCGCGCGGCCGCCGAACATGACCGAGAGATAACCCCAGCCCGCGCCGAAATCGGCGGCGTGGCCGTTGAAATCTTCCGGAATACGGGTGGCGAGCAGCTCGGAGCCTTCGTCGATGCGATCATGCGAGAACATGCCCGGCGCGGCGGTGAAGCGGCCGACGATGCGCACCGGCTTGGCCGCAAGCTTGGAGATCGCCTCCGCCGGGTCTTCCGGGCGAGCGAACCAGATGGCGAGGCCGTGATATTTCGGCATGGAATCACCCGTCAGGCCGAGCTGGTCGAGGCGCTTGCGCATGGACTGCACGCCGTCTTCCTTGCCGCCGGCAACCACGATCAGGCCGCCCGTGCGCACGCGGCGCAGGGCTTCGGCGATGCGGTTCTCGTTCTCGCCCTTGTGCTTGGTCATCAGGATGAGCGCGCCGTCGAAATCCTCGCCCTCGATAACGGGCTTCACATCGGCCCGCACGGCCTCCAGCCCGCGATAAAGCGAGCGCAGCGGCTGCACGGCTTCCAGCGACGCGGCAAAACCTTCCGGCGGGCGCTGGCCGGCTTCCGCGCCGAGGAAGAGATAGCGCTCCCCCTCACCCGGCAGGCCGAGCGTGCCGGAGGCAAAGGGATGGAACAGGGTTTTCAGGGCATCGCGGGTCATGGTCGGCTTTCGGCGGGTGATTGGTCTCAAGAAAAGAAAAGGGGCGCGGAACGTGCCGCTCCGCGCCCCTTCAGTCAGTAAGCGATTACTTATTCAGCAGCTTCGCCGTCGCCCTTCTTGTCGGCGGCGATTTCCTTGCCGGTCGCCTGATCGACGACCTTCATGGAGAGGCGAACCTTGCCGCGCTCGTCGAAGCCCATCAGCTTGACCCAGACCTTGTCGCCTTCCTTGACGACGTCCGAGGTCTTGGCAACGCGCTCCTGAGCGAGCTGCGAGATGTGGACGAGGCCGTCGCGCGGGCCGAAGAAGTTGACGAAGGCGCCGAAGTCGGCGGTCTTCACGACCGTGCCTTCGTAGATCATGCCGACTTCCGGTTCCGCGACGATGGAATGGATCCACTTGCGGGCCGCTTCGATCTCCTTGCCGGACGAGGACGCGATCTTGATCGTGCCGTCGTCTTCGATGTTGATCTTCGCGCCGGTCTTTTCGACGATTTCGCGGATGACCTTGCCGCCGGTGCCGATGACTTCACGGATCTTGTCGACCGGGATGTTCATGACTTCGATGCGCGGTGCGAATTCACCGAGCTGGCTGCGGCCTTCGGAGATGGCATGGGCCATTTCGCCGAGGATGTGCTTGCGGCCGCCCTGCGCCTGGCTGAGCGCGACCTTCATGATCTCTTCGGTGATACCGGCGATCTTGATGTCCATCTGCAGCGAGGTGATGCCGTCGGCGGTGCCGGCGACCTTGAAGTCCATGTCGCCGAGGTGGTCTTCGTCACCGAGGATGTCGGAGAGAACCGCGAAGCGATCGCCTTCAAGGATGAGGCCCATGGCGATACCGGCAACCGGCTTTGCCAGCGGAACGCCGGCGTCCATGAGAGCGAGCGAGGTGCCGCAGACGGTGGCCATCGAGGACGAGCCGTTCGACTCGGTGATCTCGGAGACGACGCGCAGCGTGTAGGGGAACTGTTCCGCCGTCGGCAGCATCGGGCGGATTGCGCGCCAGGCGAGCTTGCCGTGGCCGATTTCGCGGCGGCCCGGGGAGCCCATGCGGCCCGTTTCACCGACCGAGTAGGGCGGGAAGTTGTAGTGCAGCAGGAAGCGTTCCTTGTACATGCCGGTCAGGCTGTCGACATACTGCTCGTCTTCGCCGGTGCCGAGCGTGGCGACGACCACGGCCTGGGTTTCACCGCGGGTGAAGAGAGCCGAGCCGTGCGTGCGCGGCAGGATACCGACTTCCGAAACGATGGCGCGAACGGTTTCGAGGTCGCGGCCGTCGATGCGGCTCTTGGTGTCGAGGATGTTCCAGCGAACGATCTTGGCCTGCAGGTGCTTGAAGACGGCGCCGATGACTTCGGCTGTGTACTTCGCTTCGCCTTCTTCCGGCAGGAAGTGCGCCTTGACCTTGGCCTTCACGGCGTCGACGGCGGCGTAGCGATCAGCCTTCTGGGTGATCTTGTAGGCGGCGCGCAGTTCCGTTTCGGCAAGGCCGAGCATTTCGGCTTCGAGAGCGGAATAGTCTTCCGGCTGGAAGTCGCGCGGTTCCTTGGCGGCGACTTCAGCAAGCTTGATGATCGCGTCGATGACCGGCTGGAAGCCCTTGTGGCCGAACATGACGGCGCCGAGCATGACGTCTTCGTTCAGTTCCTTGGCTTCGGATTCGACCATCAGGACGGCGTCCTGCGTGCCGGCGACGACGAGGTCGAGAACCGACTCGTCCATCTCGTCGAGATGCGGGTTCAGGACGTATTCGCCGTTGATGTAACCAACGCGAGCGGCGCCGACCGGGCCCATGAAGGGAACGCCGGAGATCGTCAGCGCGGCGGAAGCGGCAACCATCGACAGGACGTCGGGATCGTTCTCGAGGTCATGCTGGACGACCGTGACGACGACCTGCGTGTCGTTCTTGTAGCCTTCCGGGAAGAGCGGGCGGATCGGGCGGTCGATCAGGCGGGAAACCAGCGTTTCCTTTTCCGACGGACGGCCTTCACGCTTGAAGTAGCCGCCCGGGATCTTGCCGGCGGCGTAGGTCTTTTCCTGGTAGTTGACGGTCAGCGGGAAGAAATCCTGGCCCGGCTTCGGCGCCTTGGCGGAAACGACGGTAGCGAGAACGACGGTTTCGCCGTAGGTCGCCAGAACCGCGCCGTCAGCCTGACGGGCGATCTTGCCGGTTTCCAGCTTGAGCGGACGGCCCGCCCACTCGATTTCAACCGTATGGGTATCGAACATGTCTTGTCCTTCTTGGGGGATACGCGCACCGCCGCCCGGAAAGGCGCAGGTGGTCTATCCGCATTCGTGACGCGCCATGGGCAAGACAACGGGAGGCTTCCGTAATGGCGTCATGCGCCCGAAGCATCCTGCAATCCTGCCCCATGACAGGCCATCGGTTGGTTCCGCAGGACCGGCCCATCCGGCCTGCTGGAAAATCCCGTTCCGCGAGGCGGCCGCAGCCGGCACTGACAGAACGGTACGGCGGAATTTTCTTCCGCAAAAGAAAGCGGCGGGCGTTCACTGGGGAACGCCCGCCGAAAGGCTTAGCGGCGAATGCCGAGAGCAGCAATCAGCTTGCTGTAACGGGGTTCGTCCTTCTTCTTGAGGTAGTCAAGAAGCGAGCGGCGGCTGGAAACCAGCGTCAGAAGGCCACGACGGGAGTGGTTGTCCTTCTTGTGGTCCTTGAAGTGGCCGGTCAGGTTGTTGATACGCTCGGTCAGGATCGCGACCTGTACTTCCGGAGAACCGGTGTCGCCTTCCTTGGTGGCGTATTCCTTGATCAGCGCAGCCTTGCGCTCAGCAGTGATCGACATCGAGATGTCCTTTCATGAATGGAGAACCAAAGTCGCCAAAAGCCGGGATGTCGTCCAGCAATGGCCGTGAAGGCAAGCGGGCAGGCCCGCATTGCTGGCGGTGCCTATAAACCATTAGCGGGCGAAATGGAAGGGGCCGTCATCAACCGCCGATTCGGCAGGTCAGCGCCCATCGGCCGGCTGGGCAGGCGGCGCTCCGCGCATATACCCGTCCTTGGGGCAGACAACATAAGCGCCGAAGATCCAGCCGAGCCGTTCACCCTGCCGCGACACGAGGAGCCAGCGCTTGCCGCCGCGTTTCATTTCCTCCAGCACCGTAACGCGCGTGCCGTTCCGCAGGGTCGTCAGGATCGGGCCGTTCGGCGCGGCGCGCACGTTGAGCGGCGTTCCGGTCGGGTCGTCGACGAGGCATCCGCCGGACGCGAGCGCCGACGAGGCGGCAAGGGCGACCGCCATCAGGCACACCCGCAGGAAAGATATCGTCATTGCCCCTCCTCCGGCCGACCGACGCCCTCGTCACGCAACCTTGCCAGCGGCAGCGTCACCCGCCATTCGATGCCATCGTCATGCACGAGGAAATCGAGCCGGGCATCGAGCGCCATGCCCAGCATGCGCTCCAGCACCACGCTGCCGAAACCCTTGCGGCTGGCGGCGATGGCCTCCCGGTCGATTACCGCGCGGCTCTCGCGCCAGACGAGGCTCAGGTCCTCGCCCGACAGGATCCAGCCCAGTGAGACGATGCCCGCCTCGTTGGCGAGCGCGCCGTATTTGGTGGCGTTGGTCGCAAGCTCATGCAGCGCCATGCCGAGCGTCTGCGAGGCCTGCGGGCCGAGCCGGACGGCGGGGCCGGCGATGCGCACGCGCGCGGCATCGTCCGGCGTGAAGGGCTTCAACTGGTTGCGCGCCAGTTCCGCAAGGTTCACCCCTTGTGTCGCATTGGCGATCATCAGGTCCGTCGAGCGGGCAAGGCCCGCGACGCGCCGGCGGAAGGCCTCGGCGAAGTCGCCCGCGCTTTCCGCGCCGGCCGCCGACTGGTTCAGCATGGCCTGGATGACCGTGAGCTGGTTCTTGGAACGGTGTGCCACCTCTCGCATCAGGAAGCGCACGTCGTTTTCCGCCTTCACCCGCGCGTCGGCCGCCTCGGCCAGCGCATGCGAGACGGTCTCCAGCTCGGAAATGGCGTAGGGGCGCGGAGCCACGCGCTCGCCCTCGCCAAGCCGGTGCGCGTCCTGCGCCAGAAGGCGCACGTCGCGCGACAGCACGCGGGCGATGCCGGCTGCGCCTACGGCGGCAAGCACCGCGAAGACCGAACCGCCGATCGTCAGCCACAGGAAGGAGGAGACGGCGGGGGCCTGCACGTCTGAGGATTTCGCCCAGGCGATCATGCGCCAGCCGGCGAGCGAGGAGAATTCCGTGACGAGCTGGTAGCTGGTGCCGTCCTGCTCCATGGTGCTGACGCCGAGGCGCAGCGACGGCACCACGCGCAGGAAGAAGGGGGCGCCCGTCTTCTGGGTCTCATCCGTCGAGACGATCACCCGGCCCTGCGTATCGAGCACCGCCGCATTCCAGCCGGGGGAGAGGATATCCGGGTTGACCGCGCGCCGCAGCGCTTCGGCATTCTTCGTCAGCGTCAGCAGTACATGCCCGCCGCTGGGAAGGCGCATCGGCTGGTAGACGTTGAAGACCCATTGCTGCGCCGTCTTGCCGAAGAAGATATCCGAAACCATGCGCTCGCCGCGCACCAGCGCCAGCCCGGCGGAGACCGGCTCGGAGGCCGGGTTCAGCGGCGTGCCGTAGGGCACGCGCGTGTTGAGGAGCTGGCGCATCGTCTGGTCGATGACGAGGAAGTAGATATCCGTGCCTTCCAGCGCCTTCGTCGCCTGGGCGTGCAGCAGCGCATAGTCGCCCTTCTGCAGGCTATCGGAGGTCGACAGGAAGTTCAGGGTGGAGAACATGCCGGAGATTTCACGCTCGACGGCGCGGTTCACGGCGCCGGTGGAGGTGCGCAGCAGCGATTCGAAGATGCGGTCCTGCGCCTCGTTGGTGCGCTTCAGCACGACGAGGGAAAAGAGGAAGGCCGGGATGACGACGACGAAGATGAGGCAGACGAGATAGAAGGCGACGGGATGGTGCATGCGCCGGCGGACGCGGCCGGCGGCAGCGCCCTTGCCCGCCTCCTCCGCGGGCACCGTCCTGTCAGTCGGCGCCATCGTCAACAGCCAGCCCCTCACCCTTCGCGCAAGGCGGCCGAACGCCGCCCGGCCCGCCCTGGGGCGAACCGCGCCGGTCAATAAAGCCTGCAGCTTGTGGTGAAATCAAGTCGGAGGCGGAGGGCTCCGCCCCGCGAAATTTAGCGCTTTCGCTGGAATTGCCTCAGCCGGCGAAAACCCGCTTCGGGCGGAACTCGCCGCCGCCGATCTCGCCGATCGCAACCAGCTTGCCACGCGCCGTGGCATAGGCCTCATCCGCCGAAACCGGCGCGTCGCGGCCGCGCAGGATGATGGGATTGCCCATGCGCAGGCGGTGCGCCTGATCGTCGTTGATGACGATCTGCGGCAGGCTGGACAGCGCTTCGCCGGTGTCGATGAGGAAGGCGTCGAGGGCGGCGAGGCGTTCCGCCTCGTCCTCGATCTTCTCCAGCGCCGTCAGGTCGGCGAGCGGCACCAGGTCGTCCTCGCCGAAGGGCGCGACGAAGGTGCGGCGCAGCGCCGAGATATGGCCATAGCAACCGAGCTGGCGGCCGAAGTCGCGGGCGAGCGCGCGCACATAGGTGCCCTTGCCGCACTCGACCTCGAAGGCCGCCGTGTTCTCGTCCGAGCCGATCAGCGTCAGGCGGTGGATTTCCACCTCGCGCGAGGGGATTTCGACCGTCTCGCCCTCGCGGGCAAGGTCATAGGCGCGTTCGCCGTCGATCTTGATTGCGGAGAACTGCGGCGGGATCTGCTGGATCACGCCGGTATATTCGCCGAGGATCGCCTTGATTTCGTCCGCGGTCGGGCGCTTGTCGGAGCTTCGCGTCACCTCGCCTTCGAGGTCGTCCGTCGTGCGCTCCTCGCCCCAGGTCACGGTGAATTCGTAGATCTTGCGGCCATCCATGACATAGGGAACGGTCTTGGTGGCGTCGCCCAGCGCGATCGGCAGCATGCCGGAGGCCAGCGGGTCGAGCGTGCCGGCATGGCCGGCCTTCTGCGCCTTGAACAGCCACTTGATCTTGGAGACGGCTTCGGTCGAGCCGAAATCGAAGGGCTTGTCGAGGATCAGCCAGCCGGAAACCGGCCGGCCCTTGGGTTTGCGGGGTCTGGACATATCTTACCTGGAATTATTCGTCGCCGTCTTCGGCGTCGAGATCGCGGGCGACTTCCGGCGAGCGCAGGAGGTCGTCGATCTTCTTGTAGTTGTCGAAGCTGGTGTCGTCGCGGAAGCGCAGGTCCGGCATGTATTTCATCTGGCGAAGCTGCGGGCCGAGACGGCCGCGGATGAACTTCGAATTGCGGTTCAGCGCCTCGATCACCGCCTCATGGTCCTTGACGCCGAGCGGCGTCACATAGGCCGTGGCATGCTTCAGGTCGGGGGACATGCGCACTTCCGAGATGGAAATCACCGTCTTTTCGAGAAGCGGGTCGCGCACTTCGCCGCGCTGGAGAACCTGGGTGATCGCCGCGCGCACCTGCTCGCCCACGCGCAGCATGCGTTGCGACGGCGCCGAGGATGTTGCTCTGGTCATGGTCGTCACCTTCAAAAAAATGCGAGCGCCGAAAAGGTCCGGCGCTCGCACGATACTCTATTCGCCAGACGCTTACAGCGTGCGCGTGACGTGCTCCACGCGGAAGCATTCGATCTGGTCGCCGGCGCGGATGTCTTCGTAGTTCTCGAAGGCCATGCCGCATTCCTGACCGACGACGACTTCCGAGACTTCGTCCTTGAAGCGCTTGAGCGTCTTGAGCTTGCCTTCGTGGATGACGACGTTGTCGCGAACCAGACGGACGCCGACGCCACGCTCGACCTTGCCTTCGGTGACGCGGCAACCTGCGACCTTGCCGATCTTCGTGATGTTGAACACCTCGAGGATCTCGGCGTAGCCGAGGAAGGTTTCGCGACGCTCCGGCGAGAGCAGGCCGGACATCGCCGCCTTAACGTCATCCACCAGATCGTAGATGATGTTGTAGTAGCGGATTTCGATGCCCTGGCGCTCGGAAAGCGTGCGGGCCTGTGCGTTCGCACGGACGTTGAAGCCGATGATGGCGGCGTTGGACGCTTCGGCGAGCGAAATATCCGACTCGGTGATGGCGCCCGCGCCGGAATGCACGATGCGCACCCGCACTTCGTCCGTACCGAGCTTTTCGAGCGCGCCGGCAATGGCTTCGATCGAGCCCTGCACGTCGCCCTTGATGAGCAGCGGGAACTCCTTGAGACCGGAGGTCTGGAGCTGGTTCATCATCTGCTCGAGCGAACCGCGCGAACCCGTCTGGCGCGCAACCTGCTTTTCGCGGGCGAGGCGCTGGCGGTATTCGGAGATTTCGCGGGCGCGGCCCTCGTTCTCGACGACGGCGAACTTGTCGCCGGCCGCCGGGGTGCCGGAAAGGCCGAGGACCTCGACCGGCATGGACGGGCCGGCTTCCTTGACGTGCTCACCCTTGTCGTTGACGAGCGCGCGCACACGGCCCCACTGATCGCCGGCGACCAGAATCTGGCCGGGCTTCAGCGTACCCGTCTGCACGAGAACCGTCGCGACGGCGCCGCGGCCGCGGTCGAGCTGGGCTTCGACGACGACGCCCTCTGCCGTGCGGTTCGGGTTCGCCTTCAGGTCGAGGATTTCGGCCTGCAGCAGGATGGCTTCCAGAAGCTTGTCGAGGTTCGTGCCGTTCTTGGCGGACACTTCCACGTCGAGCGTTTCACCGCCCATGGATTCGACGAAGACTTCGTGCTGGAGAAGCTGCGTGCGGACGCGCTGGGCGTCTGCCGTCGGCTTGTCGATCTTGTTGATCGCCACGATGATCGGAACACCCGCCGCCTTGGCGTGGTTGATGGACTCGATCGTCTGCGGCATCACGCTGTCGTCGGCGGCGACCACGAGGATCGCGATGTCCGTCGCCTGCGCACCGCGGGCACGCATGGCGGTGAACGCAGCGTGGCCGGGGGTGTCGATGAAGGTGATCTTGTGGCCGTTCTGCTCGACCTGATACGCGCCGATATGCTGCGTGATGCCGCCGGCTTCGCCAGCGACCACGTTTGCATGACGGATGGCGTCGAGCAGCGAGGTCTTGCCGTGGTCGACGTGGCCCATGATGGTCACGATCGGCGGACGGGATTCCTGATCGCCTTCGTCGTCGGCGACGTTGAAGATGCCTTCTTCGACGTCGGATTCGGAGACGCGCTTGACGGTGTGGCCGAATTCGCCGGCAATGAGTTCAGCCAAGTCGGCGTCGATCAGATCGCCGGGCTTCATCATCTGGCCTTCCTTCATCAGGTACTTGATGACGTCGACGGCGCGTTCGGACATGCGCTGCGACAGTTCCTGAATGGTGATGGTTTCCGGCAGGACGACTTCGCGCGAAATCTTTTCGCGCGTTTCCTGCATCATGGAGCGCTTGAACTTCTCCTGACGGCGACGCATGGCCGAGAGGGAGCGACCGCGCTGTGCGCCGTCCTCGTCGCTCGACGCGGTGGTCAGCGTCAGCTTGCCCTGGCGACGGCCGTCGTCGGCCTTCGGACGGGCGGGAGCCTTTGCCGGTTCCGGACGCTTGACGGCGCCGCGGTTGACGGGCGCACCGCCACGCGGGCGCTTGTCGTCGTCCTCTTCGGCTTCGCGGCGGCCACGACCGGCGACCGGCGTGGATGCCGGAGCGGGCGCAGGCGTGCGGGTCGGCTGCGGACGGGCTTCCGCGGCGGCGGGCTTTGCCACCGGCTGCGGAGCGGCCTGTTCCTCGACGACGGCCGGAGCCGGTGCGGCGGCCTCGGCGGCGCGACGCTCGGCTTCTTCCTTCTCGCGGACGATACGGGCTTCTTCCTCGGCCTTGCGGCGGGCTTCTTCTTCCACCTTGCGGCGGGCCTCGTCCTCGGCGCGCTGGCGCGCTTCCTCGGCGTCGCGGATCTGCGCTTCTGCAAGCGCGCGACGGCGGGCCTCGACCTCATCGGGCGAAAGCTGGTTCAGCACGACACCGACGCGCGGGCGGCTCTGCTCGGCCTGCGGGGCAGGACGGGAGGGCTGCGGCGCGGGGCGCTTCTGCTGCGGCGGTTCCGGCTGGCGCTGGACCGGGGTGACGGGTGCTGCCGCCTGGCGCTCTTCGCCGGGACGGCTGAAGTGGCGCTTCGTGCGGGTCTCGACCACGACGGCCTTGGTGCGGCCACGACCCATGTCCTGGCGCACGGTTCCCTGGTGAACCCCCGAGGGCTTCAGGCTCAGGGTCTTCTTGCCAGCCACACTGATCGTCTTGTCGTCTTCGTTGTCGGTCATTCCGTTCCGTTCCTAAGATCAGGGCCGGATGCGGATCGGACCCTGTCGTTCAAATGTGTACATCCAATACATCTGGGCCGGCTGAAAGCCGGTAACCCGGGTCATTGGTTTGGCTGGCCAGCGCCGCCATGTGCCCCCAACCGGGCGTCGCCCCGGTATTTTTCGAGCATGATTGCGCGCTTCACTACACCCTCACCCGCCTGCCCTGCAAGCGCTGCGGCATGGATAAAAGCATTCTGGCCCAAAAGGCCCTCCAATTCGCTCTCCGAAAAGAGCTTGAAGGAGGGTATTTCCGTTTCGTCCTCGGTGAGGAAGCTCGCAGCCTTCCTCGCCTGATCTATCTTTCGCACCCCGTCCGCTGCTGCGTCCGTCGCGTGGAAGACCGCAAGGGCCGCCAGAGAGCGCACCGCGAGGTCCACTTTCGCAGAGCCCGTGATGAACTGGCCGGCCTTGCGCGCCATGTTCATCATGCCGCCGAGCTGGGCCGCCAGAAGCCGGTCCAGTTCCGCGCCCAGTTCCGGGCCTGCCTTCGCATCCGCTTTCAGCGCACGCGCAAACAGCTTCTTGGCCACCGCCTTCTCGACGATCGCCCTTTCCGCCTTCACCCAGCAGCCGCGTCCGGGAAGCTGACGCTTGAGGTCCGGCACGACGTTGCCGTCCGGTCCCGCGACGAAACGGATGAGATCATCCGCATCGCCGCTTTCGCGCGTCACGATGCACATGCGGTCGTTCACGCCATCGTCCTTCTTGCTCATATAGGTTTCCGTTGTTGCCGACGCAAACCGCAGCACAACAGGCCGACGGCATGTCAAACTCCGGAGCGCCTTCAGCCTGAAAGCGCCCCGACTTGCTATTCTTGTCGGAGAACGCCCGATCAGGCGTCCTCTTCACCGCCCTCGACGGCCGGCTCTTCCGCGACAGCAAGGTCCTCTTCCGTGATCCAGCCGGCTGCAAGACGGGCCTGCACGACCATGGCTTCGGCCTCGGCGCGGGAAACCTCGAACTTCGAGAACAGGCCCTCGAACTTCTTCGTCTCGCCGTCCTTGCGCTCCGACCAGCCGACGAGGTCGTCGGCGGCGCAGCCTGCGAAGTCTTCCATCGTCTTGATGCCGTCTTCGCCGAGCGCGACGAGCATCTGGGCCGTCATGCCGTCGATCTGGCGCAGGTCGTCGGAAACGCCAAGTTCCTTGCGCTTGGCGTCCATCTCGGCCTCGATGCGGTCGAGATATTCGCGGGCGCGGGTCTGGATTTCCTGGGCCGTGTCTTCGTCGAAGCCGTCGATGGAGGCGATTTCGTCGAGATCGACATAGGCAAGCTCTTCGACGGCGGCAAAGCCTTCCGAAGCCAGAACCTGACCGACCATCTCATCGACGTCGAGCGAATCCATGAAGAGGTTGGTGCGCTCGTTGAATTCCTTCTGGCGGCGCTCGGACTCTTCGGCTTCCGTCAGGATGTCGATATCCCAGCCGGTGAGCTGCGAGGCAAGGCGCACGTTCTGGCCGCGGCGGCCGATGGCGAGCGAGAGCTGCTCGTCCGGAACGACGACTTCGATGCGCTCGGCATCCTCATCCAGAACGACCTTGGCGACTTCCGCCGGCTGCAGGGCGTTGACGATGAAGGAGGCCGGGTCCTGGCTCCACGGAATGATGTCGATCTTCTCGCCCTGAAGCTCGCCGACGACGGCCTGGACACGCGAACCGCGCATACCGACGCAGGCGCCGACCGGATCGATCGACGAGTCGTTCGAGATGACGGCGATTTTTGCACGCGAGCCGGGGTCACGCGCCACCGACTTGATCTGGATGATGCCGTCGTAGATTTCCGGCACTTCCATGGTGAAGAGCTTCACCATGAACTGCGGATGGGTACGCGACAGGAAGATCTGCGGGCCACGCTGCTCGCGGCGCACGTCGTAGACGAAGGCGCGCACGCGGTCGCCGTAGCGCATGTTCTCGCGCGGGATCATCTCGTCGCGGCGGATGATGCCTTCGCCGCGGCCGAGGTCGACGATGACGTTGCCGTATTCGACGCGCTTGACCGTGCCGTTGACGATCTCGCCGATGCGGTCCTTGTATTCGTCGTACTGGCGGTCACGCTCGGCTTCGCGCACCTTCTGCACGATGACCTGCTTGGCCGACTGGGCGGCGATGCGGCCGAAATCCATCGGCGGCAGCGGGTCGGCGATGAAGTCGCCGAGCTTGGCGTCCGGGTTGCGGTCGCGCGCCAGTTCCAGCGGAATCTGGGTGGAATAGTCCTCAGCGTGCTCGACGACTTCCAGCAGGCGCTGGAGGCGGATTTCGCCGGTCTTGGAATTGATGTCGGCGCGGATGTTCGATTCCGTGCCGTAACGCGAGCGGGCCGCCTTCTGGATGGCGTCGGCCATCGCGGCAAGCACGATCTCGCGGTCGATGACCTTTTCGCGGGCCACGGCATCCGCGATCTGCAGAAGCTCAAGCCGGTTCGCACTGACTGCCATTTTCAGGTCTCCATGGTCTCGGGCCGGGGCATCGCCGCCGGCAATCTCTGGAGCGGCGCGCCGCTCCGGTTCCGTCCTCTCCGCTCCGCCGCCATGGGCGAAGCGCACTCACAACTTATTCTTCGTCGCCGCCGTCTTCGTCGTTCTGGTTCGCGGCCTGCGCGGCCTTCGCCTTCTTGTCGGCGGCCAGCGCGTCGCGGATCAGCTCGTCCGTCAGGATCAGCCGACCCTCGGCAAGCGCCGTGAAGGGAATGACGACCGTCGGCTCCTCGCCGGCGGCGGGCTGGTCGCGTTCCAGCGTGAAGCCGTTCTCGTCGGCGGCGACGATCTTGCCGCGGAAGCGCTTGCGGCTTTCCACGAGCACCGACGTCTCGCACTTCAGGAGATGGCCGAGCCAGCGCGAAAAATCCGACTTGCGCACCATCGGCCGGTCGATGCCGGGCGACGACACTTCGAGATGATACGCCTTGTCGATCGGATCCTCAACGTCGAGCACCGGCGAGACGGCCATGGAGACCTGCTCGCAGTCCTCGACGGTCATGGTGCCGTCCGGGCGTTCGCACATGATCTGCAGCGTCGCGCCGTTCTGCGCCGAAAGGCGCACGCGCACGAGCTGGTAACCGATCTGCTCGATGGTCGGCTCGATGATGTCGGCGACGCGGCGGTCGAGGCCGGTCTCGACGATCAGCCGCGGTTCGACGGCAATTTGTGTCTGGGTCGTGTCGGTCATGACATGCCCTCCCCGGGAGTGTCGTTATCATGCGCTTGATCGGGGCAATAAAAAAGAGCGGGTCCTCGCGGGCCCACTCTTCATCTGACGATCAAGAATTTGAGGCTGATATAGACGCAGTTTGCCGGAATTGCAAGTTCGGCCGCTGAACGCGCCTGTGGGCGGCCAAATTCCACCTTCCTTGCCGCCACCGGGTTGCCGCTTTCGTCCTTTGGACTAGATTGTCACCAACGCTGCGTCGAGAATGAGTGCCCCATCGTGCCGGACCGGAAATCCACCCTCGCCCCTTTCCGAAACGAAACCTTTCGGGTGATCTGGGCGGCAAGCCTGATTTCCAATTTCGGCGGGCTCATCCAGTCCGTCGGCGCGGCGTGGATGATGGCCTCCATCTCCCCTTCCGCCAATATGGTGGCGCTGGTACAGGCCTCCACATCGCTGCCCATCATGCTCTTCTCCGTCGCCGCCGGGGCGCTTGCCGATAATTTCGACCGGCGCAGGCTGATGCTGACGGCCCAGTGTTTCATGCTGGCGGTCGCCGTCGGCCTCACGCTCTGTACGTGGTACGGCGTCATCACGCCCTGGCTGCTGCTGACCTTCACCTTCCTCATCGGCTGCGGCACGGCGCTCAACAACCCGGCATGGCAGGCCTCCGTCGGCGACATGGTGCCGCGCGAGGATCTGCCCGCCGCCGTCTCGCTCAATAGCATGGGCTTCAACCTCACCCGCTCCGTCGGCCCGGCCATCGGCGGCGCCATCGTCGCGGCGGCGGGTGCGGCAGCGGCCTTCGCCGCTAATGCGCTCAGCTACTTCGCCCTGCTCTACGCCCTCTTCCGCTGGAAGCCGAACGTTTCGCCGAACGCCCTGCCGCGCGAGGATTTCGCCCGCGCCATCTCGGCGGGCCTGCGCTACGTCTCCATGTCGCCGAATATCGGCAAGGTGCTGCTGCGGGGCTTCGCCTTCGGCCTTGCCACCAGTTCCATCCTCTCGCTGCTGCCGCTGATCGCGCGCGACCTCATCAAGGGCGGACCGCTGACCTACGGCATCCTGCTCGGCTGTTTCGGCCTTGGTGCCATCGGCGGCGCGCTGATGAACGCGCGGGTGCGCGAGAAATTCACCAGCGAAACCATCGCCCGCTTCGCCTTCGCCGGCTTTGCCGTCAGCGCATGCGTTTCCGCCGTCAGCGCCTCGGCGTTGCTCACCGGCGCGGTATTACTGATCGCCGGTGCGTCCTGGGTCCTGGCGCTCTCGCTCTTCAACACGACGGTGCAGCTTTCCACCCCGCGCTGGGTCGTCGCCCGCGCGCTCTCGCTCTACCAGACCACCACCTTCGGCGGCATCGCGGCCGGAAGCTGGATCTGGGGTACGACGGCGGACACGCACGGCGCGGAAGCGGCACTGCTCGCCTCCGCCGGCGCGATGCTTGCCGGCGCGGCGCTCGGCCTGCGCTACGGATTACCGGAACTCGAGAGCCTCAACGTCGATCCGCTGGGCCGCTTCAGCGAGCCGGACCTGCCACTCGACCTGAAACCCCGCAGCGGCCCCATCGTCGTCCTCATCGACTACGAGATCGCCGAGGACGACATTCCCGAATTCCTGGAGACGATGACCGAGCGGCGGCGCATCCGCATCCGCGACGGCGCGGGCCAATGGGCACTGATGCGCGACCTGGAAAATCCGACCGTCTGGACCGAGACCTACCATGTGCCGACCTGGGTGGAATATGTGCGCCACAACCAGCGCCGTACCCATGCCGACGCCGCCAATGGCGAGAAGCTACGCCAACTCCACCGCGGCGCGGAGGATCCCCGCGTCCACCGCATGATCGAGCGCCAGACCATCGTTCCGCATGAATACGAACGCTTCAAGCGGCAGGTGGAAATCCACTAACGGAGTTTCGTCTTCAACGAGGCGTCGGGATAGCAGGTCGGCGCAAGGCCGCTCTTGGCCTGCCAGTCGCCGAGCGAGCGGCGGGTCTTGTAGCCCGGCAGGCCATCGACCTTGCCCACATCATAGCCCTTGGCGACGAGCGCCTTCTGCATGGCAAGCACATCGGAGCGCAGCATCTTGCCGACGTCGCCCCACGCACCCCGGAACGGGCCGCTGCCATAAGCGATGCGATCGGCGAGATTGCCGATATAGAGGGCGTAGAGGTCGGAGTTGTTGTATTCCTTGATCACGTAGAAATTCGGCGTGACGATGAATTCCGGCCCATGGGTTCCCGCCGGCACCAGCATCATGCCCGAAGCCTTGCCCTCACCGGAGGAAAAGGCCTTGCCGGATATGCGCGCGATGCCGCTCGACGCCCAGGCGGAGATCGGCTTGGCAAGGTCCGGCCCTTCCTGCGCGCAGGAAACGCCATCGGGGATCGTCACCTCATAGCCCCAGCCACGCCCCGCCTGCCAGCCCTTCTGCGCGAGGTAGTTGGCGATGGAGGCAAGGCTGTCCGGCACCGAATTCCAGATATCGCGCACGCCGTCGCCGTCGAAATCGACGGCATATTGCAGGTAGCTGGTGGGCATGAACTGCGGCTGGCCAAGCGCACCGGCCCAGGAGCCTTTCAGTTGCTCCACGGTCCGGTCGCCGCCATCGACAATGTGCAGCGCCGCAATCAGTTCGCTTCGGAACATGTCCTTGCGCGTCGACATGAAGGCCTTGGTGGCGAGCACCTCCACCGCCGAATAGGGGATTTTCGCGCTGCCGAAGCCCGACTCGCGCCCCCATATGGCGACGACGATCTCACCGGGCACGCCGAAGCGCTGCTCGATCTTGCGCAGCGTTCCCGCATGGGTCTTTGCAAGGCTGCCGCCCTTGCCCGCCAATCCCTGCAGGCGCTTTTCGGAGAAATAGGCGCCCGGCGAGGAAAATTCCGCCTGGCTCTGCGCCTGCTCCTTCTTCGGCTTGGAACCGGGCGGCACGAGATCGGGCAGTTCCCAGTTGAGGCTCACGCCCTCCATCGCCGCGCGAAACGTCTTTTCGCTGACGCCGGTCTTCTGCGCCTCCGGCCAGAGGTCGTTGTCGATCCAGGCGCGGAACATCGTTTCCACCTCCGCCTTAGAGGCGGCATGGGCGGGAAGGGCGAGACCGAGCAACGCCAGCGCTGCCGAGGCCTTCAGAAAAGTGCGAATGATCTGCATGGGTCTCCTCAGATCGCCGTACGCGCCCGGAGCGCCGCCGTCAGGGTGCCTTCGTCGAGATAGTCCAGCTCGCCGCCCACCGGCACGCCATGGGCGAGCCGCGTGATCTTCACGTCTAGGCCGGAAAGCTGGTCGGTGATGTAATGGGCGGTGGTCTGGCCTTCGACGGTCGCGTTGACCGCGATGATCAGCTCGCGCACCTCGCCCTTGGCCACGCGGTCGACGAGGCCGCGGATATTGAGATCGTCCGGCCCGACGCCGTCGAGCGGCGAGAGCGTGCCGCCGAGGACGTGATAGGCCGCGTTCATCGCCCCGGCGCGCTCCAGCGCCCAGAGGTCGGAGACATCCTCCACGACGATGATGACCGACTGGTCGCGCCGCACATCCGTGCAGACCGTGCAGGGATCGCTGGTATCGACATTGCCGCAGCAGGAGCAGATGCGCACCTTGCGATGCGCCTCGCCCATCGCCTCGGCCAGCGGGCCGAGCAACTGGTCCTTCTTCTTGACGAGGTGCAGCGCCGCGCGGCGCGCCGAGCGCGGCCCGAGGCCCGGCACCTTCGCCAGAAGCTGGATGAGTTTTTCGATTTCGGGGCCGGTGACTCGTTTTGCCATTGCCGCTATCTAGCCCATATCCAGGGGAAACGGAATCCACCTCGCGGGAGGCAGCGCTTGATCAGAATTCTCGCCATATGCACAGGCCTTGCCCGACCGGTTCCCGGCAAAAGCTACAAGACCGGCATTTTCAAGACGCCGACCGATGCCGCTGTGGTCGTCGACCGCGAGGGCCTGCTCGGCGACGCCATCTGCAACCGGAAACATCACGGCGGGCCGGAACAGGCGGTCTACGGCTTCGGCTCCATCGATCTCGACTGGTGGTCGAAGGAACTCGGCCGCACCGTTGCGCCCGGCACCTTCGGTGAAAACCTCGTCATCGAAGGCGTCGACAGCCGCAGCGTTTCCGTCGGCGACCGCTTCGAGATGGAAAGCGTGCTGCTGGAGGTGACCTCGACGCGCATTCCCTGCAACACGCTGACCGCCCGCATGGGCGACCCCGCCTTCGCACGGCGCTTCATGCAGGCCGGACGACCGGGCTTCTACTGCCGCGTGCTGCGTGACGGCGTCATCCAGACCGGAGATGCCGTGACCTACACGCCCTTCGACGGCGGCCCCGTCACCATGCCGGAGCTGCTGCGCACCTACGGCAAGAATCTCTCCGAAGACGACCGCATCCGCTACCTCGCCGCGCCCATCAACGACAAGCTGCGCGCGGCCCTGACCGGCTAGCGCGCGGCAATCGCCGCAGCCGCGCCGGCCATGGTGCCGGCGCTGAGGCGGTTGGCGATGCGCACGGCGCGCGGACTTTTCAGGAAGAGCCGGGCGCGCGAGGCGAGGAACACCCAGGCAAGGTCGATGGCGACGAGCACGACGAACATGGTCGCCACCAGCTCCGCCCAGCCGACCAGCGTCACCGCGCCAAGATCGATGATCGCCGGCAGCAACGCCACGTAGAACATCATGATCTTGGGATTGCCGAGCGTCACCGTCAGCCCGGCGAAGAACAGTTTCGGGCCGGAACGCGCCTCGGGCAGCGCCTCGCTCCCCGTATCGGTCGGGGCGAACCACATCTTCCAGGCGAGATAGAGCAGGTAGGCGACGCCGAGCCATTTGATGGCGACGAAGGCGGCGTGGAAGGTTTCCGCGATGGCGGCAAGGCCGAGCACGGCGCAGGTGAGCCAGACGCCCTCGCCGATCCACATGGCGGCGAGGAAGGGCAGCACATCCTTCGGCCCGCGCGAGAGCACGCGGGCGACAAGCGCGGCGATGCTCGGGCCGGGAGAGCCGGCCGCCATCATCAGCGCACCGGCAAAGATCAGCAGGGTCGTCAGGCTCATGGGAAGTCCTCCTCGCGAGCCTGCAAGCCTACAGGATCAGAACGGCAGTTTGAAGCCGGGCGGGATCGGCAGGCCGGCGGTCAGCGCCTTGGTCTTTTCGACGGTCTCGGCCTCGGCCTTGTCCTTGGCGTCCTTGTGAGCGGCGACGATCAGGTCCTCGAGGATTTCCACATCGTCTTCCTTGAAGAGCGAGGGATCGATCTTCAGGCCCTTGAGATTGCCCTTGCCGTCGAGCGTGACGGAAACGAGGCCGCCGCCGGAGGTGCCGCTCACTTCGAGCGCGGCGATCTCCTCCTGCATCTTCTCCATCTTGGCCTGCATTTCCTTGACCTTGCCCATCATGCCCATGATGTCGCGCATCGGCCTCTCCTCTTCGTCTTGTGCTGTTAAAGTCTTTGTTTTCGCAATCCCGGACGCAAAACCGCTTCGCACTTCTGCCGGGATTGCTAGTGTTCGATATCGTCGCCGGGCAGGATGTCGCCCTCGGCGGATTCGGCGGCGGCCACGACCTCGACGGTCTCGGCCTCGTCTTCCGTTTCCTGCACCTTGATGCGCACGTCGGTGATCTTGGCGCCGGGGAAGCGCTGCAGGATGGCGGCGACGTCCGGGTCCTGGCGCGCATCGGCGACGCGCGCTTCCTGCGCCATGGTCTCGGCTTCCGACAGGGTCGGCCCGCCGGCCTCCCGCGAAAGGATCACCAGCCAGCGGATGCCGGTCCATTCCAGCAGCCGGTTCTGCAGGTCGGCGATGAGCGACTTGGGAGCATCGTTGGCAAGGCCGATTTCCAGCTTGCCGGCCTCCACGCTCACCGGGCGAACAAAGGCGCGCACGAGCGCGCGCAGACGGATGTCGCGATTCTTCGTGCAGAGATCGGCAATGTCGGAGATCGAGTTGACCGGCACTTTCGGCGCAGCCGCCGGCTGTTCGGCCGGCGCGGCTTCGATGCGGCCCATGGGCTGCGGGGCAGGCTCGGCCTGCGGCACCGCGCGCAGCATGGTCGCGCCGCCCGCCTGCGCGCGCACCGGCGCATCCGGTTGCCGTGCGACGGCAGCGACGGAGGCCTGCGCCGAAGGCTGGCCCGAATAGCCGCCGGATTGCGGCGCGCGGCCGCCATTGCCGCCGCCCTCGCCGCTCGAAAGCTCGGCAAGACGGCGCGCGGCCTCTTCCGGCGAGGGAAGGTTGGCGGCGTGGGCAAGGCGGATGATGACCATCTCGGCCGCGCCCGCCGGACGGCTGGAGGCTTCGGTTTCCGGGATGCCCTTCAGCAGCATCTGCCACATGCGCGAAAGCGCGGTGACGGCAATGGAATTGGCGAATTCGACGCCGCGCGTGCGCTCGATCTCGCTCAGCGACTGGTCGCCGGCGGCGTCCGGCACATATTTCATGCGGGTGACGAGATGGGTGAAATCGGCAAGGTCGGTCAGCACGACGGAGGGGCTTGCGCCGGCCTCGTATTGCGCGCCGAATTCGGCAAGCGCCGCCGCCGCGTCGCCCTTCACGATATGCTCGAAGAGATCGACGATGCGGGCGCGGTCGGCAAGGCCGAGCATGGAGCGCACGGCCTCGACCTCGACACGGCCCGCGCCATGGGCGATCGCCTGGTCGAGCAGCGAGAGGCCATCGCGCGCCGAGCCTTCGGCGGCGCGGGCGACCATGGCGAGCGCATCCGGCTCGAACGCGACGCCCTCCTTGCCGAGAATGGTGGTGAAGAGGCCGACGAGGTCGGACGCGCCGATGCGGCGCAGGTCGAAGCGCTGGCAGCGCGACAGGACGGTGATCGGTACTTTACGGATTTCCGTCGTCGCGAAGATGAATTTCACATGCTCCGGCGGCTCTTCCAGCGTCTTCAGCAGGCCGTTGAAGGCCTGCGTCGAGAGCATGTGCACTTCGTCGATGATATAGACTTTATAACGCGCCGAGACCGGGCGGTAACGCACCTGCTCGATGATCTCGCGGATATCGTCGATGCCGGTATGGGAGGCGGCGTCCATCTCGATGACGTCGACATGGCGGCCTTCCATGATCGCCTGGCAATGTTCGCCGGGAACGCGAAGGTCGATGGTCGGCCGGTCGATCTCGGGCGTCTTGTAGTTCAGCGCGCGGGCGAGGATGCGGGCGGTGGTCGTCTTGCCGACGCCGCGCACGCCGGTCAGCATATAGGCCTGGGCGATGCGGCCGGTCTCGAACGCATTGGTCAGCGTGCGGACCATCGGCTCCTGACCGACCATGAGGTCGGAGAAGTCCTTGGGCCGGTATTTTCGCGCAAGGACGCGATAGGCGGCCGGTTTTTCGCTGGACGGATTCGAGATTGCGTCGTTCATCGACCCTGCCGCTAATCGAACTCAAGAGTCCCGACAGGACGGCCAGGATCAGGACGGAAAGGTGGGAGGCTGGCACGATGACCCGTGCCGGGGCTCGTTAGGGCTGCTTCCTTCCGGACCTGACCCGGTTGGCGAGTGGCTCGTCCACCACCAACCTCCCGTCCCCCATATCGGCAATATTCCATCCGAATGCAAGCCGAGCCGATAAAAAACTGTTGGAGCAAGATCGGGTGCGTGTCATGAATCAGGCAAAAGCATTTCGGGAGGGCCCCTTGAGCGATTTTCGACCCGACGAACGGCTGGTCCGCGACAGCGATCTCGTCACGAGGATCGGCCTGTGCGAGCTTCGGCTGATGAAGGACGCGCGCTGGCCCTGGCTGGTGCTCGTGCCGCAGCGCCCCGGCGCCAGCGAGGTCTTCGACCTGACGCCACTCGACCAGACCATGCTGACCTTCGAGACGACGCTGGTGGCGGAAGCGCTGAAGAAGGTGACGGGCGCGGCCAAGATCAATATCGGCGCGCTCGGCAATATCGTCCGCCAGCTTCATGTGCATGTCATCGCGCGCAACGAGGGCGATCCGAACTGGCCCGGCCCCGTCTGGGGCTTCGGCGCCGCCGAGCCGCGCTCGGCTGAGGAAACCAAGGCCTTTTCCGCCAAACTGCTGGACGCGCTCACTCCATGAAGCCATCGCTTTTCGATCAATACCGCCCGCATCCGGAACCCAGCACCATGGTGGCCTTTGCGGAAAACAGCCTCGACCGCCAGTCGGAGCACCGCGCGCCGGACTGCCTGGAGCAGGCCTTCAAGGCCGAGAACGTGCATGCCTTCGCGCTGGCCGGCGGCAAGCTCGTCGTCAAGCACGACGAGAAGATCATCGACCCGCTCTTCGCGCCCTATGAACTGGCCGAACTCGGCCCGATGCCGGACGAATCCATCCTGCTCGGCTACCTGAAGAACGGCGAGCCGCGCCTCGCCATCCCGGTGAGCGCCGATCCCGACACCCTGCAGGAGCCGCTGAAGGCCGCCGACGGGCGCACACTCTACCGCCAGCAGATGCTCGACGACGATCTGCTCGGCCAGTTCGCGCAGGCCTCCAGCCTGATGACCTGGAACGGCAACAACCGCTTCTGCGGCAAGTGCGGCGCGCCGACGCGCTCGGAAATCGGCGGCTACCGCCGCGTCTGCGAGGCGTGCAACCATACCGTCTTCCCGCGCACCGATCCGGTTGCGATCATGCTGGTCATCGATATCGAGCGGGATCTGTGCCTGCTCGGCCGCTCGCCGCATTTCCAGCCCGGCGTCTACTCCTGCCTCGCCGGCTTCCTGGAGCCGGGCGAGACCATAGAGCATACCGTGCGCCGTGAAACGCTGGAAGAATCCGGCATCAGAGTCGGGCGCGTGCGCTACCACGCCTCGCAGCCCTGGCCGATGCCGCATTCGCTGATGATCGGCTGCTATGGCGAGGCGATCTCCTTCGATATCCGCCGCGACGAGACGGAACTGGAGGATTGCCGCTGGTTCACCCGCGAGGAGACGGCGGCGATGATCGAGCACAGCGCGACGTCCGGTGCCGCGCCCGGCATGGCGACCCCGCCCAAGGGGGCCATCGCGCATCGCCTGATGCGCGACTGGCTGGATTGGAAAAGTTAGAAGGCGCTGCGCATCGGGTGCGCCCGGTAGGTGCCGAGGATGCGGACCTTTTCCGAGAAGAAGCGAAGTTCCTCGAGCGCACGGCGCACCGGCAGATCGTCCGGGTGGCCCTCGATATCGGCATAGAACTGCGTGGCGTAGAACTTGCCGCCGATCTGGTAGCTTTCCAGCTTCGTCATGTTGATGCCGTTGGTCGCAAAGCCGCCCATCGCCTTGTAGAGCGCGGCCGGAATGTTGCGGACATTGAAGACGAAGGTAGTGACGATGGTCTCGTCGCCGTCGCGCTCGATCGGCGCGGGATCGCGCGAAAGCACGACGAAGCGCGTGACGTTGCTTTCCGTGTCCTCGACATTCTCCGCGATGATCGACAGGCCGTAGAGATCGGCCGCAAGGCGCGGGGCGAGCGCCGCCATGGAGCGGTCGCCGGTCTCCGAGACGAGCTTGGCAGCGCCGGCCGTATCGCCGGCGATGACCGGCTTCCAGCCGTTGAGGCGGACGATCTTGCGGCACTGGCCTAGCGCATGGATATGGCTGTGGACCGTGCGCACCTCATCTTTCGTCACACCCGGCAGCACCATGAGCTGGAAACGGATCGGCATGAAATATTCGCCGACGATATGCAGGCGCGATTCCGGCAGGAGATGATGGATATCGGCGACGCGGCCGGCAATCGTGTTCTCGATCGGGATCATGCCGAGATCGGCGTCGCCGTTCTCGACGGCGAGGAAGGCGTCCTCGAAGGTCTGGCAGGGCAGCGGCTCCATGTTGGGGAACATGTCGCGGCTCGCCATGTCGGAATTCGCGCCGAATTCGCCCTGGAAGGCGATCTTGTTGGTCTTCTTGATCATGGGAATATCCGTATCAAATGGGGTGGGCGGCGAGCATGGCCCGGGCCTTTTCAAGGTCGGCGGGAGTATCGACACCGAGCGGAACCGTGTCAACGATCTCCGCATCGATGCGCATGCCGGCTTCCAGCGCCCGGAGCTGCTCCAGCGATTCCCGCCTTTCCAGCGTCGAGGGCTTGAGCGTGACGAAGGTTTCCAGCGCCTTGCGGCGATAGGCGTAGAGGCCGATATGGTGATAGAGCGGCCCCTCGCCGTGCGGCGCGGTCGCGCGTGTAAAATAAAGCGCGCGCAGGCGGCTTTCGCTCAGCGGCGAGCCGACGACCTTCACCACATTGGGATTGGTTTTCTCGTGCTCGTCGCGGATTTCCGTCGTGAGGGTCGCAATATCGGTCGCAGCGTTCTCCAGCGGGCGAAGGGCCGCGCGGATCGTCCCGGGGTCGATGGTCGGCAGGTCGCCCTGCACGTTGATGACGATCTCGGCCCGGCCTTCCGGGTCGCTTTTCATCAGCGCCTCGTGGATGCGGTCGGAGCCGGACTGGTGATCGACCCGCGTCATCACGGCCGTAAAGCCTGCCGCCACGACCGCATCGAAAATGTCCTGGTGATCGACCGCGACGACGATCCGGCCGACATCGGCGGCGGCGGCCCGGCGCGCAACCTGGACGATCATCGGCAGGCCGGCAATGTCGGCGAGCGGCTTGCCGGGAAGGCGTGTCGAGGCCATGCGCGCGGGAATGAGCACGAGGGTCTTGTCAAAATTGCCGGGAATCATCGCAGGCCCTTCAAAACCCCCGGGAAAAGTGTCAAAAGGTCTCAGTGCGGGGGCTACAATCACTGTTGCAACGAAGCAGCAAAAGACATAGGTTCCGCGCGATTTCAAGACTGGCCGGTAGTCTGTCCGCCGGTTGCTAGGGGAGCGTTTGGATGAACTCTTATGTGAACATGGGCGTAGGTGCCCTTCTGGGCACCGTCTTCGTGCTGATGTCCGTGTCGATCGCTTCTGAAGGCATTTTCCATTCGGAAGCCCCCGAGAAGGAAGGTTTCACGATCGTCGCCGAGGAAGCGGCTGGCGGTGAAGCGGCCGGCGGCGGTGAAGAGGCCAAGGGCACGCCGATCGCGACCCTGCTCGCCAGCGCCGATGCGGCAGCCGGCGAAACCGTCTTCAAGAAGTGTGCGAGCTGTCACACCTCGGAGAAGGGCGGACCGAACAAGGTCGGCCCCAATCTCTGGGACGTCGTGAACCGCCCGATCGCCTCGCATGAGGGCTTCAGCTATTCCGCCGGCATGACCACCTTCTCCGAAGGCCACAAGGTCGTCTGGGACTTCGATCACCTGAACTTCTTCCTCGAAGCGCCGAAGAAGCACGTCCCGGGCACCGCCATGGGCTTCGCCGGCCTCAAGAAGGAAGACGAGCGCGCCAACCTGATCGCCTACCTGCGCAGCCTCTCCGACAGCCCGGCGGCCCTGCCGACCGCTTCGAGCGAAGGCGCGGATGCCGGCGGCGCAGCCGCAACGGAAGCTGCGGCTCCCGCGGAAGGCGCGACGGCAACCGAAGGCGGCGCTGCCGCCACGACGACCGAAGGTGCGGCTCCGGCTGAGGGCGGCGCTGCGGCGACCACGACCGAGGGCGCCGCTCCGGCTGAAGGTGGCGCTGCTGCAACGACGACCGAGGGTGCAGCTCCAGCCGAAGGCGCAACGCAGGGCACCACGACGGAACAGCCGGCCGCCCAGTAAGCGCGCCCGCCATAGCGACAAACGAAAACCCGGCCTCACGCCGGGTTTTTTGTTATGCGGGAATGAAGGCTTTGCGGCCTCAGCCCAGAAGCCAGGCCCAGAAGGAAACCGTGAAGACCCCGAGAGCCGTGGTCATGGTGATGGTGGAAGAGGCCAGCGCATGGCCGACGCCGAAATGGTTGGCGAGCAGCCAGGCATTGACGCCTGTCGGCACGGAGGATGTCAGCACCATCGCGGCGGTCCATTCCGGGCTGAGGCCGAGCAGCCGGCAGGCGACATAGACCGACCCCGGCAGGAGCAGGAGCTTGAGGCCGGTCATGGCCAGCGCGATGCCGGCATTGCCGCCGAGCTTGTACTTGTTGAGCGCCATGCCGATAGAGACGAGCGCGGCGGGTGCGGCCGTCGCGGCGATCTGGTCGACCACCACCTTCACCGGCCCACCGAGCGGCATGCCGGCGACATGGAACAGCGCGCCGGCGAGAAGGCCGATCACCAGCGGATTGCGCACAAGGCTGTTGCCTATTCCGGCAAGAAGAGCGGCGAAGCTCTGCGGCTCGCGGGTGCCTTCCTTGCGCTCGGCGCGCTCCATCAGGATCGTCCCGGCGATCATCATCACCGGCAGATGCACCGAGAGCAGCACCGAGAGCGCAACAAGCCCCTCGTCGCCGACGACGCGCGAAACGAGCGGCAGGCCGATGAAGACATTGTTGGCGAAGGCCGAGGAAACGCCGGCCAGCACGCCGATGCGCCGGTCGCGCGAAAAGCCCAGCGTCGCCACCAGATGCGCCACCGTCCACGTCACGGCGACCCCCGCGAAATAGCCGACCCAGATGCGCCAGGGCGCTTCGCCCGCGAAATCCGCCTCCGCGATGGTGCGGAAGAGCAGCACGGGCACGGCGACGCGGAAGACGAACTCGCCCAGCCCCTCCCCCAGCGCCTCCCGGAGATAGCCGGTGCGCACCAGCAGCCAGCCGATCAGGATGAGCGCGAAGATGGGAAGGACATTGAGGGCGACGTCAGACATGCAACCGTCCGGAAACGAGGAAGGAGGGCACCATGGGTAGGATAATCGGGAGACAGGGTCCAGCCGTCGCGGGCGGAAAGAAGACATGAAAAAAGCGAGGGTTATACCCCCGCTTCCTCATCCCGGCCTTGCCGGGGAAGTGTTTCGCGCGGTGCCAGTACATCCGTGGTCACTGCGTTTTCGAAACACGACTTTCGTTTCTGACGAGGTTTCTACCGGCCGCCTGTAACAGCGGTATGACAGAGAAGCGCCCGTCGATGATCCGGAGTCTGCGCCGATATGGTTAACAAAAGGTTAACGCGGCGATCCGTGAAAATTTTTCGCATTTCCAGCGATTGAACCGGCGAACCCAAACGTCTTCCCCCTGGTTCCATGCGCCATCCCTTTCCGGCACCCCGAAGCGCTTCGTCTTTCGATTGACAAGCCGGGGCCGAGGTCGGAACAGTGGCGGCGACAACGAGACGGGCAGCGGTAGGAGGACTTCATGTCTATGCGCGCAATCTTCGGTTTCTCGGCACTTCTTCTTTCTGCCGTCGCCTCTCCACCCCATATCGCCCATGCCGAAGAGACACGCACCGTCGTGACGACGGACAACGGCGACTATTTCGGCTTCGACCTGCGCACGGTGCAGGATGTGACGCTCGACCAGTGCAAGACCGATTGCATCGACGACATGTCCTGCCGCGCCTTCACCTATAATCCCAAGGTGAAGTGGTGCTTCCTGAAGAGCGATTTCAACCAGCTCAACCATTTCCAGGGTGCGGTCGCCGGCAAGATCGTCAAGGCCGACAATGCCGCCGATATCGGCGCGGCCCCGGCGCTCGCCTTCATCACCGAATATATGACGAACGACGCGCGCGCCCTTCGCGACAATCTCTCGATGCCCGCCGGCCAGGAAGACCAAGGCTCGGAAAGCCTCGCCTCGCTCGGCCGCATCGAAACGGCCTCCGGCCGCTTCGACGAGGCGCTTGCCGCCTACAAGGGCGCACTCTCGATCGCCCCGGACGATTATTACCTCTGGCTCGAGACCGCCGAATCCATGGCCCGCGCCACCAACAACAGCTATCTGGCCGGTCAGGGCGCACTTGCGGCGATCAACGCCTACCAGCTTTCGCGCACGACGGAGACGCGCGCCCGCGCGCTCGCCGTTCTCGGCGATACGCTCGACGTTTCGGGCAACTACCGCGCCGGCATCAACGCCTACAAGGCGAGCCTTGAGCAGGAGGAGGACGTGGCCGTACGCTCGGCCTATGTGAGCCTGCGCACGCGCCAGGGCTTCCGCGTCGTAAATCACACGATCGATTCCGACAGCGCCAATCCGCGCGCCTGCGTCGAGTTCTCCGAACCGCTCGTCAAGTCGGGCGCGGACTACGCCTCCTTCGTCACGCTCGACGGCGCGGCGCCCAAGGCGGTGGAGGCGAAGGACCGGCAGATCTGCGTCGAGGGCCTCGCCCACGGCCAGCGCTACAAGATCGCCTTCCGCACCGGCCTGCCGTCGGCCGTCGACGAGCCGCTGGCCGCGCCGGTCGATCTCGACATCTATGTGCAGGACCGTGCAGCCACGGTGCGCTTCACCGGCGACGGCTTCGTGCTGCCGGGCAGCGTTCGCCGCGGCATCCCGATCGTCTCGGTCAACACCGACAGCGCCGACCTGAAGCTCTACCGCGTCGGCGACCGCGCCATCGCGGGCCTGCTCGCCGAAAGCCGCTTCCTCACCCAGCTCGACGGCTATTCCGCCAGCAATATCGAGAACCAGAATGGCGAACTGGTCTGGCAGGGCAAGATCGAGATCTCGCCGGAGCTGAACAAGGACGTCGTCACCAGCTTCCCGGTCGACGAGGCCCTGCCGGAGCGCAAGCCCGGCGTCTATGTGCTGACCGCCGCCGCCACGAACGGCCGCAGCAACGAATGGGACAGCAAGGCGACGCAATGGTTCGTCGTCTCGGATGTCGGCCTCACGACCTATGCCGGCACGGACGGCCTCAACGTCTTCGCCCGCTCACTCGACAGCGCCGACCCGCTGGAAGGCGTCGAACTCCAGCTCATCGCCAAGAACAACGAAGTGCTCGGCACGGCGACGACCGATGCGGAGGGCCGCGCGACCTTCACCGCCGGCCTGATGCGCGGCACCGCCGCCAACACGCCCGCCGTCATTCTCGCCCGCAAGGGCGAAGGCGACTTCGTCTTCCTCGACATGACCCGCGCCGGCTTCGACCTGTCCGACCGCGGCGTCACCGGCCGCCCCGCGCCGGGCGCCATCGACGTGCTGACCTGGACCGAGCGCGGCATCTACCGCGCCGGCGAGACGGTGCATGCCTCGGCGCTCGCCCGCGACATCGAATCCAACGCCGTCGAGAAACTGCCGCTCACCTTCATCTTCAACCGTCCCGACGGCGTGGAAGACCGCCGCATGGTGGCCGAAGCCACGCTCGGCGGCTATGCCATCGACCTGCCGCTCATGGAAAACAGCATGCGCGGCACCTGGACCATGCAGGTCTATACCGACCCGAAGGGCACGGCGATTGCCGAAAAGACCTTCCTCGTCGACGATTTCGTGCCCGACCGCATCGAATTCGACATGACGAGCGAGGCGAAGGCCGTCGAGACCGGCGTTCCCGCTCCCGTTTCCGTCGAAGGCCGCTATCTCTACGGCGCGCCGGGCGCGGGCCTCGAGATCGAGGGCGACGTCGCGCTGAAGCCGACGCATCAGGACGCCGCCTATCCCGGCTATGTCTTCGGCCTTGCCGACGAGGAAGCCATCGAGGAGAGCCGCATTCCGCTCGACGGCCTCGACGTGCTGGACGACGAGGGCAAGACGACCTTCGACGTCACCGTCAACGACCTGCCCTCCACGACCCAGCGCCTCGAAGCGCTCGTCACCCTGCGCATGATGGAGGCCGGCGGCCGCGCCGTCGAACGCAACCTCACCCTGCCGGTCAAGCCGGCCGGCACGATGATCGGCGTGAAGCCGGAATTTGCCGGCGACCTTACGGAAAACAGCATCGCCAACTTCCAGGTCATCGCCGTCGATCCCGATGGCAAGCGCGCGGCGATGCAGGGCATGCCGTGGAAGCTTCTCGAGATCGAGCGCAATTACCAATGGTATCGCGAAGGCAGCTCCTGGCGCTACGAGCCGGTGATGACGACGAAGCAGATCGCCAACGGCACGCTCGACGTCACCGCAGACGGC